>NZ_JBHWDS010000007.1:0-196426 GCF_042734615.1 Kitasatospora sp. NPDC059646
TCCGCACTGGTCGGCTTCACCGCGTCCGCCACCTCCAGCACGGCCCGCGCCGCACCGTCCCAGCCGACCGCGATCGCGGTGCGGCCGGCCCGCTCCGCCGCGGCCTTCGCGGCCAGCAGCTCCGCCGGCAGGTGCTGCGCCCACTCGGCGAGCAGCGCCTCGCGCCCGGCGACCACCGCGTGGCCGTCGACGACGCCCTGCACGCCCAGGCCCGGGACGTTCTCGAAGCCCTCGACCGGCTGCAGCTCGCCGAACTTCTCCTGTGCGGCGGCGGCCACCGCCTGGGCGATCGGGTGCTCGGAGGCGTGCTCCAGGGCGCCGGCCAGTCGCAGGGCCTCGTCCTCGGTGGCGCCCTCGGCGGTGTGCACGGCGACGAGCGCCATCCGGCCGGTGGTCACGGTGCCGGTCTTGTCCAGCACGATGGTGTCGACCTTGCGGGTGTTCTCCAGCACCTCGGGGCCCTTGATCAGGATGCCGAGCTGGGCGCCGCGGCCGGTGCCGACCAGCAGGGCGGTCGGGGTGGCCAGGCCCAGGGCACAGGGGCAGGCGATGATCAGCACCGCGACGGCCGCGGTGAAGGCGGCGGTCCAGCCCTCGCCGGTGCCCAGCCAGTAGCCGAGGGTGGCCAGCGCCAGGGTGATCACGACCGGCACGAACACGCCGGAGATCCGGTCGGCGAGGCGCTGGGCGGCGGCCTTGCCGTTCTGCGCGTCCTCGACCAGCTTCGCCGTCCGCGCCAGCTGGGTGTCCGCGCCGACCCGGGTGGCCTCGACCACCAGCCGTCCACCGGCGTTCACGGTCGCGCCGGTCACCGCGTCCCCGGGGCCGACCTCGACCGGCACGGACTCGCCGGTCAGCATCGAGGCGTCCACCGCGGAGCTGCCCTCGACCACCGTGCCGTCGGTGGCGATCTTCTCGCCCGGGCGGACCACGAACCGGTCCCCGACCGCCAGTTGGGCGATCGGCAGCCGCACCTCGCGGCCGTCCCGGAGCACCGACACGTCCTTCGCGCCCAGCTCCAGCAGCGCCTTCAGCGCCGCGCCCGCGGTCCGCTTCGACCGGGCCTCGAAGTACCGCCCGGCCAGGATGAACGCGGTGACGCCGGCCGCCGCCTCCAGGTAGATGTTCGACGCGCCGTCGGAGCGGGCGATGGTGAACTCGAAGCCGTGCCGCATGCCCGGCATGCCCGCGTCGCCGAAGAACAGCGCCCACAGCGACCACAGGAACGCGGCGCCGGTGCCCAGCGAGACCAGGGTGTCCATGGTCGCCGCGCCGTGCTTGGCGTTGGTCCAGGCGGCCCGGTGGAACGGCCAGGCCGCGTACGTCACCACCGGCGCGGCCAGCGTCAGCGACAGCCACTGCCAGTTGTCGAACTGCAGGGCCGGCACCATCGCCATGGCGATCACCGGCACGGCCAGCGCCAGCGCGGTGATCAGCCGCTGGCGGAGCGGCGCGAGTTCGTCGGCCGGCTCCCCGGCCGGCCCGGCCTGCTCCTGGGCCGGGGGCTCCGGCAGGGCGGCCGTGTAGCCGGTGGCCTCCACGGTGGCGATCAGGTCGGAGACCTCGACGGGCCCGTCGATGACCACCTTGGCCTTCTCGGTGGCGTAGTTGACGCTGGCCTGCACGCCGTCCATGCGGTTGAGCTTCTTCTCGATCCGCGCGGCGCAGGAGGCGCAGGTCATGCCGCCGATGCGGAGTTCCACCTCGGTGGAGGCGGGTGCTGCCTGGGTGGTCATCAGGGGCTCCTCGTGGTCTCGGACATCCCGGCCGGCGGCCGGGCACTGCACTTCTCAGGCGCGGCCGGTCAGCTCGTAGCCGGCCTCGTCGACGGCCGTGCGCACCGTCTCGTCGTCGAGCTCGGCCGCCGAAGCGACGGTGACCAGCCCGTTCTTCAGGTCCACCTGGACCGTCTGCACGCCGTCGAGCGCCCCGAGCGCCTTGCCGACGGACTGCTCGCAGTGGCCGCAGGTCATCCCGGACACGGCGAACACCGTGGTGACGGCGGCCGGGGCGGTGGCGGTCGCGGTGGTCGAGCAGGTGCCGTCGCTGGAGCAGCAGGACATGGGATCCTCCGTAGCTGGTCTCGATACCTGGCGGGGGTATCCCCTCCGGTAGCAACATTTATACCCCTGGGGGGTATGCAATGCAAGCGTCGCTCGCCATGGGTCCGCGAGTCGGCCCCGCTCGTGCGCGCGGTTCCTGTTCTCGCCCGTGCACCGCTCCTGACCTCGAAAAATTCCGGGCCGACCGCGACTGCCGGGGTGCGCCACCGCTGACCTCGCCGTTTCCCGCACGGGCCGCCCCTCGGCGGTCCGCCCCCCTTCGAATCTCGTCCCGCTCACGCTTGACACATACCCCTGGGGGGTATCTACTCCTCGGTGTCGCAAGGCACGCCAACCGCAACGGAGCCCGCCATGAACACCGCACTCAAGGTCGCCGTCTTCGCCTCGGGCCTCGCCCTCGCCTTCGGGGCCGCCTACGGAGTCGGCCACGCCGTCGGCACCACCCCGGCCGCGCCGCCCGCCGCCCATGGCGGCCACGCCGGCACGCCCGCCCCGCAGGACGACCACGGCGGCCACGAGGAGCACCCGGTCGGCGGCCTGCAGATCTCCGACCGCGGCTACACCCTCAGCCTCGACCGCACCGTGGTCCCGGCCGCCGGCCCGACCGAACTGAGCTTCCGCGTGCTGGCCCCGGACGGCAAGCCGCTCACCGCGTACACGCCGGCGCACGAGAAGGAGCTCCACCTGATCGTCGCCAGCCGCGACCTGACGGACTTCCAGCACGTCCACCCGGTCCGCGCGGCGGACGGCACCTGGACCGTCCCGGCCACCATCGCCAAGGCCGGCGACTACCGGGTGTTCGCCGACTTCACCCCGGCCGCCGGAACCGGGCCGCTCACCCTCGGCGCGGACCTGCACGCCACCGGCGACTACCGGCCGGCCGCCCTCCCGCAGACCGGCCGCACGGTGACCGTGGACGGCTACACCGTCACCCTCGCCGGCGACCTGACGCCCGGACGGGCCGGCCGCCTCGCCTTCACCGTCACCAAGGACGGCCGGCCGGTCGCCGACCTCGACCCCTACCTCGCCGCCTACGGCCACCTCGTGGTGCTGCGCGCCGGCGACCTCGGCTACCTGCACGTCCACCCGGACGGCGAGCCCGGCGACGGCGTCACCGCCCCCGGGCCGGAGGTCGGCTTCACCGCCACCGCGCCCAGTGCGGGCGACTACCGCCTGTTCCTGGACTTCCGGCACGCGGGCGCCGTCCACACCGCGGCGTTCACCCTCACCGCCGGCGCCACGACCGCCGCCGGCCCCGCCGCCCCCGCGCCCGCCGAGACGGCCCACCGGCACTGACCGGCCTTCCCGGCCCCCGGTGCGCCCGGAAACGGCGCACCCCCACGTCCGCTGCATACCCCCTCCCGGTATATCTCCAGAGGAGTTCCCGGCCATGTCCGACCTCAGCGCACCACCCGCACCGCGCCGCTGGACGGCGCTCGCCCTCATCGCCCTCGCCCAGTTCATGGTCATCATGGACACCTCGATCATCGGGGTGGCCCTGCCGAAGATGCAGGTCGCGCTCGGGTTCTCGCAGGAGAACCTGTCCTGGGTGTTCAACGCCTACGTGATCGCGTTCGGCGGCCTGCTGCTGCTCGGCGGACGCCTGTCCGACCTGCTCGGTGCGAAGCGCGTGTTCGCCGCCGGCTGGACCGTCCTCGCCCTCGGCTCGCTGGTGGCCGGACTGGCCGGCACCGCCTGGGTCGAACTGGTCGGCCGCGCCGCCCAGGGCGCCGGCTCCGCGCTGATCGCCCCCGCCGCGCTCACCCTGCTGATGACCCTGTTCGGCGGCCGCCCCACCGAACTCCCCAGGGCCTTCGCCCTGTACGGCGCGGCCGCCCCGGCCGGCGGCACCGCGGGCGTGTTCCTCGGCGGCCTGATCACCCAGTACGCCAGCTGGGAGTGGGTGTTCTGGGTCAACGTCCCGGTGGCGCTGGCCGTGCTCGCCGTCACCCCGTCGGTGATGCCCGCCGCCGCGGCCCGCCGCGGCTCGATCGACTGGCTGGGCGCGGTCACCGTCACCGCCGGCCTCGCGGTCACCGTGTTCGCCGTCGTCCGCGCCCCGGAGATCGGCTGGGGCTCGGCGCAGACCTGGCTGGTGCTGGCCGGCGGCCTGCTGCTGATCGCCGCCTTCCTGCTGATCCAGTCCCGCCGCCGCGAGCCGCTGATGCGCCTCGGCATCTGGCGGAGCCCCAACCTGGCGGGCGCCAACCTGGCCCAGCTGCTGATGGCCGCCGCGTGGATCCCGATGTGGTTCTTCCTCAACCTCTACCTGCAGCAGGTGCTCGGCCTGAAGGCGTTCGCCTCGGGCGCCGCGCTGCTGCCGATGACCGCCGCGATCATGCTGATGATGATCGTCCTGGCACCCCGCCTGATCGCCCGCTTCGGCCCGAAGCCGCTGATCGTCACCGGCCTGGCCGCGCTCGCCGGCGGCATGTACTGGCTGTCGCTGGCCCGCCCGGACGGCAGCTTCACGGTCGACGTCCTGCCCGCCTCGCTGCTCGCCGCGGTCGGCATGTCGCTGGCCTTCATCCCCTCGCTGGGCACCGCGCTGGCCGTCCCGAACCCCGCCGAGGGCGGTCTCGCCTCCGGCATCGTCAACACCTCCTACCAGGTGGGTTCGGCCCTCGGCCTGGCCGCGATGACCGCCGTCGCCGCCGCCAACGGCTCCCGCGAGCTCGGCGACCCGGTCGCCCTCACCCACGGCTTCTCCGCCGCCTTCGTCGGCGCCGCCGCCCTGGCCCTGCTCGGCGCCGTCGCCTCCCTCCTCACCCTCCGCACCCCGGCCCCGGCCGCCGCCCCCGCCGAGGCCGCCGCCTGACCTGCCGCCCCGTCACCGCCCGGCGCTCCCCGCGGAGCGCCGGGCGGTCCGCCGTCGTCGACGGACGCGGCGCAAACCCGACCGCCGGCCGGACGGATCGGCGTAGCCTTCGTGCATGGCAGAGAGCAAGGTCGCGAAGGCCGGGCGGAAGAAGCCCGAGACGCACCTCGGGATGGTGCGCCGGGCCCGGAGGATCAACCGTGAACTGGCGGAGCTGTACCCGTACGCGCACCCCGAGTTGGACTTCGACGGGCCGTTCCAACTGCTGGTGGCGACCGTGCTGTCGGCGCAGACCACCGATCTGAGGGTCAATCAGACCACCCCGGCGCTGTTCGCGAAGTACCCGGCGCCGGAGGACCTCGCGGCGGCCGTCCCCGAGGAGCTGGAGGAGATCATCCGGCCCACCGGCTTCTTCCGGGCCAAGGCGAAGTCCCTGATCGGCCTGGCGATCGCGCTCCGCGACCGCTACGAGGGCGAGGTGCCGCGCAAGCTGGAGGACCTGGTCACCCTGCCCGGCGTCGGCCGCAAGACCGCCAACGTGGTGATCGGCAATGCGTTCGGCGGCGCCGGAATCACCGTCGACACGCACTTCGGACGCCTCGCCCGCCGCTTCGGCTGGACCACCGCCGAGGACCCGGAGCAGGTCGAGGCCGACGTCGCGGCGATCTTCCCGAAGTCGGAGTGGACGATGCTCTCGCACCGGGTCGTGTTCCACGGCCGCCGGGTCTGCCACGCCCGCAAGCCCGCCTGCGGCGCCTGCGCGATCGCGCCGCTCTGCCCCTCCTACGGCATCGGCGAGACCGAGCCGGAGAAGGCCCGCAAACTGCTCAAGTACGAGCTCGCCGGCCAGCCCGGCCAGCGCCTGCGCCCCCCGGCCGACTTCCCCGGCGAGGCGGCCGCCCGCGCCGAGCTCGCCGCCGGCCACCCGCTGCCCGACACCGCCCCGGCCGCGGTGCGCGCCGCCCGGAAGAACGCGGAGGGCGCGGCATGACGGCGCCCGCGGTCCTCCGGGACGGCCTGCCCGCCTGGTTGCTGCCGGTGCGCGACGCCGCCGAGCGGGCGGTGCCGGAGCAGCTCAGCCGGTTCCTGCCGCCCGCCGAGGGCGGCCGCCCGTCGGCGGTGCTGATGCTGTTCGGCGAGGGCCCGGCCGGCCCGGACCTGCTGCTGATCGAACGCGCCCGCAGCCTGCGCTCGCACGCCGGCCAGCCGTCCTTCCCCGGCGGCGCGCTGGACCCGGAGGACGGCGACCCGGCCACCTCCGGCCCGCTGGCGGCGGCGCTGCGCGAAGCCGCCGAGGAGACCGGGCTCGACCCGGCCGGCGTGCAGCTGTTCGCCCGGCTGCCCGCCCTGTACATCCCGGTGAGCGGCTTCGTGGTGACGCCGGTGCTCGGCTGGTGGCGGCGCGAGTCGCCGGTCGCGGTGGTGGACCCGGCGGAGACCGGCGCGGTGTTCCGGGTGCCGCTGGCGGAGCTCACCGACCCGGCGAACCGGGCCCGGCTGCGCCACCCGTCGGGGTTCACCGGCCCGGCGTTCCTGGTGGCCGACCGGCTGGTGTGGGGCTTCACGGCGGGGGTGATCGACCGGGTGCTGCACTTCAGCGGCCTGGAACGGCCCTGGGACAGCCGGCGCACCGTCGAACTCTCCGAGGAGGCCGTGGCGCTGTCGCTGCGCCACGGCTCCTGAGTGGTCAGGTCCCGGCCCGCAGCGGGGCGAGCGTCGAGATCACGTCCCCGGTGTAGGTGGTGCCGTCCTCGTCGGTCCACTGGTCGCTGGCCGAGCCGGCCGCCGACGAGAACAGGCCCAGCACCAGGTAGATCACCACCAGCGCCTTCGCGGCCCCGGTCAGCACCAGCGGCCGGGTCGCGGAGCGCTGCGGCTCGGAGTTCGGCGGGTCGCCGAACACGCCCTTCGGATAGGTGGAGGTCAGCATCAGCAGGTACGCCTGGAACCGCATCCGGTAGCGCAGCACGGCGGCGGTGGCCTCGAACAGCGCCTGCGGCATTCGGCCGAGGACCAGTACGATCAGCCAGTGGATGAGGGAGAGCGTCCACCAGCCGGCCTGCAGCAGCCCCTGGACGATCGCGGCCGGGATCACCAGCAGCAGCCGGAAGAACACCGCGAGCCGGTTCAGCGGCTCACCGGGCCGCAGTTCGACCCGCACCGGGTGGTCGGGCGCCGCGAAGCGGAACGGCGGGTAGCGGTCGACCACCAGCAGCATCGAGGCGTAGACCCGGGTGTCGTACCCGACGTACCCGGCGAGCCACTCGGCGGCGAACCGGGGGAGCCGGCCGGTGACCAGGGCGCCGAACCAGCCGATCACCGCGACCACGAACGCCACGATCGACAGCAGCCACAGCACGACGAACTGCGGGATCAGCAGCAGCAGGCGCAGCAGCACGGTGAGCCGGTTCTGCCGGTCGGGCGGCGGGATGTCCAGGGCGGGCCGGAATTCGGTGCGGTCCACGACCGGCGCGTCCCACCTGGGCTGTTCCATGGCACGACTCCCTGATCCATCGTCAGCTGTTCAGATGATCCGACAGTCTCAACAAATCCGGGCGGGTTGCCCGCCGGCTGACCCGATCGGGCGACACCCGGTGGCCGGTGTCCCCCGCCCGGTGGGTCGTGGGAGGGTATCCGGGTGAACGTCCTGGATCTGCTGCTGATCGCCGCCGCACTTGGCTTCGCCGTCTCCGGCTATCGGCAGGGGTTCGTGGTCGGCGTGCTCTCCGTGCTCGGCTTCCTCGGCGGCGGCCTGATCGCCGTCCAGCTGCTCCCGCTGGTCCTGCGCCACCTGTCCCCGGGCACCACCGCCTCGGTGGTCGCGGTCGTGGTGGTGATCGTCCTCGCCGCGGTCGGCCAGGCGATCACCACGCACTTCGGCTGGAAGCTGCGCGGGCGGATCGGCGGCGGCAAGGTCAAGACCCTGGACGCGGTCGGCGGCTCGCTGGTGAACGTGCTGTCCATGCTGCTGGTGGCCTGGCTGATCGGCTCGGCGCTGGCCGGCACCTCGCTGCCCACCGTCTCCAAGCAGGTGCGCACCTCCAAGGTGCTCGGCTCGGTGCAGGCGGCGCTGCCGTCCGACGCCCCGAACTGGTTCTCCGACTTCAGCAAGGAACTCGCCCGCAACGGCTTCCCGCAGGTGTTCAACCCGTTCGAGCAGGAGCCGATCACCGAGGTGGAGCCGCCCGACCCGGCGCTGGCCGCCAGCGCCGGCGTGCAGAAGGCCAGGGGCTCGCTGGTGAAGGTGCTCGGCACCGCCCCCTCCTGCGGCAAGACCCTGGAGGGCTCCGGGTTCGTGTTCGCCCCGCACCGGGTGATGACCAACGCCCACGTGGTCGGCGGCGTCGACGAGCCCACCGTGCAGATCGGCGGCGTCGGACAGCTCTACGACGCCACCGTGGTCCGCTACGACTGGCAGCGCGACATCGCGGTGCTCGACGTCCCCCGGCTGAACGCCCCGGCGCTGACCTTCGCCGGCGACGCGCGGACCAACGACTCGGCGATCGTCGCGGGCTTCCCCGAGAACGGCTCCTTCAACGTCCAGCCCGCCCGCATCCGCGGCCGCATCCAGGCCAACGGCCCCGACATCTACCACCGCGGCCAGGTGGTCCGCGACGTCTACTCGATCCGCTCCCTGGTCCGCCAGGGCAACAGCGGCGGCCCGCTGCTCACCCCGGACGGCCAGGTGTACGGCGTGGTGTTCGCCAAGTCCCTGGACAGCTCCGACACCGGCTACGTGCTGACCGCCGCCGAGGTGAAGGACGACGTCGCCCGGGGCGCCACCGCCGTCGGCAAGGTCAGCACCGAGGGCTGCGCACTCTGACCGGCCGCCCTCCACGGCAGCTCTGACGATCCGTCGGCCCCGCCTGGTAGCGTCGGCCGAGCTCACCCGAACGGCCCAGCCGGGCCGACCCCGGCGGGGCCGACGGGAGGTTCGACAGACGTCATGATGGGTCACTCGCACGCGGTCAGCGGCGCGCTGCTGTTCGCGGCCACCGCGCCGTTCGTCCCCCCGCTGCTGGGGATGCACCTGACGCCGGCCGACGTCCTGATGGGCACCGTGCTGTGCGCCGGCGCGGCGCTGCTGCCGGACCTCGACCACCATGACGGGACGATCGCCAACTTCCTCGGCCCGATCTCCAAGCTGCTGTGCCGCTTCGTCTCCTGGGTCTCCGGCGGGCACCGGCACGCCACCCACTCGCTGCTGTTCGTGGCCATGATGGGCGGCGGCAGCTGGGCCGGCATCACCTTCGTGGGCCGCAACTTCACCATCGGGCTGACGTTCTTCCTGCTCGCCATGGCGATCCGCGCGCTGCGCCTGCACCCGCCGGGCGACGGCCCGACGGCCTGGATCGTCCAGGTCGGCCTGGCCGCGCTCGGCACCTTCGGCATGCTCAAGTGGCTGCCCAACGCCCCGGGCTGGCTGCCCTACGCGGTGGCCCTCGGCACCCTGGCCCACCTGCTCGGCGACTGCCTCACCAAGCAGGGCTCGCCGCTGCTGTGGCCGCACAAGGAGCGCTACGAGATCGTGCTGATCAAGCGCACCGGCAACAACGTGGAGACCAAGATCCTGGTCCCGGTGATGACGGTGGCGACCTTCGGCCTGCTGCTCTGGTCCACGGCGATCTCGCCCGGCGTGCTGAGCTGAGCGGGCCCGGCCACAGAGGGGCGCACAACCCTGGTTGTGCGCCCCTCTGCGTTCGGCTCCCGCCGCTACCCCTCCCGGCGGAGCCTCGCGCCGACCCAGCGGGCGCGCCGTCCGATGATCTTTGGAATGCCGAGCCGGTAACCCGCGCCGTGTGGCGTCCGTTCGGTCGGCTGGTAGGGCCAGTCCGGCTGCGGGACGTACTGCTGCGAGCTGCTGCTGCCACGGCGGCGTCGGCGCGGCTGGGCTTCTCGATCGGGCATCCAGGTCATACCGGAGGGATTCCCTGGGGCCGCCCGGAGTAACCGCCCCGACGCCATGCGGCTGGCTTATGCGCTTGTCATATGAATTCCGTCAAGTCCAGCCCGACACACCGCTGTTGACGCCGGAGCCTCAACCGTCCTTGTGCTGCCGGACCCACCCGATCAGCTCCGCCGTGAACTCCTCCGGCACCTCCTCGTGCGGGAAGTGCCCCACGCCCGGAAGCAGTCGCCACCGGTACGGCGCGGAGACGAACTCGCCCGCCCCCAGCGCGGTGCGCGGCAGCAGCACCGGGTCCGAGGCGCCCTGCACGTGCAGCACCGGCGCGGTGATCTGCTTCTTCATCCGGCGCGCGAACTGGATGCCGTCCGGCCGCGCCATCGAGCGCATCAGCCAGCGGTACGGCTCGATCGAGCAGTGCGCGGTGCTCGGTACCTGGATCGCCTGCCGATAGGCCGTCACCGCCTCGACGGGCAGCATGTTCGGCCCGGTCCAGGCGCGCAGGTAGTCGCCGACCAGCGCGCCGTCGTCCGCGACCAGCCGGCGCTCCGGGATCCACGGCCGCTGGAAGCCCAGCACGTGCTCGAACGCGGCGATCTGCCGCCGGTCCGTCAGCAGCGCCCGCCGCAGGTGCCGCGGGTGTGCGGCCGACACCACCGTCAGGCTGCGGATCACCGAGGGGCGCATCACCGCCGCCACCCAGGCCAGCGTGCCGCCGGTGGCGTGGCCCACCAGGTGCGCCTGCCGCTCGCCCAGCGAGCGGATCACGCCGGTGACGTCCAGCGCCAGGTTGCCGGGGTCGTAGCCGCGCGGGGTGCGGTCCGAGCCGCCCATCCCGCGCAGGTCCAGCGCCACCGCCCGGAAGCCCGCCTCGGCGAGCGCCGTCAGCTGGTGCCGCCACGCCCACCAGTACTCCGGCCAGCCGTGCACCAGCAGCACCAGCGGGCCCTCGCCCAGCTCGGCGATGTGGAAGCGGGCGCCGTTCGCGGCCAGATCGCGGTGCGTCCACGGGCCGGCCGAGCGGACGCTCCACGGCTCCACGGCACCCGGCCGGGCGGGAACGGGGGCGGGCTCATCCACGGGCTTCTGGTCCAACGACATACCCGCAGCCTGTCATACCCGCGTCCTCCGTACCTGCCCGGCACTCGCACCGGGGCGCAAACCGTTACCGGCCGCCGGTCACTGGATCCGGCCCAGCGCCCGGTCGATCTCCTCCTTGGTGGCCGGCCGCGGCTTGGCGTTCTTCAGCACCTGCGCGGTGGCCTGCGCACCGGCGATGGTGCGCTCCGGCTTCCGGACCTTCTTGAAGTAACGGATCATCATGAACGCCAGGAACGCGGCGATCAGCACGTACGCGCCGCCGACGATGGCGAACGACCAGCCGGTGGTGATGCCCAGCGCCTGCAGGCCCCAGGCGAAGGCGAACGAGAACATCGGGATCGACGCCAGCGCCACCACGCCCGCCACCACCCCGGCCGCGGTGCCGATGCCGCCGCGCACCACGTCCGCCTTGATCTCGGCCTTGGCCAGGGCGATCTCGTCGTGCACCAGGCTGGACAGCTCGGCGGAGGCGGCGGCGAACAGCTCGCCGACGGTGCGCTCGCCCTCGTGCGGGACGCGGGCGCCGTTCGGGTTGGTGGCTCCTGCGGCCATCGGCGGTCTCCATTTCGCGGGCTGGACGAGGCGTGCTGAGGGTGTGTCACGCACGTGTGTGTCAGCTCAGCATCATGCCCCTACTGGCGAGTCGGGCACCACTCCGGGTGCCCGCTGAACGGCGTGTCACCCCTGCCGTTGGTACACATCGGGGATGCCGTCGCCGTCCGAGTCCCGGTCCTCCTCCTCGCACAGCTGCCGGTAGTACCGGTTGCGGCGCTTGAGCAGCAGGGTGCCGACCACCGCACAGGTCAGCGAGCCGACCAGCACGGCCTCCTTGCACAGCTCCGCCAGGTGCGGGTCGTCGACGAACGCCAGGTCGCTGATCAGCAGCGACACCGTGAAGCCGATGCCCGCCACGGTGGCCAGCGCGAACATGTCGGACCAGGTCAGCTGCGGGTTCAGGGTGGCGCGGGTGTAGCGGGCCGCCAGCCAGGTGCCGCCGAAGATGCCCACCGACTTGCCGACCAGCAGGCCGATGACGATGCCCAGCGGCGCCGCCTCGGTGAACACCTCGCCCAGCACCTTCCCCGACACCGGCACCCCCGCGGCGAGCAGCGCGAACATCGGCACCGCGAAGCCCGCCGACAGCGGCCGCACCAGGTGCTCGATCCGTTCGCCGGGGGAGTGCTCCTCGCCCTCCTGGCGGTGGCAGCGCAGGATCAGGCCCATCGCCACACCGGCCACCGTCGCGTGGACCCCGCTCTCGTGCATCAGCGCCCAGATCACCACGCCCAGCGGCACCATCAGCCACCAGCGGCCCGCCCCGCGCCGGTGCAGGAACCAGAACAGCACCAGCCCCGCCAGCGCCGCGCCGAGCGCCCAGAACGTGATGCCGGTCGAGTAGAAGGCCGCGATGATCAGGATCGCGATCAGGTCGTCCACCACCGCCAGGGTCAGCAGGAACGCCCGCAGCGCCGACGGCAGGTGACTGCCCACCACGGCCAGCACGCCCAGCGCGAACGCGATGTCGGTGGCGGTCGGGATCGCCCAGCCCGCCGGGTGCCCGTCGCCGGCCACGTTCACCACCGTGTACAGCAGCGCCGGCAGCGCCACCCCGCACACCGCCGCCACCACCGGCAGCAGCGCCGCGCTCGGCGTGCGCAGCTCGCCCGCCACGAACTCGCGCTTCAGCTCGATCCCGGCCACGAAGAAGAAGATCGTCAGCAGCCCGTCCTGCGCCCAGGCCTCCAGAGGCAGGTTCAGGTGCAGCGGCTGCGACGGGCCGAAACTCAGCTCCCGCACCGTCTCGTAGGCGTGCGGCCAGACGTTCGCCCAGATCAGCGCGACCACCGCGGCGCCCAGCAGCAGCACCCCGCCGACTGTCTCGGTGCGCAGGGCGTCGGCGATGAAGCGGCGTTCGGGCAGCGGGAGCAGGCCGAGGAACTGGCGGCGCTCGTTGGACGGGCTGGCCACGGGGGGAACCTCCTGAGGCGGGCGGCAGCGGATACACGGGTGGTGCAGTGCCGACCAGACTTCCCGGCGCGCCTCAGAACCTTGATGATTCCTTGACATCCTACGTGGCGCGGCAAGAGGTATGTCGTTCTGTCCTACTTTATGAGTGTTCGGCTCCCCAGGAACGGCGACGGGCCGGGGCCGCTCCTGTCCCACGGAGCGGTCCCGGCCCGGTGCCTGACGTCGGATCAGCCCTCGGTGCCGCCCGGCAGCTGGGACTGGATCAGGTTCATCACCGTGGAGTCGGCCAGCGTGGTGGTGTCGCCGACCTCGCGGCCCTCCGCGATGTCGCGCAGCAGACGGCGCATGATCTTGCCGGAGCGGGTCTTCGGCAGCTCGGAGACCACCTTGATCTGCTTCGGCTTGGCGATCGGGCCGAGCGTCCGGCCGACGTGGTTGCGCAGCTCGGCGACCAGCTCCTCGCTGTCGCTGGCGCTGCCGCGCAGGATCACGAACGCCACGATCGCCTGGCCGGTGGTGGCGTCGGTGGCGCCGACCACGGCGGACTCGGCGACCGCCGGGTGGCCGACCAGCGCCGACTCGACCTCGGTGGTGGAGATGTTGTGGCCCGACACCAGCATCACGTCGTCCACCCGGCCGAGCAGCCAGATGTCGCCGTCCTCGTCCTTTTTGGCGCCGTCGCCGGCGAAGTAGCGGCCCTCGAACCGCGACCAGTAGGTGTCGATGTAGCGCTGGTCGTCGCCCCAGATGGTGCGCAGCATGGACGGCCACGGCTCGGTCAGCACCAGGTAGCCGCCGGAGCCGTTCGGCACCTCGCGGGCCTCGTCGTCCACCACGGTCGCCGCGATGCCCGGCAGGGCGCGCTGGGCCGAGCCCGGCTTGGTCTCGGTGACGCCCGGCAGCGGGCTGATCATGATCGCGCCGGTCTCCGTCTGCCACCAGGTGTCGACGATCGGGGTCTTGCCCGCCCCGATGTGCTCGCGGTACCAGACCCACGCCTCGGGGTTGATCGGCTCGCCGACCGAGCCCAGCACCCGCAGGCTCGACAGGTCGAAGCGGGCCGGGATGTCGTCGCCCCACTTCATGAAGGTGCGGATCGCGGTCGGCGCGGTGTAGAGGATGGTGACGCCGTACTTCTGCACGATCTCCCAGAACCGGCCCTGGTGCGGCGTGTCCGGGGTGCCCTCGTAGATCACCTGGGTGGCGCCGTTGGAGAGCGGGCCGTAGACGATGTACGAGTGGCCGGTGACCCAGCCGATGTCGGCGGTGCACCAGTAGACGTCGGTCTCCGGCTTCAGGTCGAACACCGCGTGGTGGGTGTAGCTCGCCTGGGTCAGGTAGCCGCCCGAGGTGTGCAGGATGCCCTTCGGCTTACCCGTGGTGCCCGAGGTGTACAGGATGAACAGCGGCTGCTCGGCGTCGTGCGCCTCGGGGGTGTGCTCGGCGGACTGGCCGTCGACCGCGTCGTGCCACCAGACGTCGCGGCCCTCGGTCCAGGCCACCTCCTCGCCGGTGCGGCGCACCACCAGGACCTTCTGCACGCCGTCGACCTTGGTCAGCGCCTCGTCGATGGCCGGCTTCAGCGCGGACGGCTTGCCGCGGCGGTAGCCGCCGTCGGCGGTGATCACCACCTTGGCGTCGGCGTCCTGGATGCGGGAGGCCACCGCGTCGGCCGAGAAGCCGCCGAAGACCACCGAGTGGGCGGCGCCGATGCGGGCGCAGGCGAGCATCGAGACCACCGCCTCGGGGATCATCGGCAGGTAGACGGCCACCCGGTCGCCCTTGGTCACGCCCAGTTCCAGCAGCGCGTTGGCGGCCCGGGAGACCTCGTCCTTCAGCTCCGCGTAGGTGATGGCCCGGCTGTCGCCCGGCTCGCCCTCGAAGTGGATCGCGACCCGGTCGCCGTTGCCGGCCTCCACGTGCCGGTCGACGCAGTTGTACGCCACGTTGAGCTTGCCGTCCGCGAACCACTTGGCGAACGGCGGGTTCGACCAGTCCAGGGTCTCGGTGGGCTCGACCGCCCAGGTCAGTCGCCGGGCCTGCGCGGCCCAGAAGGCCAGCCGGTCCTCGGAGGCCTGCGCGTAGGCGTCGGCGGTGACGTTGGCGGAGGCGGCGAGCTCCGCGGGCGGGGCGAAGCGCCGCTCCTCCTTGAGCAGGTTGGCCAGGCTCTCGTTGCTCAACGCGCACTCCTCATCGAGTCTCAAATACCGGGAACCCCGTGCGGAGGGATGGTCCCGTGTGTCCCAGCGCACAGCTCACCAGGCCAAGAGCCGTGTTGACAAGAGGCTCCGGAAAATTGGTGTAGACCTTTGACCGGCAGCAGGCTGCGCCCCTGGTGGACGCCTCCCGCCGTCGCTCGGCCGGCCCTCCCGACGCCTTCCCGCCCCCGGCTCCGGTCAATCCCGCCCAGCACCTTGACGACCCCCGGCCCCGGTACTCCACTGACGGTACGCAACCCATCACCGTACGCGACAGTGACGGGGGTTCCGCATGACCGACACCTCACCCCGGCCCGGCGACTTCGCGGTCGTCCGCATGGACGGCCGCACCGGCCGCCTGATCCGGATCGGCCAATTCCTCAACGGCGACGGATTCTCCGACTACGAACACGCCTTCGTCCTCGTCGGCGACGGCCTCCTGGTCGAGGCCCAGCCCGGCGGGGCGGCGCTCAGCCCGCTCAGCTCCTACGACGGCCACCCCGTGCTCTGGTCCAGCGGCCGCATACCGCTCACCGACGACCAGCGCGCCGCCATCACCACCGCTGCCCGCTCCTACCTCGGCACCCCCTACAGCTTCGCCGACTACCTCGCCCTCGGCGCCGCCCGCCTGCGCCTCCCCGCGGGCCCGCTGCTGCGGCGCTACGTCGCCTCCACCAAGCACATGATCTGCTCGCAACTCGTCGACCAGTGCTACCAGGACGCCGGTGTCCACCTGTTCGACGACCACCGCTGGCCCGGCTACGTCACCCCGGCGGACCTGGCCAACCTGATCAACCGCCGGACCGGCGGCTGACGCACAATCAGGGGCGCTGGAGAATCCTCCACGCGCCCCTGTACCCCTCTCCGCCGTCGGCGATCGGCCGAACCGTCAGGCGGCCAGCTCCGGTTCGGGCTCGGGTTCGTGGCCGTGCCCGGCCTCCGCGTGCACCGGCGCGAACCGGCCGGTCCCGCCGTCCAACACGTAGGCCTGGGCGGTGGCGAAGTCGAAGTACATCCCGACCAGTCGCAGCGATCCCGCAGAGACCCGGCGCTCCACCGCCGGATTGGCCATCAGCTGGTCGAGCTGCTGCACCACGTTGGTGATGCACAGCTGCTCGGTCACGTCCACCGCCGCGCGGCCCTCGAACTCGGCGGGGGCCCGCCGCAGCCGGGCCAGCGACCCGCGCCCGTTGCGCAGCCACCGGGCCAGCGGCGTCGGCGGCCCCTGTTGCTCCGTCACCCCGTCGAGCAGGGCCTTCATCGCCCCGCAGCCCGAGTGCCCGCAGACCGTGATCGAGGCGACCTCCAGCACCTCCACCGCGTACTGGACGGCCGCGGCCACCGAATCGTCCGCCGCGCCCGGCTCGTACGGGGCGGGCACCAGGTTGCCGACGTTGCGGACGGTGAAGAGGTCGCCCGGGCCGGAACTGGTGATCATGCTGGTGACCATCCGGGAGTCCGCGCAGGTGAGGAAGAGCTGCGAGGGGGTCTGGCCGTCCCGGGCCAGCCGGGCCAGCTCCCGGCGGACCAGCGGGGCGGTGTGCTGCTGGAAGCCGCGCACGCCGTGCAGCAGGCGCACGTGCGGGTCGTCCGCGCTCTGCTCGATGCAGTGGTGGCCGACCCACGGCGTCCACGGGTTGCAGCGGTGGCCGCCAGGTGCGTCGTCGGCCAGCACGGTGCCGTCGGGATCGAGCACCTCCTGCGCCCGGCTGTCCGTCGACATCGAGACCGGGCCGCCCGCGGCCTGGTGGTCCGCGCGCCAGGCGTGCAGCGCCTCGAACGCGGCGTGGTCGAGGAACGAGCCGTCGTGCCGGACCGTCACCCGGGTGCCGGCCGGGATCCGGGACAGCGCCCGGCTCAGCTTGGGCACGGCCACGAACGTCAGTGGCCCGTGCGTGCGGACGGTGCAGGAGCCGTCCGGCTCGGCGACCACGTCGACATGGGCCCGCGTCAGCCGGTAGAGGGCGAGCAGCACGGCGACCGAACCGCCGAGCACCACCCCGAGCGGGACGCCGAGCAGCACCACGCCCAGCACGGTGGCCAGGTAGACCGGGAACTCGCGGTGCCGGTGCACCCGCCGGATGTGCGCGAAGCTCACCATCTGCACGCCGACCACCAGCACCAGCGCGGCGAGCGCGGCCAGCGGGATCCGGCGCAGCCCGGCCGCCAGCACCAGCGCCGCGACCAGCACCCAGCAGCCGTGCAGCACCGCGGACATCCGGGTGGCCGCGCCGGCCTGCACATTGGCGGTGGACCGCACCGCGCCGCCGGCCACCGGGAGCCCGCCGAGCAGCCCGGACAGCAGGTTGGACGCGCCCTGGGCGCGCAGCTCGCGATCGAGGTCGCCCGTCCGGCGGGTCATCCGGTCGACGGCGACGGAGGAGAGCAGCGACTCGACGCCGGCCACCGCGGCGACCGTGAGCACCAGGCCGAGCAGCGCCGCCCAGTGGCCGGCCAGCACGCCGGCGGGTGGCAGCGCGAAGAACTGGTGGTGCTCCCACACCGGGAGCTCGACCCGGGCCAGGCTCAGTTCGGCGAGCAGCGACAGCGTGGTGGTGGCGGCGACCGCGACCAGCGCGGCGGGCAGCCGGGCCAGCCGGGCGCCGAACCGGCCGGCCGCGCCGGGGAGCCGACCGAGCTTCGGCCAGCCGAAGAGCACCGCGAGCGCGAGCAGGCCGACCGCCAGCGCGGGTGGGTGCGGCCCGGCCAGCTCCCCGGGCAGCGCGCGCAGGTCGGCGAGGGCCGAACTGTGCGGCGTGCCGCCGAGGATGACGTGCAGTTGGGCGATCGCGATGGTGATGCCGACGCCGGCCAGCAGGCCGTGCACCACGGCGGGGGAGACGGCCAGCGCGGCGCGGGCCACCCGCAGCGAGCCGAGCAGCAGCTGCAGCAGCCCGGCCGCGACCGTCACCAGGCAGGCCGTCTGCCAGCCGAACTGGGCGATCACCCCGGCGGTGACCACGGTGAGCGCCGCGGAGGGGCCGCTGACCTGCAGATGCGTCCCGCCGAGGAGGCCGGCCACCAGCCCGCCCACGGCGGCGGCGACCAGACCGGCCGTCAGCGGCGCGCCGGTGGCCAGGGCGATGCCGAGCGCGAACGGCACCGCGATCAGGAACACCGCCAGGGAGGCCGGCAGGTCGTGCGCGAGCAGCGCGCGCACCCGCTGCCCGGCGGGAGCGGCCGCGCCGCCCGGCGGCGCGTGGTCAGTGGTGTCGGAGGCGATGGGGGCGCTGGAGATGTCGAGAGTCATGTCTTTCCCGTCTTCTTCCGGGGGAACGAACGCAGTCAGGTCCGGCGGTGGGGTCTCGGTCGGATCGGCTGTCGTGGGTCGCAGCGGGTGTGGCGGGGCGGCCGAACGAGGGGTGGCCGCGCGGGCCCGGGGCGCGCGGCGATGGCCAGTGGCGACCCGGGTTCAAGAGTTGGCAAACCGAGAGTAATGAAACCTTTGCACGGCGTGTTCGTCCGGCGGAAGCACAAAAGGGGCTTTTCACCACATCGTGTGGTGTCCGCATCAGGTGTGAAACGCGCCGGAATGCCGGAGGGGCCGGTCCGTCCAGCAGGACGGGCCGGCCCCTCCGGGCGGGCGGGTGGTCAGACGCCGGCGGTCCGGGCCTGCCCGGCGCCCAGCACGTAGTCCGGATCCACCTGGGCGGACAGGTCCGTGCCGACCTTGGCGTTGCCCCAGCTCTCCGCGTTGCGCTGGTGGAAGCGGGCCGCCTGGGCGCTGTAGCGGCCCGGGTCGCGCAGCTGGTGGGCGGCGTCCGCGGCGGTCCGCAGCCGGCCCAGCACCTCCCGGTTGGCGGGCTCCAGCTCGCGCAGCGGCGGCTCGTCCCCGCGCTCCAGCCGGCGCACCCAGTCGGAGTGCCCGAACGCGGCGTACAGGTCGTCGCCGACCTCGCGGCGCAGGAAGGCCAGGTCGTCCGCACTCTGCACCTTGTTGCCGACCACCCGCAGGTGGACGTCGAAGTCCTGGGCGTACTCCTTGTACTGGCGGTACACCGAGACGCCCTTGCGGGTCGGCTCGGCGACCAGGAAGGTCAGGTCGAAGCGGGTGAACAGGCCGGAGGCGAACGAGTCCGAGCCGGCCGTCATGTCGGTGACCAGGTACTCGTCCGGGCCGTCCAGCAAGTGGTTGAGCAGCAGTTCCACCGCGCCGACCTTGGAGTGGTAGCAGGCCACCCCGAGGTCCTCCTCGGTGAACGCGCCGGTCGCCATCAGCCGCACCGAGCCCTCGTCCAGGGCGATCGGCCGGGCGCAGGCCGCGTACACCGGGTTCTCCTCGACGATCCGCAGCAGCCTGGAGCCCGGGCCGGGCGGGGTGGTCTTGATCATCTCCTCGGCGGAGCGGATCAGCGGGTTGGTGCCGCGCAGGTACTCCTTGATCTCCGGCAGGTGCGCGCCGAGCGAGGGCAGCGCGGCGGCCTGAGCGTCCGTCAGGCCCAGTGCCGGGCCGAGGTGCTGGTTGATGTCCGCGTCCACGGCGACCACCGGACAGCCGCCGGCGGCCAGGTGGCGGATGAACAGTGCGGACAGCGTGGTCTTTCCGCTGCCGCCCTTGCCGACGAAGGCGATCTTCATCTCTGAGTCTCCGGCTCTATGGCTCTGTAGTGCTGTGGTCCGGTGCGCGGCGCGCTGCCGGCGGTCACGGGTGGGGTGTGCCGCTGCTGCGGTGCGCTTGTTGGAAACCGTTATCGTCACCGATTAGGGCTCATGCTAGCGGTGGTTTGGGGTGTCGAACACGGGGGAAAGGCGGATTGCCACGAAAGGGTGACCCGGGGGTTGCCGCCCGGTCGCCGCGCGGATTCATTACTCTCGGGTAGGTGACCACAGGAACAGACCCGCTCGCCCCGCTGGCCCAGCTGGCCGGGGTCCCCGAGGCCGTCGCCGAGGTGCGCAGGAACGTCGACCGGCTCTACGGCCACCGCGTGATGCGGCGCCGGGCGGGCGAGGTGACGTCCGAGTCCGCACTGCGCGGCGCCCGCGCCTCCGCCGCCCTCGAAGGCGCCGACTGGCCGCTCGAAGAGGTCCGCCGCCGCACCGACTTCGGCGCCGACCCCGAGGCCCGGACGATCGGCGCGGCGCTGCGCCTGTCCGCCGAGGCCGGCCAGCTGCTCAGTATCTGGCGCACCTCCCCGCTCCAGGTGCTGGCCCGCCTGCACCTGCTCGCCGTCGGCGACGCCGACCCGACCGCCGGCCGCCCGCGCCGGGCCGGCGAGAGCGCCGCACCGCTGTTCCCGACCGAACTCGCCGCCACCGAAGGCACGGCGCCCGAGGGCCCGGTCGGCGAGCTCCCGCCGCCGCCCTCCGCCGACGAGGCGGCCGCCCGCCTCGACCAGCTCGCCGGCCTGCTGGTCGCCCGCGCCGGGCGCCCCACCGGCGGGGCGCCTGCCCTGGTGGTCGCCGCCGTCGTGCACGGCGAACTGCTCGCGCTGCGCCCCTTCGGCAGCTACAACGGGCTGGTCGCCCGGGCCGCCCAGCGGATCGTGCTGACCGCCGAGGGCCTCGACCCGAAGGCGATCTGCCCCGCCGAGGTCGGCCTCGCCGAACTCGGCACCGCCGCCTACCGGCGGGCGCTGCTGGGCTACCTGGAGGGCACCCCCGAGGGCATGGCCCGCTGGCTGACCCACTGTGCCGCCGGGCTCGGCCTCGGCGTCCGTGAGAGCACCGCGGTGTGCGAGGCGATGCAGCGCGGCATGGTCTGACCCCGACGCGCCCGGCCCGCCCCCGGCCCGAAGGGGCGGGCCCCGCGCCGCAGTTGTGTCGCGGCCGCGAGGAGGCGCAGAGGTGGTGCGAACGCGGTTGCGGCGACGCCCGAGACTTCCGGGCGTCGCCGCTGGTACGGAGACCGGGTTACCAGTGCATGCACCGTGCAATGCCGATCAGGCGGGGTCCTGTTGCCCTTCGCCTGGTGCGGCGGCCCGTCAGCGGGTCGGCTGCATGTGGGTGCCCGATTGTCCGTACGAGGTCCGTGGGGCCTGAACTGCGTTGTCGGATCGACCCCGTGGGGTCCTGACCGGGTCTCGCGGGCCTAACCCATTTCTACCTCAGATCGGACAAAAGGGGAACCCGGAAAAGGCTGATTCGCCGGTCTCGCCGGGGTCTGTCCGACGGGGCGAACCGCCGTTCCGCGCAGGACCGTTCCGCCCCGCACGGCGGGCGGTCGCAGCCTCAGGCGACCGGGCGCCGCCGCCGCGCGCTGTACCAGAGCACCCCCGCCGTCAGCGCCGCCGCGCCGACCGCCACCGCGGCCAGCACCGGACGGCTCGGCGCGTGGAACTCCGGGAGCCTGCGGGTCAGTTCGACCGGCCGGCTGAACACCAGCACCGGCCACTCGCGGGCCACGGCCTCCTTGCGCAGCGCCCGGTCCGGGTTCACCGCAGCCGGGTGGCCGACCGCCTCCAGCATCGGCAGATCGGTCGAGGAGTCGCTGTAGGCATAGCAGTTGGCGAGGTCGTAGCCCTCCCGCTCGGCCAGCTCGCGGATCGCGGCGGCCTTGTTCTCGGCGTACGCGTAGTACTCGATCTCGCCGGTGTAGCGGCCGTCCTCGACGTGCAGCCGGGTGGCGATCACGTGGTCCGCGCCCAGCAGTTGGCCGATCGGCTCGACCACCTCGGACCCGGAGCTGCTGACGATCACCACGTCCCGGCCGGCCGCGTGGTGCTGCTCGATCAGCGAGGCGGCCTCGTCGTAGATGATCGGGTCGATCATCCCGTGCAGCGTCTCCGCGACGATCTCCCGCACCTGCTGGACGTTCCAGCCCCGGGTGAGCGCCGACAGGTAGGCCCGCATCTTCTCCATCTGGTCGTGGTCCGCGCCGCCGACCAGGAAGACGAACTGGGCGTAGGCGCTCTTCACCACCGAACGGCGGTTGATCAGGCCGCCTTGGTAGAACGGGCGGCTGAAGGCGAGCGCACTGGACTTGGCGATGATCGTCTTGTCGAGGTCGAAGAAGGCGGCCGTCCGCGGCACGCCGTACCCCGGTCGGGCGGGCGCTGTGGGGGCCGTCACGGGCTCGGCGGAGTCCGGCGCGTCGGAGTCGGCACCGCGGTCGGCGAAGTCGGCGTTCTCGGTGGTGTCCACGGGAACCGAGGATAGAGGGGCCGGCAAAACAGGCGGCCATTCGGTGGACCCGCGGGCGTGCGGGTTTGTGTTTCTGGGCGGTCGGGTACACCATGGAAGTCACGGATCGTTCGCGCGACCGTGCTAACCCGGCCCGGCTCCTCCCCCCCGAGCCTGGCCGTGGATAGACGACCCCCGCTCTCCCCCCCGGCGGGGGTCGTCGCATGTCCGGGCCCATTTTCCTTGGCAATTGAGCCTCCGGGGAGTGGCGTGACGGGCGGTTCGAGGGGGGTGCTCCGGCGGTTTTCCGGCCGCCGTCGAGGGTTCTTCGCCCCCTGATTTCTGTCACTCTCCGTAGTGGATCGAGTGTCATATCGGTATACCCGATCCGTCAATTCCGAACTGTTTCAGCCCCCGTCCGAGTGAGCCCGGTTATCCACAGGCTCGGGTTATCCACAGGCTTTGCTTACTCGGCTGACGCATTCCTCGCCGTCCCTCACCGTGGTGTCCGCGTCGCCGCGCCGACCCGACCGGGCCGTCGCGTCGGACGCGCCGTCAGACCGATCCCGCACCACGCGGAGGCCGCCTTGTCCGTCCCCCTCACCGACCCGCCCGCCGGGGCGCCCGAACCCCCGCCCGGGCCGCTGATCCTCACCGGCGACCAGAACCTCGCCGAACAGCTCACCCGCCTGTGCGCCGCCGCCGGAGCCGAACCACGGCTGCTCGGCGGCGCCCCACCGCCCGTCCGGCTGTGGGAGAGCGCCCCACTGGTGCTGGTCGGCGACGACCTCGCCGAACGGTGCGCGGGCCTGCCCCGCCGGCCCGGCGTGCTGCTGCTCGGGCTCGACCTCGACGACGGCGAGATCTGGGTCCGCGCCGTCCGGCTCGGCGCCGAGCACGTGCTGTTCCTGCCGGACGCACAGCCCTGGCTGCTCGACCGGATCGCCGACGCCACCGAGGGCGTCGGGCCGCCCGCGCTCACCGTCGCCGTGCTCGGCGGACGCGGCGGCGCGGGCGCCTCCACGCTGGCCTGCGCGCTCGCGGTCCGCGCCGCCCGGGCCGGGCACCGCACCATGCTGATCGACGGCGACCCGCTGGGCGGCGGACTCGACGTCCTGCTCGGCGCCGAACAGTCCGGCGGCCTGCGCTGGCCGGACCTGGCCGCCTCGCGCGGCCGGATCAGCGGCCACGAACTCGCCAAGGCACTGCCCGAGCCGCACCGGCTCAGCGCCCTGTCCTGGGACCGCTCCGACACCCTGACCATCCCCGCCGAAGCCATGCACAGCGTCCTGGCCGCCGCCCGCAGACGCGGCGGGCTGGTCGTCCTCGACCTGCCCCGCCACCTCGACGCGGCCGCCGCCCAGGCCCTCGAACAGGCCGACACCGGGCTGCTCGTGATCCCCGCCGAACTGCGCGCCCTGGCCGCGGCCGACCGGGTCGCCGCGGCCGTCCGGATACGGCTCGCCGACCTGAGAGCCGTCGTCCGCACCCCCGGCCCGTCCGGCCTCACCGCCGCCGACGTCGCCCGCGGGCTGCACCTGCGCCTGGCCGGGGAGCTCGCCCCTGAACCCGGCCTCGCACTGGACGCCGAACGCGGTGCCCCGCCCGGCCTGCGGGACGGCGGACCCCTCGCCCGCTTCTGCGGGCGATTCCTGACCGAAGCGATGCCGCCCGTCGTGGCGGCCTGAGGAGAAGCCATGACCCACCGCCTGCACGCCGTCGACACCCATCAGACCTGCGGGCGCCCCGCCGAACCGGGGCTCGCCCGGCGACCCGTCGCCCGGACCCACCGCCGCATCGCCGTACCCAGGGCCCGAGCCCTGCGCGGCGCTCCGCCCGGCCCCGCCGAGGAGATCGCACCGGACGAACCGGGCCCGCGCACCGGGCCGCCGGTGCGCTACCTGGTCCACCGGCAGACCCCGACGGCCCCCGAACGCGACGGTCCGCCGCCCGCCCCGCCGGAGGACGGGGCCGCCGAACTCGTCGACGCCGTCCGCATCCGGCTCGCCGAAGCGGGCGCCGCGCCCACCCCCGGCTCGGTCGCCGCCGCGCTGCGCGCCACCCGGCCACCGCTCGGCGGGGCCGACGTGCTCGACACCGTCCGCAGCCTGCGCGCCGAGATCGTCGGCGCCGGGCCGCTCGACCCGCTACTGGCGGAGAACGGCGTCACCGACGTCCTGGTCAACGGCCCCGACCAGGTCTGGATCGACCGCGGCAAGGGCCTCGAACGCGCCCCGCAGGTGCGCTTCCCGAACGCCGACGCCGTCCGTCGGCTCGCCCACCGGCTGGCCACCGTCGCCGGACGCCGTCTGGACGACGCCCGCCCCTGGGTGGACGCCCGACTGCCCGACGGCACCCGGCTGCACGCCGTCCTGCCGCCGATCGCCGCCGACTGCACCCACATCTCGCTGCGGACCTGCCGCAGCACGCCCTTCACCCTCGCCGAACTGGTGGCCGCCGGGGCGCTGCCCCCGTCCGGCGCCGACCTCCTCGCCGCCGCGCTCCGGGCCAGGCTCTCGCTGCTGATCTCCGGCGGAACCGGCAGCGGCAAGACCACCCTGCTCGCCGCCCTGCTCGGGCTCGTCCCGGTCAACGAACGCATCGTGCTGGCCGAGGACTCCGCCGAACTCCGGCCGGACCATCCGCACGTCGTCCGGCTCCAGTCCCGCCCGCCCAACCAGGAGTCGCTGGGCGAACTGACCCTGCGCGACCTGGTGCGGCAGGCGCTGCGGATGCGGCCCGACCGGCTGGTGGTCGGCGAGGTCCGCGGCGCCGAAGTGGTCGATCTGCTGGCCGCCCTCAACACCGGCCACGAAGGCGGATGCGGCACCGTCCACGCCAACACCGCGGCCGACGTGCCCGCCCGGCTGGAAGCCCTCGGTTCGCTCGCCGGACTCGACCGGCAGTCACTGCACAGCCAGCTCCGGGCCGGACTCGACGCCGTGGTCCACCTCGGCCGGGACCGCGCCGACGGCCGCCGCCGGGTCACCGGCCTGCACCTGCTGGTCGGCGACCCGGACGGACTGACCGCCACCACCGAAGCCGTCCGCTTCGACCGCGAAGGCCGCAGCCGGCCCGGTCCCGGCTGGGGCCGGCTGCGGGAGCTCTGCGCCGAACGAGGGGTCGAGCTGCCCCCTCACCCGGAGGCGGTCGAACGGCTCAACCCGCCCGAACAGGACGCGGGTTCGGTCGACGCTCCGGCCTGCGACCACCCGGCGGCAGCGTCATGACGCTCCGTCAGATCGAGTTCGGATGGGTGATCGCCCTCTGCGTGATCGGGGCAGCCGCCTGGCGGCTGCTGCGCTCCGGCACGAGGAGGTCGTGATGGCCGGGCTCGTGACAGCGCCCATGACGGCAGCGCTCGTGACGGCAGGGGAGTCCGGCGTCGCGGCGGCCGTGCCGTCGGCCGGCGTCGCCTGCGCGGCGACCCTGCTCGGCGCGTTGGCCGGCCTCGGCGGCGCGCTGTGCGCGGCGGCCTGGCTGGCCGGCGCCCGGCGCAGGCGGCGTGGCGGCGGCCGATTGCGGCGGGTGCTGAGCGGGCCCCGGGCACCGGACGACCGGCTCGCCCGGCTGCGGGCCGGATGGCGGCGACGGCGACCGCGCTGGCTGGTGCCCGAACTGCTGCTGCTCCCGGCCGGCATGGCGGCCGGGCGGAGCACCGCCTCGGTGCTCCCGCTGATCGGCGCGGCCTGCGCGGTGCTCCCGCTCCGCCGCTGGCGCGCCCGGTGCGCGGCGGGACGGGCGGCCCGACGGCGGGCCGCGGCAGTGATCGACCTGTGCGCCGGCCTGGCGGCCGAACTGCGCAGCGGCGCCACCCCCGAGCAGGCCATGCACTCCGTGGTCTCCCGGGCCGCCCCCGACTGGGCCCACCGCCTCGGTCCCGAGCCGACGGCCCGGTTGGCGGCGGGCCGCTACGGGGCGGACCTGCCCGCGGCGCTCCGGCAGGTGGCCGAACTGCCCGGCGGGGAGGGCGCGGCGGCGGTCGCGGCCTGCTGGCGGGTCAGCACCGAGAGCGGCACGGGGCTGGCGTTCGGCCTGGAACAGGTTGCGGACGCGCTGCGCGCCGAGCGGGCCCTCGCCGAGGAGATCGCGGGCGAACTCGCGGGCCCGCGCACCACCGTGATCGTGCTGGCCGCCCTGCCGGCTGTCGGCATGGGACTGGGAAGCGCCCTCGGCGCCCACCCGGTGCAGGTCCTGCTGCACACCCCTGCGGGCCTGCTCGCCCTGCTCGCCGGGGCGGCGCTGGAGACCGCCGGCATCCTCTGGACCGCCCGGATCGTCCGGGCCGCCGAGGACGCCCCGGCCCGGGCCGGGCCGGCGCGACCCGGGCATGTTCGGCCCCGTGAGGTCGGGGCTGAGGCTCCGGCGGGGTGTGGGATCTCCCGCTCCCGTCGGGACGGGTGGCTTGCGCCCGTGCCGTCCCTGACGGGAGATCAACTCGCTGCCCGGGCGGACCGGTGGGGCTGAACGGATGCTCCGGGCCGGTCCGGGTTCGCGGCGACCCACCCGACGGCGCGGGACGCCGCGCCGCTGCGCGGTGAACGGGCCGATTTCTGAACCGACTTCTGATCCGAGTTCGATGCGATGGAGGCGAGGTGGACGCGATGGCGATCCTGCTGCCGGTGGCCGCTGCGGGCCTGGCCGGCGAGGCGCTGGCGGCGATGCGGGGGCGGACGGTCCGGCGCCGGGCCGGGCGCTGCGTGCCGGCGGTGACGGCCGCTCCCGTGCGGGGTGCGCGGAGGAGCCGGGGCGACCGGGTCGGGGAGGCCGTGCGGCGGGTGGCCCGGTGGGCGGCAGGTGACCGGCCGGTGGCCGTGCTGCTCGGGGTGTCCGCCGCCGTCCTGGTCGGTGGCTGGGCGGGCCTGGCGGTTGGGCTTGCGGTCGGTTGGGGCGGGTGGCGGCTGCTGCCCAGGGTCCGGTCACCCGGAGAGCGCCGGCGGGCGGCGGAACAGGACTGGCTGGTCCGTCAACTGCCCTTGGCTGCCGACCTGCTGGCGGCCTGCCTCGGATCGAGCGGTTCCCCGGCCACGGCGGCCGCCGCCGTGGCGGACAGTGTGCCGTCGCCGATCCGGGACCGCCTCGCCGGTGTCGCTGCCCAGCTCTCCCTCGGGGCCTCCCCGGAGCGCTGCTGGGACCAACTGGCCGCCGACTGCCCGCCGATGGCTCCGCTCGCCCGCTGCCTGGCCCGCACCACCCTCAGCGGCGCCCCACCGGCCACCGCGCTCGTCGGCCTCGCCCACTCCCAACGGGCGGCAGCCGCCCGCGCGGCGCACGCGAGAGTCCGCCGGGCGGGTGTCATGGCGACCGCACCGCTCGGGCTGTGCTTCCTGCCCGCGTTCGTACTGATCGGCGTCGTGCCGGTGGTGATGGGCCTGACCAGCACCTTCTCCCAACGACTCTGAACCGCCGTCCCGTTCCGCCGAACGGCGACGTCCCGCCGCAGGGTGGCTCCGTCGAACGGCGGTTCCCACGGAACGTCCAGTCCTGCGGAAGCTCCACTCACAAGCAGCTTCCGCCCCTACGAAGGGAATTCACGAGGATGACCACGATGACAACCCCCTCCCTGCCCGTCCGGCCGAGGCCCGCGACGCGTGCCGTCCGCAGGTTCGGCGACTGGCTGCGTCACCGGTACCGGACGATGGCGGCGGGGCCGCCGGACGCCGGAATGAGCACCGCCGAGTACGCGATCGGCACGGTCGCGGCCTGCGCCTTCGCCGCGGTGCTCTACAAGGTGGTGACCAGCGGCACGGTCTCCGGCGCGCTGTCGGACGTCCTGGACCGGGCCCTGCATGCGGTCTGAGCGCCGGCCGGCTCGCGCCAGGGCGCCGGACTCGGGGATGGTCACCGCCGAGACGGCGGTGGCCCTGCCCGCCCTGGTGCTGCTCGCGGCCATGCTGATCTGGGGAGTGGTCGCCGCCGGGGCCCAGATCCGCTGCGTGGACGCGGCCCGGGCCGGTGCCCGGGCCGCCGCCCGCGGCGACGCCGATGCCGCGGCCGTCGCCGCGGCGGCCGCCCCGCACGGCGCGAAGGTCGCGGTCGCGCTGGACGCCGCCACCGCCCGCGTCACGGTCGAGGCCCCCTGTCCGGGCCCCGGCCGCCTCGCCGCCCTCCTGTCCGTCCGCCTCACCGCCACCGCGGTGAGCGCCCGGGAGGACGTGCTGACTGCCGACGGCTGAGATCCGAGAGCCGGAACCGGAGAGGAGGAACCCGAGAGGAGGAACACCGTGCACGAGCGAGACCACCGGCCCGCCGCGGCCACGGCCGCGGCACCCGACCGCGGGTCGGCGACGGTGTGGCTGGTCGCCCTGGGCCTGCTGGGAGTGGTGGTGTTCTCCGCCTGCCTGACGGTGGGCGGGGCAGTGGCTGCCCGCCACCGCGCAGAGTCGGCGGCGGACTTGGCAGCGCTGGCCGCCGCCGACCGGCTGCTGCTCGACCCGGACGGCGGGTGCGGCCGGGCCGCCGAGTTGACGCGGGCTCAGGGAGGCGGTGCCGAACTCCTCTCCTGCCGGGCCCTGCCGGACCAGGACGCGGTGGAGGTGGTGGTCCAGGTCCCCGTCCACGGCCTGTCCCTCCCGCTCGGCCCGGCCCGGGCCCGCTCCCGGGCCGGCCCCCTGTGGTCCTGGGGCGACAGCGCCTCCGAGGTCGCCGCCGACGGCCCGTCAAGCGTCCGCTTCCGTGCCGCTCTTCGCGGCGTCCCCGGGGTCGGGCCGTCCGGGCGCGTTGGCGAGGAGGACCGTGAGCAGGCGGATCGCGGCGGCCTTGTCCAGGGGTTCGTTCCCGTTGCCGCACTTCGGGGACTGGACGCAGGACGGGCACCCGCGGTCGCACTCGCAGGCGGCGATGGCGTCGCGGGTCGCGGTCAGCCACTCGACGGCGCGGCGGAAGCCGCGTTCGGCGAAGCCCGCGCCGCCGGAGTGGCCGTCGTAGACGAAGACGGTCGGCAGGCCGGTGTCGGGGTGCAGCGGGACGGAGACGCCGCCGATGTCCCAGCGGTCGCAGGTGGCGAACAGCGGAAGGAGGCCGATCGAGGCGTGCTCGGCGGCGTGGGCCGCGCCGGGGAGCTGGTCGAACGGGATGGTCGCGTCGAGGAGCTGGTCCTCGGTGACGGACCACCAGACGGCCCGGGTGCGCAGGGTGCGGGGCGGCAGGTCGAGCTTGCTCTCGCCGAGGATCTCACCGGTGGAGATCCGCTTGCGCAGATACCCGACGACCTGGTTCACCACCTCCACCGAGCCGAAGCTGAGCCGCGCCTCGCCCCAGTCCTCGGTGGTGTCGGTGGACAGGATCGAGATCGACGTGACGTCCCGCGCGGAGGTGGTGTACGGCGGATTGGCGGGGGAGACCAGCGCCACCGACGACTCCAGGTCGAACTCGCGAACCAGGTACGTGCGCCCCTGGTGCAGGTGGACGGCGCCGGTGTGCACGGTGGTGTGCGCGGCCTCGGCGTCCACGGTGCCGAGCAGCCGCCCGGTGTCGGCCTCGACGATCTGCACGGGGCTGCCGCCGCTGCCGCGCAGGTCGACGCCGTCCACGGCGCGCTCCCGGCGGGTCCAGTACCAGGAGCCGTCCGCCCGGCGGCGCAGCAGCCCGCGCTGCTCCAGCACCGGGAGCAGCGGCTCGCTGGACGGTCCGAAGAGCTCCAGGTCCGAGTCGGTGAGCGGGAGTTCGGCCGCGGCCGCGCACAGGTGCGGGGCCAGCACGTGCGGGTTGTCCGGATCGAGGACGGTCGCCTCCACCGGGGTGGCGAACAGCGCGTCGGGGTGGTGCACCAGATACGTGTCCAGCGGGTCGTCCCGGGCGATCAGCACCGACAGCGCGCCCTGCCCCTCACGCCCGGCCCGCCCGGCCTGCTGCCAGAGGGAGGCCCGGGTGCCGGGGTAGCCGGCCAGCAGCACGGCGTCCAGGCCGGAGACGTCCACGCCGAGTTCGAGGGCGGAGGTGGAGGCGAGACCGAGCAGCCGGCCGGTGTGAAGGTCGCGCTCCAGGGCGCGACGCTCCTCGGCCAGGTAGCCGCCGCGGTAGGCGGCGACCCGGGCGGCGAGCGGTTGGCCGAGCTGCTCCTGGGCCTGCAGGGCGACCAGCTCGGCGGCCCGGCGGGAACGGACGAAGACCACGGTCCGGGTGCCGTCGTGGACCAGGTCGGTGAGCAGGTAGCCGGCCTCGGCGGTGGCCGACCGGCGGACGGGCGCGCCGTGCTCGCCGACGTTCTCGGTCAACGGCGGCTCCCACAGCGCGAACACCAGCGGGCCGCGCGGCGAGCAGTCCTCGGTGACGGCCGTGGCCGGCAGGCCGGTGAGGCGCTGCGCCGTGACGGCCGGCTCGGCGGTGGTGGCCGAGGCCAGCAGGAAGGTCGGCGAAGCGCCGTACCGCGCGCACAGCCGCCGCAGCCGGCGCAGCACCTGGGCGACGTGCGAGCCGAACACACCGCGGTAGGTGTGGCACTCGTCGATCACCACGTACTTCAGCGCCTTCAGGAACGACGACCAGCGCGGGTGGGCCGGGAGTATGCCCCGGTGCAGCATGTCCGGGTTGGTCAGCACGTACGACGCGTACTGCCGCACCCACTCGCGCTCCTGCGGCGGCGTGTCGCCGTCGTACAGGGCCACCCGGACCCGGTCGGGGACGAGTTCGGCGGCCCGCCTGCGCTGGTCGGCGGCCAGCGCCTTGGTCGGGGCGAGGTACAGCGCGGTGGCGCCGCGTCCGTTGCGGGCCTCGGTGCCGGTGAGCAGGTCGCTCAGCACGGGGGCCAGATAGCCCAACGACTTGCCCGAGGCGGTACCGGTCGCGATCACCGTGGTCCGCCCGGCCGCGGCCAGGTCCATGGCCTCCGCCTGGTGCGCCCAGGGCAGCACCACGCCGAGCCCGGCGGCGGCCGCCACCACCTCCTGACGGATTCCCTCCGGCCAAGGGGCGTAGCGTGCCTCACGGGCGGGCAAGTGCTCCGTATGGGTGAGGCGGTCCGACCTGCCGCGCTCGGTGGAAAGGGTCGCGAGCAGGGCCTCGGGCTGGTGGTGACGGGGCGGCATGAGGACCCAGTGTGTCACCAGCGTGACGGAGAATCGCTGTTAACCATCGTGCGTCCATGGTCGCAAGTGGTTGAATGAAGTCCGTGACGGCCGCATGGCCGAGGGCCGCAACGCCGAGGCTCCGACCTGCCGGTTTGCCGCGCCCTGGGTGTGTGACCAAGCGGTCGCAGCCGCCGGGCTGAAGATCGCAATGACGTAGCAAGGCAAGGTGCTGGAGGTTCCGTGGACCTGTCCCTGTCGACCCGTACTGTCGGCGATCGCACGGTCGTCGAGGTTGGCGGCGAGATCGATGTGTACACCGCCCCCAAGCTGCGCGAGCAGCTTGTCGAGCTCGTCAACGACGGCAACTACCACTTGGTCGTGGACATGGAGGGCGTGGACTTCCTCGACTCCACCGGCCTCGGTGTGCTGGTCGGCGGCCTGAAGCGGGTGCGTGCGCACGAGGGTTCGCTGCGCCTGGTGTGCAACCAGGAGCGCATCCTGAAGATCTTCCGGATCACCGGCCTGACCAAGGTGTTCCCGATCCACAACTCGGTGGACGAGGCCGTCGCCGCGACCGACTGACGTCTCGTCGGTCCGCCGTTCCAACCGAATCTTCTCGATCGACCGCCGCCGGTCGGACGGGCGATGAGCCCTGCCCGGCCGGCGTGGTCGGTGTTCCCGCCTCCGCCGTACGGGCCGCCGCGCCCGGCGGTGGGGAGCAACCCCGGAGGGGAGACATGGCAACCGTCGAACTTCGATTCAGCGCACTTCCCGAGCACGTGCGCACCGCCCGACTGGTGGCCGCCGCGGTGGCCAGACGCGCCGGGGTGGACGAGTCGGTGCTCGACGAGTTGCGGCTCGCCGTGGGCGAGGCCTGCTCCCGCGCGGTGGCGCTGCACCAGCGCAACGGCGTGGACGGCGCCGTCCGGGTCGCGCTGACCGAGCAGGAGAAGCGCTTCCTCATCGAGGTCGCCGACGAAGCCGGCCCGGTCCACACCGGGGCCCCGGGCAGCGGTGCCGAGGACGACGACGCGCTCGGCCTCGCGGTCATCACCGGCCTGGTCGAGGACGTCGAGGTGGGCAACGGCGCCGATGGCGGCGTGATCCGGATGAGCTGGCCGGTGTCCCCGGCCTCCCTCACCGTCTGAGGCCCGCTCCCGCCCAGCCACTTCCGCCCCGCCGCCCGCGCGCGCCCCGGTGCGCCCGCCCGCGACTGCCCCGGCAGCGGCCGGCCGCGCCCCGCTCCCGCGTACCCGTGCTGGCGTACCCGGACTGAGCTGCGCGGATGCCGTCGGTCGCGGCCTTCCCGCCGGGCGGCGGCGGTCGGCCGTGTAGGTTCGCTGGTCGATGCCCGGACCGGGTGTCAGCGACCGAAAGGGCCCCGGTGAAGAAGCGACTGGTGACCGTCTCCGCGCTCGGCGCGCTGCTCGCGCTGGCCGCCGTCGGCTGCTCCGCCGACGACTCGGCGAAGCAGCTCGACGGCTGGGCGAAGAACGTCTGCGACGCCGCGCGGGACCCGATCGCGCAGTCCCGGGCCGCGCTCGCCGACACCGGGAACGTCAAGGACGGCGAGTCCCCCGTCGACCTGCAGAAGCGGCTGTCCGCCGACCTGGCGGCGCTGGCCACCACCAACCAGCAGCTGGCGGACGCGGTGCAGCAGGCCGGCGCGCCGAAGATCGACGACGGGGCGAAGGTCCAGCAGGACGCCGTCAACGAACTGAAGCAGGTCGCGCAGGGCTACCTGGACGCGCAGAAGAAGCTCGACGGCCTGACCAACGCCGATCAGGCCAAGTTCGCGGACGGCCTGCGCAGCGTCGGCGACCAGGTGCAGCGCCTGTCCCAGGTGTCAACCGGCGCGCTCGCCACGCTGCAGAGCGGCAACCTCGGCGACGCGATCAAGAAGCAGCCCGGCTGCAAGGCGGCCGCCGCCGGCGCGCCCGCCGCCGACCCGTCCGGCGGCACCCCGTCCGGTGCCGCCTCCCCGGGCGCGAACCCGGCCCCGTCGGGCGCCCCGTCGGCCGGCACTCCCGACCAGGGCGCCGGATCGCCCTCCCCGGCCAAGAGCTGATGCCCCGTCGGCCCGTCCACCGGTGCGGTGGACGGGCCGCACCGACGGACGGGGGAGAATGGCGGGGTGACGAACAGCCCCGTTCTTGATTCCGGCCGCACGGCGGAACTGCGGGAGGCGCTGCTGAAGGCCTCCTTCACCGCCGACGGATTGCTCGACCTGCTCGGCCCGACCGCGTACGCGGCGCTGGCCCGCAGCGAGGCCGTCCCGGCGCTGCGGGCGACCCGCGGCGACTCGCCGCTGGAGACCCTGGTGCGGCTGTTCCTGCTGCAGCAGCCCGTCCCGGAGGGCGCCGCCGCGGCCGCGCTGCCCGTCGAGGGCCTGCTGGCGGACGGCTGGCTGGTGCGGGACGGCGCCGAGCTGCGCGCCACCGTGGACGTGCGGCCGTACGCCGACGAGGTGGCCGGCCTGCCCAGCGCGGACGCCTGGGTGGTGTCCGACCTCGGCTGCGCCGTCGGCGGCGCGGGCGGCATCGGCTCCGGCCGCACCGACGCGGGCGTCGAGCGGCGCGACCTGGTACTCGGGGTGGGCGGCGCGTCCACCACGCTGGCCAACCTGACGGTGCGTCGCCCGGTGCGCGAGGTGCTCGACCTGGGATCCGGCTCCGGCGTGCAGGCGCTGCACGCGGCCCGGCACGCCCAGCGGGTCACCGCCACCGACCTCAACCCGCGCGCCCTGCACTTCACCCGGCTGACCGCCGCGCTGTCCGGCTTCGACAACGTGACCACTGCCGAGGGCAGCCTGTACGAGCCGATCGGCGAGCGCCGTTTCGACCTGATCGTCTCCAACCCGCCGTTCGTGATCTCCCCGGCGGGCCGGTTCACCTACCGGGACGGCGGCCTGGCCGGCGACGAGCTGTGCCGCAGGGTGGTCCGCGGCGCCGCCGAGCACCTGGAGCCCGGCGGCTACTGCCACCTGCTGGCGAACTGGCAGCACGTCAAGGGCGAGGACTGGCGCGACCGGCTGGCCGGCTGGGTCGCCGGTACCGGCCTGGACGCCTGGGTGGTGCAGCGCGAGGTGCAGGACGTCGCCCAGTACGCGGAGCTGTGGCTGCGCGACGGCGGCGACCACCGCGGCGACGACTACCGGGCCCGGTACGAGGAGTGGCTGGACAGCTTCGAGGCGGCCGGTGTGGAGGCCGTCGGCTTCGGCTGGATCACCCTGCGGGCCTCCGGCGCCGCCGACCCGTTGGTGCGGATCGAGGAGTGGCCGCACCCGGTCGAGCAGCCGCTCGGCCCGCACATCGAGGAGTGGTTCGCCCGCCAGGACTTCCTGCGCGCCCACGACGACGCGGGCCTGCTGGCCGCCCGCTACCTGCTCGCCGACGAGGTGGTGCAGGAGCAGATCGGCGCGCCCGGCTCCGAGGACCCCGAGCACGTGGTGCTCCGCCACAACCGGGGCATGCGGCGCGCCACCAAGGTCGACACCGTCGGTGCGGGCTTCGTCGGCGTCTGCGACGGCACGCTGGCCGCCGGGGAGATCGTCGACGCGATCGCCCAGTTGCTCGGCGAGGACGCGGCGCAGCTGCGGGCCCGGGTGCCCGAGTCGCTGCGGCTGCTCACCGAGCAGGGGTTCGTCGAACCGGTCCGCTGACCGGTGCCCCGCGCGGCGGTGACATTGGTCACCAGGGCCCCTGCCCGCCGCCGGCCCGTCCGCCGGACCCGGTGACCCGGGCGGCCCGGCGGCGTTGGACACGGCGGGCGGCGTGACCTCGCACCGCCCGCCGGTCCGGCGATCCCGCGGCCCCGTTCACCGGGCCGTTCCCCGGGCGTGGCCCGCCGGACGCCGGGTGGCCGCCGCGGGTTGTCCACCGGCTGCCAGGGTGCTGTCCACAGGCTGTGGGCAGTGCGGGGAGGACCGGGTGGAGACGCCGACGACACTGGCGGGCGGGGCGGTGCTGACGGCCTTCGGGAGCGCGCTGCTGCTGTGGTGCGCCGTCGAACTGCGCCTTCGCCACCATCTGCGCCGGTACGGCGTGGCCGCCACCGCCCAGGTCGTCGCGGACCGCGACCGCACCGACGCGATGGACAGCAGCCCGCTGCTCTCCTACCCCGTGGACACCGTCGGCGGGCCGGTCGACGCCGGACTCGGCACCGTCCACGAACTCCGCCCCGACCCGGTGGGCCGGCTGGTGCTGTCCCGCCCGCGCGGGCACACCCCGCTGCGCCGCCCGCTCCGGCTGGCCCCCGGCGCGGCCGTCCAGGTCGCCTACGACCCGCGGCGGCCCGACCGGGTGGTGCTGGCCGCGCACGAGGAGATGCCCTCGCTGCCCGCCGACCTGTTCTGGGCCCTGCTCGGCACCTCGGCCCTGGCGGGCGGCCTGACCCTGCTCGCCCTCGCCCTGCGCTGACCCCGACGCCCGGCCGTCCGCCGGGGCTCTCGACGCCCGGCCGTCCGCAGGGGCTCCCGATCCCGACCGTCCGCGGCAGCCGGAGCCGTCCGCCGCACAACCCGGCAGGAAAGCCCCGCAGGAAGCCCGACAGGACCGGCCGGTGGGACGGACCGCCGGCGCGGCCGCATCCGCTCGGGTCCGTCCGCGTTCGCCGGGGGCAGTCGCCCCGGAGCGGGGCGGACGGCACCGCTCCGTTCTTCTCCGGTGCCGTCGGCGGAGGCCCGCTGCCCGGGAAAGACATGCCCGAACAGCGGCCATCGGGTTACCGTTCGAGTGGCGTCGGTCGGCCTTGCCGGTGAAAAAGCGGCATCCGTCCGTTTGACAAGGGTGGCCAGGGTACGGTCACACTCCGCTGGTGGGACCGTCGCGTGCGACTGCCCAGGAGCTTTGGTAAACGACCGGGAGAGAAGAGCGAAGGTGTCCCCGAGCAGCGAGACCGCGCACGGCAAGCGACTCGTCATCGTCGAGTCGCCGGCCAAGGCCAAGACGATCAAGGGCTACCTCGGGCCCGGCTACATCGTCGAGGCCAGTGTCGGTCACATCCGCGACCTGCCCGGTACGGCCGCCGAGGTCCCGGACGAGTACACCGGCGAGGTGCGCCGGCTCGGGGTCGACGTCGATCACGACTTCGCCCCGATCTACGTGGTCAACCCGGACAAGAAGTCCCAGGTCACCAAGCTGAAGTCGCTGCTCAAGGAGTCCGACGAGCTCTTCCTCGCCACCGATGAGGACCGCGAGGGCGAGGCCATCGCGTGGCACCTGCAGGAAGTGCTGAAGCCCAAGGTGCCGGTGCACCGGATGGTCTTCCACGAGATCACCAAGGACGCCATCCAGGAGGCCGTGCGCAACCCGCGCCACCTGAACAAGCGCCTGGTCGACGCGCAGGAGACCCGCCGCATCCTGGACCGCCTCTACGGCTACGAGGTCTCCCCGGTGCTGTGGAAGAAGGTCATGCCGAAGCTTTCGGCGGGCCGCGTCCAGTCGGTCGCCACCCGTCTGGTGGTCGAGCGCGAGCGCGAGCGGATCGCCTTCACCTCCGCCTCCTACTGGGACCTGGTCGGCACCTTCGGCACCGGCCGCACCGCCGCCGACGCGGCCAACCCGGAGTCCTTCGGTGCCCGCCTGGTCACCGTCGACGGCAAGCGCGTCGCCACCGGCCGCGACTTCGGCCCCGACGGCCGGCTGAAGTCCGCCGCGAACACGCTGCACCTGGACGAGCAGGCCGCCCGCGCGCTGGCCGCCGCGCTGGAGCAGACCGCGTTCAGCGTCCGCAGCGTCGAGTCCAAGCCGTACCGCCGCTCGCCGTACGCGCCGTTCCGCACCACCACGCTGCAGCAGGAGGCCAGCCGCAAGCTGGGCTTCGGCGCCAAGCGGACCATGCAGGTCGCGCAGAAGCTGTACGAGAACGGCTTCATCACCTACATGCGCACCGACTCGACCACGCTGTCGGAGACCGCGGTGGCCGCCGCGCGCGCCCAGGTGACCCAGCTCTACGGGGCCGACTACCTGCCGGACGCGCCGCGCACCTACGCCTCCAAGGTGAAGAACGCGCAGGAGGCGCACGAGGCGATCCGCCCGTCCGGCGACCGGTTCCGCACGCCCGCCGAGACCGGGCTGAGCGGCGACGACTTCCGCCTGTACGAGCTGATCTGGATGCGCACCGTCGCCTCCCAGATGAAGGACGCGGTCGGCCAGTCCGTCACCGTCAAGGTCGGCGGCCGCTCCGCGGACGGCCGCGACGCCGAGTTCTCCGCGTCCGGCAAGATCATCACCTTCCACGGCTTCCTGAAGGCCTACGTCGAGGGCGCCGACGACCCGAACGCCGAGCTCGACGACCGCGAGCGCCGGCTGCCCCAGGTCGCCGAGGGCGACCCGCTGGCCGCCGAGCGGCTCACCCCGGAGGGCCACGCCACCAAGCCGCCGGCCCGCTACACCGAGGCCTCGCTGGTCAAGGAGCTGGAAGACCGCGAGATCGGCCGCCCGTCCACGTACGCGTCGATCATCGACACGATCATCAACCGCAAGTACGTGTTCAAGAAGGGCACCGCCCTGGTGCCGTCCTTCCTCTCGTTCGCCGTGGTCAACCTGCTGGAGAAGCACTTCGGCCGGCTCGTCGACTACGACTTCACCGCGCGGATGGAGGACGACCTCGACCGGATCGCCGCCGGCCAGGCCGAGTCCGTGCCGTGGCTCAAGCGCTTCTACTTCGGCGAGGGCGAGGCCACCGGAGCCGCCGTCGGCGCCGCCGACGCGGGCAACGGCGACGGCGACCACCTCGGCGGCCTGAAGGAGCTCGTCACCGACCTCGGCGCGATCGACGCCCGCGAGATCAGCTCCTTCCCGGTCGGCGACGGCATCGTGCTCCGGGTCGGCCGCTACGGCCCGTACGTGGAGCGCCCCGCCGCCGTCGAGGGCGAGACCGGCCAGCGCGCCGACGTCCCCGACGAGCTGCCGCCGGACGAGCTGACCGTCGAACTCGCCGAGGAACTGCTCGCCAAGCCCAGCGGCGAGCGCGAGCTCGGCACCGACCCGGTCAGCGGCAACCCGCTGGTCGCCAAGGCCGGCCGGTACGGCCCGTACGTCACCGAGGTGCTGCCCGAGGGCACGCCGAAGACCGGCAAGAACGCCGTCAAGCCGCGCACCGCCTCGCTGTTCAAGTCCATGGACCTGGACACCGTGACGCTGGAGGACGCGCTGCGCCTGCTCTCGCTGCCCCGGGTGGTCGGCACCGACCCCGAGGGCAACGAGATCACCGCGCAGAACGGCCGCTACGGCCCGTACCTCAAGCGCGGCACCGACTCCCGGTCGCTGACCAGCGAGGACCAGCTGCTCAGCATCACCCTGGACGAGGCGCTGGCGATCTACGCCCAGCCCAAGCAGCGCGGCCGGGCCGCCGCCGCGGCCCCGCTGAAGGAGCTCGGCAACGACCCGGTCAGCGAGAAGCCGGTGGTGGTCAAGGACGGCCGGTTCGGCCCGTACGTCACCGACGGGGAGACCAACGCGACGCTCCGCAAGGACGACGACGTGGAGACCATCACCCCGGAGCGGGCGTTCGAGCTGCTCGCCGAGAAGCGCGCCCGCGGACCGGTGAAGAAGGCGGCCAAGAAGGCCCCGGCGAAGAAGACCGCCACGGCCGCCAAGAAGACCACCGCGGCCAAGAAGACGGCGGCGAAGAAGACCGCGGCGGCCAAGACCACCGCCGCGGCGAAGAAGACGGCGGCCAAGAAGACCACCGCCAAGACCGCCGCCGCGAAGAAGACCGCGACCGCCGAGAGCGCATCCGAGGAGAGCTGACGGACACTCCGTAACGGGCCTGTTCGAATCCGGGCGGGCCCGTTAAGGTCGGGGCCGCGCACTCGCTACGCTGACCGTATGACGAGCGAGGAGCTGCCCCCCACCGCACGCACCGACGCCCGCGGCCTCCCCGAGGTCGCCCCCGCCGGGACACCCGGTGAACGGGCCCGTGCGCTGCTCCGGCTGCGGCCCTACCGCAAACTGTGGACCACCCAGCTGCTCGGCGGCACCGCCGACCGGCTGTCGCTGCTGGTGCTGGTACCGCTCACCGTGGTCGCCGCCGCCCTCGGCGGGCAGTTCGGGCACGGCTACCGCTCGCTCGCACTCGCCGTCGCCGCCCTGTTCGCGGCCCGGCTGATCGCCTCCGGCCTGTTCGGCGCCGCCCTGCTCGGCCCCGTGCACGCCCTGGTCGGCGGCCGGATCGACCGCCGCTGGAGCCTGCTCGGCGCCGACCTGGCCCGCGCCCTGCTGATCGGCCTCGCCCCCTGGTGGGTGGTCTGGTCGCCCGGCTCCGCGACCTGGCTGCTGCTCGGCTCGGTGTTCCTGGCCGGCGCCGCCGAACGCGTCTGGACGATCGGCAAGGCCGCCGCCGTACCCGCCCTGCTGGCCGTCCCCGAGCAGCCGGGCCCGCCCTCCGCCGCCTCGCTCGACGCCGTCCGCACCCTCGACCTGCGCACCGGCTGGGCCGCGCTGCCGCTGGCCGCCACCGGACTGGTCGCGCTCACCCTGCTCAACAACGTGCTCGCCGCGGTCGGCCTGCACTGGCTGCGCGACCACCAGGTCACCGCCGCCGCGCTCGGCACCGCCGCCCTGTTCGTCGTCAACGCCGCGCTGCTGTACTTCCAGGAGCTGCCCGCCGGCGCGAACGCCGCGCCGCGCTCCCCGCTGCAGGGCCTGCGCGCGCCCACCGACGCGACCCCCGGGCCGTCCCTGAAGAAGGGCCGCACCGGCTCCGCCCCCTACTTCACCTTCTCGATCGCCGCCGCCTACGCCTCGATGGCCGGCGTCGCCGCGCTCGGACTGCTCACCGCCGCCGAGCACCTGGCCGGCCCGATCGGCTACGGCCTGCTGGTGCTGGCCGCCGCCGGCGCGCCCGCCGTCGGCATCCGGCTCAGCCGCGCCACCCTCCCCGGCCTGTCCCGCCGCCGGCTGCTCGCCCTCGGCCTGGTCACCGCGGGCGTCGCGCTGATCCTCGCCGGACTGGTCCTCGACTTCGTCCTGGTGCTGCTGTTCACCGTGCTGGCCGGCCTCGCCGCCGGCGTGGTCATCGCCACCGGACGCGGACTGCTCGCCCAGGAGATCGAGGAGATCCGCCTCGGCAAGGTCACCGAGCACCTGTACGCCGTGCTGCGGGTCGTCGTCGCCGTCGCCCTGGTCGGCATGCCGCTGCTGGCCGCCGCCTACGGCGAGGTCTCGCTCGGCGAGGTCCGCACCGGCGGCTTCACCTTCATCCACGGCGGCGCCGCGCTCGCCGTCTCCACCGCCGGACTGCTCACCCTGGTGCTCGCCGCCGTCGTCCTGCTGAAGACCGACGACCAGCGCGGCGTGGTCCCGTTCGGCCGCGAGCTCGCCCAGGCCGTCCGTGGCGGCGCCGAGGTCGCGCCGCACCGGGTCGCCGGCAAGGGCTACTTCATCGCGCTGGAGGGCGGCGACGGCGCCGGCAAGTCCACCCAGGCCCAGGCCCTCGCCGAGTGGATCCGCGCCAAGGGCCACGAGGTCGTCGTCACCCGCGAGCCCGGCGGCTCCCCGATCGGACAGCGGCTGCGCGCCCTCGTCCTGGACGTCGGCAACACCGGCCTGTCGCACCGCGCCGAGGCGCTGATCTACGCCGCCGACCGGGCCGAGCACGTCGAGAACGTCATCCGGCCGGCGCTGGAGCGCGGGGCCGTCGTCATCACCGACCGGTACATGGACTCATCCATCGCCTACCAGGGCGCCGGCCGCGACCTCGCCGCCACCGAGGTCGCCCGGATCTCCCGCTGGGCCACCGGCGGACTGGTGCCCGACCTGACCGTCGTCCTCGACGTCGACCCGAACGCCGCCCGCGACCGCTTCACCGAGGCGCTCGACCGGCTGGAGGCCGAGCCCACCGAGTTCCACCAGCGGGTCCGCTCCGGGTTCCTCGCGCTGGCCGCCGCCGACCCCGCCCGCTACCTGGTCGTCGACGGCAGCCAGGCGCCCGCCGCCGTCACCACCGCCATCCGCCACCGGCTCGACCGCGAGCTGCCGCTCTCCGACCAGGAGAAGGCCGCCAAGGCCGACCAGGAACGCAAGGCCCGCGAAGAGGCCGCCCGGAAGGCCGCCGAGGCGGAAGCCGCCCGCAAGGCCGCCGAGGAGGCCGAGCGCAAGCGCCTCGCCCTGCTGGAGGAACTGCGCGCCGAGCAGGCCGAGAAGGACCGCCTCGCCGCCGAGGAGGCCGCCCGCGCCGAGGCCGAGGCCGCCCGCAAGGCCGCCGAGGAAGCCCGCCTCGCCGCCGAGGCCGAAGCCGCCCGCAGGGCCGAGGAGGAGGCCGAGCGACGGGCCGCCGAGCAGGCCCGCCTCGCCGCCGAGGCGGAGGCCGCCCGCAAGGCCGCCGCCGAGGAGGCCGCCCGCGCCGAACTCCAGCGCCAGCGCGACCTGCAGCGCGAGGAGCAGCGGCGCCGCGCCGAGGAGGCGCTCCAGCGCGCCGAGGCCGCCCGGACGGCCGCGGAGGCCGCCGCCGCCGAGACGGCCCGCAAGGCCGCCGCCGAGACGGCCCGCAAGGACGCCGCCGACGAGACCGCGGTGCTTCCCCGGATCGAGGAGCCCGCCGCCGACGAGACCGCGGTGCTTCCCCGGATCGAGGAGCCCGCCGCCGAGTCCGACGGCGAGACCACCCGCGAGCTGCCGAAGCCCGTGGTCGACCGGACCGCCGTGCTGCCGAAGATCGAGGACGCCGAGACCGCGGTGCTGCCCAGGGCCGAACCTGCGGCCCCCGAGCCCGCCGCGCCCGAGCCGGCTGCACCCAAGCCCGCCGCGCCCGAGGCCGCTGCGCCGGAAGCCGGGCCGGCGGCCGGGCAGGTGCCGCCCGGGCTGTTCCGCGACGAGGACGACTCGTCCCGCACCCGCGAACTGCGCCCCCGGCCGGACTGGGCGGAGGAGACTCCGCTCGACGACCTGCCCAGCCTGACCGACAGCCTGCTCGGCTCCCGGGAGGAGTGGGCCCGCTGGGAGGCCGAGGGCCCGGAGCCGACCGCCCAGGACGAGCAGCCGAAGCGCGGCTGGCGGCGCCGCAAGGACTGACCGCCCGCCGCCGCGGGACGGATCGAGCAGGGGCGCGGGGAGCCGCGCGGCGCAGGACCGGCCGCACCGCTCCCCGCGCCCCTGGCCGCTTCCGGCGGCGACGCCGGGCTGTCCCCGTACGGCGTTAGGCTCGACGGGTCGGTGACGAGGAGGAGCGCGGCGTGAGTGTGTGGGACGACCTGGTCGGCCAGGACCGGGTGGTCGAACAGTTGCAGGCGGCCGCGCGGGCGGCCCGGGCGGCCGTGCAGGCGGGCCGCGGGGAGGCCCCCGGGGGCAACGCCTCGCTGATGACGCACGCCTGGCTGTTCACCGGCCCGCCCGGTGCCGGGCAGGTGACGGCGGCGCGGGCGTTCGCGGCGGCGCTGCAGTGCACCAGCCCCGACCTCGAACTGGGCGGCACACCCGGCTGCGGCTTCTGCGACGGCTGCCACACCGTGCTGTCCGGCAGCCACGCCGACGTGAAGCAGGTCCGCACCGACGGCCTGTCCATCGGCGTCGGCGACATGCGCGACCTGGTGCTGCGGGCCTCCAGCTACCCGACCGGCGGCCGCTGGTCGGTGATCCTGGTGGACGCCGCCCACCGGCTCACCGAAGCCGCCGCCAACGCTCTGCTGAAGGGCGTCGAAGAGCCGTCGCCGCGCACCGTGTGGCTGCTCTGCGCCCCGTCCGTGCAGGACGTGCTGCCGACCATCCGCTCCCGCTGCCGGCTGCTGGTGCTGCGCACACCGCCCGCCGAGGCGGTCGCCGACATGCTGATCCGGCGGGACGGCGTGGAGCCGGAGGCCGCCCGGGTCGCCGCACTGGCCGGGCAGGGCGACATCGACCGCTCCCGGCGGCTCGCCGTCGACGAGCAGGCCCGGGCGCGCCGCGCCGAGGTGCTCCGGATCCCGCTCGAGGTCGCCGACCTGGGCGGCTGCCTCGCCGCCGCACAGCGCCTGGTCGACACCGCGAAGGCCGACGCCGAGGCGCTCGCCGAGACCCAGGACGCCAAGGAGACCGACGACCTGCGGGCCGCGTACGGCGCGGCCGAGGGCAGCCGGGCGCCGCGCGGCATGGCCGGCGCGGTGAAGGAACTGGAGAAGCGGCAGAAGAGCCGGGCCACCCGGACCCGCCGGGAGACGCTGAACGTGGCCCTCGGTGACCTGCTGGGCTTCTACCGGGACGTGCTGGCCGTGCAGCTGGGCGCGGGCGGGGCGCTGGCCAACGAGGACCAGCGGCCGGCCGTGCAGCGGGTGGCCGGCGAGGGCGGCGCGGAGAACACGCTGCGCCGAATGGAGGCGGTGCTGGCCTGCCGGCGGGCCCTGGACCGGAACGTGGACCCGCTGCTGGCGGTCGAGGCGATGACCGTGGCGCTGCGGGCGGGCTGAACCGCCGGCCCCGCCCGGGCCGGTCGGGGCCGAGCGCCCCGAGCACGGTCGCCGTTCGCTCGTTCGAGTGAACGTGGGGAGACGCCCGTACCGCCCGGCGGCCTCGGGGCGCGCGGTCTTGCACCCTGTGCACTGGTCACGCGCTCGCGTCCGGCCGTCCTTCCCCGAGGTGGTGCGTCCCCATGCCCCGATCGCTCCTCGTCCTGTTGTTGCTGGTGGCCGCGGTGGCGGGCAGCTGGTCGGCCCGGGCGGCGATGCTGCGCTGGCGGGACCTGCGGTCCGCGCAGACGTACGAGCTGGCGGCGGAGGTGCGTCCGGTGCTGGTCCGGGCGGGGGCGGCGGCGCTCTGCCTCACCTGCGTGAGCGCGCTCGGCGTGGCCGTGCTGCTGGGCGATCGGCCCGGGCGCGGCGCGGCCCGGCAGGCGGTGGCGGCCGTCGGCGCGGAGCAGCCCGTCCTCGCCGCGCCGCCCGAGCCCGTGCCCGCGTCGTCGGCGCCGCCGCCGGCGGTGCTGTTCGGCAGCGTGGCGCGTCCGGCGGGCGGCGAGCTGCTGCAGGGCCAGGTGCCCGGCCCGGACGGGCGGCCGCGCGCGGTGCGGGTCTGGCTGCCCGCCGAGTACGGCCAGGACGGGGCGGCCCGTTTCCCGGTGATCGTGCTGCACTCCGGAACGGCCGGGCGCACCGCCGACGAGGACCTGCCGGACGTGTTCGACGGCGTGGCCTCCGCCGTGCGGACCGGAAAGGCCCGCCCGTTCGTGCTGGTCGCCCCCGAGGCCCCGACCGGCACCGGCCACCCCTGCGAGCTGCTGGCCGCCGCCCCGCAGGCGGTCGCCGACGACGCGGCGCTGCGCGCGGCCGTCGGCACCGCCTTCCGCACCCTCCCGCCCGGCCCCGACAGCTGGGCGGTGCTCGGCGTCGACGGCGGTGCCCCGTGCGCGGCCGCGGCCGGCCTGACCCGCCCCGACCTGTACGGCGCGGCCGCCGCGGTGTCCGGCCAGTACGACGGGCGGGCGCTGGCGACGGCCGCGGGCGAGCTGCCGGCCGGTCCGTCGGCGCGGTTGCTGCTGGCGGCCGCGAAACGGGACGGCGACGGGCTGGCCTCGGCCCGGGCGGTGCAGTCGGCGCTGCGGGACGCCGGGGCGCGGGCCGAGGTGCGGATCTCCGACATCGTGCAGGACTACTCGGCGGACCGGGAGCGGCTGCGGCTGGTCCGGGTCGCGGTGCAGTACCTGGCGGAGCAGCTGCCGAAGCCCTGAGTCCGGGAGGCCGGTGGTGCACGACCGGGGCGGCCGGGCGACCGTCGTGCGGACGGCCGAAGCCGGCTGCGGTGTGATGATCGGCCGGGCGGAGTGGCGGGTGGGCACAGCCCGGGGAGCGGCGGTGCCGGCCGCTAGGCTCGGCCTTCCGGCGACGTCCGGGAGGGCCGGTCCGTCGGCCCGCTTCCAGGGGAGAGGAACCACGTTCATGAGCTTCGCCCGGCCCCGCCGGCTCCTGCCCGCCGCCGCGCTGGCCGCCGCCGCGTCCCTGCTGCTGGCGGGCTGCACCTCGGGCGGTCCGGCGCCCGCGGCGAGCGGCACGCCCGGCGGCCAGGCGGCCGGCCAGGCCCCGGCGCCGGCCGGCGGCGTCACCCCGCTGGAGCCCCTGCCCACCGACCTGCCGGCCGGGCTCGCCCCCTACTACGCCCAGCAGCTCAGCTGGAAGCCGTGCGGCGTGGACTACGAGTGCACCGCCTTCAAGGTGCCGCTGGACTACGCCCGGCCCGGGGACGGCCACGACATCGAGCTGTCCGCGGTCCGCAAGCCCGCGACCGACAACGCGCACCGGCTGGGTTCGCTGCTGCTCAACCCGGGCGGCCCCGGCGGCTCGGCGGTCGACTACGTGCAGAGCGTCGCGTCCCGCTACGACGCCAACGTGCGGGCCGGCTACGACCTGGTCGGCTTCGACCCGCGCGGCGTCGGCAAGTCCGCGCCGATCACCTGCCTGCCCGGCGACCGGATGGACGCCTACACCGCCACCGACATCACCCCCGACGACCAGTCCGAGATCGACGCCCTGGTGGCCGTCGACAAGGAGTTCGCGGCGGGCTGCTCGGCCCGGGCCGGCGAGCTGCTCGGCCACGTCTCCACCGTCGAGGCGGCCCGGGACATGGACGTGCTGCGGGCCCTGGTCGGCGACCAGAAGCTCAACTACGTCGGCAAGTCGTACGGCACCTTCCTCGGCGCCACCTATGCCGGACTCTTCCCGAGCAAGGTCGGGAAGATGGTGCTGGACGGCGCGATGGACCCCTCACTGGACTCCGTCACCGGCAACCTGACCCAGGCCGGCGGCTTCGAGACGGCGTGGACGGCGTTCGCCAAGGACTGTGTCAAGCGCGCGGACTGCCCGGTCGGCCGCACCGAGCAGGAGGCCGGCGACCAGCTCGCCGCACTGTTCAGGAAGATCGACGCGCAGCCGCTGCCCACCGGCGCCGACCGCCCGCTCACCGAGGCCCAGGCGCTCACCGGCGTCGCCGAGGCGATGTACGCCGAGGCGCTGTGGCCGACCCTGCGCACGGCCCTCGCGACCGCCCAGGCGGGCAACGGCACCGGGCTGCTGCAGCTCGCCGACGAGTACTACAGCCGCTCCGAGGACGGCAGCTACGACAACCTGATGTACGCCAACATGGCCGTCAACTGCGTCGACCTGCCCGCCTCGTTCGCCGACCCGGCGGCGGTCGCCGCGGCCGTCCCGGCGTTCGAGAAGGCCGCGCCGCACTTCGGCCGCGACATGGCCTGGATGGCGCTCGGCTGCGCGTACTGGCCGGTCAAGGCCACCGGTGCCCCGCACACCGTTCGCGCGGCCGGCTCCGCGCCGATCGTCGTGGTCGGGACCACCCGCGACCCCGCCACCCCCTACGCCTGGGCCAAGTCCCTGGCCGGGCAGCTGGAGGCCGGGCGGCTGCTCACCTACGAGGGCGACGGGCACACCGCGTACGGGCGGCACAACGCCTGCGTCGACGACGCGGTGAACCGCTACCTGCTCGGCGGGGCGGCGCCCGAGAACGGGAAGGTCTGCAAGGACTGACCTCGCCCGCTGTCCGGATGGCGGACGGGGCTGTCAGGAGTGTTTGTGCGTGAAGGGGCTGGCGCTAGCATGGCGCAGCCCCTTCGGCGTTCCCGCCTCCCGGACCCCGGACCCCTTGGAGACCGCTGTGCTCGGAGTCCACGACCTGACCACGTACGTCCTCGGCGCGCTGGTCATCGTCCTGCTGCCCGGCCCCAACTCCCTCTACGTGCTCTCCGTCGCCGCCCGCAAAGGCGTCCGCACCGGCTACCGCGCCGCCTGCGGCGTCTTCCTCGGCGACCTCACCCTGATCAGCCTCACCTCGCTCGGCGCGGCCTCCCTGCTGCGGGCCAACCCCGCCGTCTTCGCCGTCGTCAAGTTCGGCGGCGCGGCCTACCTGCTCTGGATCGGCCTCGGCATGCTGCGGGCCGCCCGGCAGATGTGGCGCGAGCGGGCGGCCGCCGTCGCCGCCGACCCCGCCGACGTCGAGGACACCGAGCGGCCGTTCCGACGCGCGCTGGTCATCAGCCTGCTCAACCCCAAGGCGATCCTCTTCCTGCTCTCCTTCTTCACCCAGTTCGTCGACACCTCCTACGGCGCCCCCGCCCTCTCCTTCGCCCTCCTCGGCGGCGTCCTGCAGACCTTCTCCTTCCTCTACCTCTCCCTCCTGATCTTCGCCGGCACCTCCCTCGCCAACGCCTTCCGCCGTCGCAAGCGCCTCTCGGCCGGCCTCACCTCCTCCGTCGCCGTCCTCTTCGCCGGCTTCGCCGCGAAACTCGCCGTCTCCTCCGCCTGACCCGCCCGCCCCGCCACCGCGTACGGACCACCCCCGGAAACTGTGTAGACTGACCCGCGTTGCCAATGCGATCCTGGTCCCACCAGCCCGGTTGCACCCGGCAGCGGTGCCGCCTTAGCTCAGTTGGCCAGAGCAACGCACTCGTAATGCGTAGGTCGCGGGTTCGAATCCCGCAGGCGGCTCAGAGAAGGCCCAGGTCATATAGCCCATGACCTGGGCCTTTTGCCGTTCCTTGACCTATGGGCAGGCGTCGGCGACGCGCCACAAGATCGCTTGCGTGAGCGATGCGTGAGCGCCGATGTTGATCTTGGGCTAGGCCTTGGCCTTCTTGGCCTTCGACTTCGCCTTCTTCGCGGCCTTCCGCTTGGCCTTCTCCGCTTCGGCCGCGGCCTTGGCGCGAGTCTCGGCCTCGGTCTTCCGCTGGAGGGGAACGAGCCTCGCGGCGGCCTCGGCCGCGCCCTTGGCGATCTCGGGCAGGACGCTGGTGTAGGTGTCCGACGTGATCTTGATGGAGGAGTGGCCGAGCATCTCGGACACCACCTTCATGTCGACCCCGCCGGCGAGGGCGAGCGTGGCCGCGCCGTGGCGGAGGTCGTGCAGGCGGATCGGCGGCAGTCCGGATGCGGCGATCAGTCGCGCGAACATCTCGGTGACCTTGCCAGGGTGGAGCCAAGACCCGTCCTCGTTGGTGAAGACCCGGCCGGTGTTCTTCCAGGCAGGCCCCCAGTCGTTTCGCTCCTTCCGCTGCCGCTCGCGGTGGCGCCGCAGGACGGCCACCGTGTCGTCGTCCAGCGCCACGGTCCGGAAGCTCCCGTCGGTCTTGGGGTCGGACTCCTCGACCTCCCAGCCGTCCTGCACGAGCTGGGTCGTCACGGTCAGCGAGCTGTCGTCGAGGTTGGTCTCGGACCACAGCTGCCCGCACGCCTCGCCTCGGCGAAGACCGCGGAAGGCGATCACGTGCCACATCGCGTACAGGCGGTCGTCAGCGACGAAATCGAGGAACGCGCCAGTCTGTTGCGGCGTCCAGACCATCACGGGGGAGGGCTTCACGCCGGTCTCCCGCCACTGCGCGACCCGCTCGGGTGTCCACACCAGGCCCTTCGGCTTGGTCGCCGGGTCGAGCTTGACGTGGGCGGCCGGGTTGAGGGTGATCAGGCCCTCGGGGATCGCGGCGTTCAGGGCGGTCCGGAGCGTGGCCCGGATGCGCTGGCGGGTGGCCGCGCCGGTCGTCCGCCGGAACGGCGGCATCTCGGCAAGTTCGGCGCGCAGAGCCTTGCGGCGGGCGCGGTTCTCCACGCCCTTGATCGGCACCGTGGCGAGCTCGGCCTTCAGCGCGTGCCGCAGGGCGTTGTTCTCCAGGATCTCCTCATTGGCGTCGGCGATGGCCGTGAACATCTCGGCGAGCGTGCTCACCCGCAGCCGGTCGACGCGGATGTGCCCGATGCGGGGCTTGAGGTGGACCCGCACGTCACACTCATAGCGAGTGATCCCGGACTTGCGGATCTTCTTGCCGGCCAGCCAGGTATCGAGCCACTCGCCCACGGTGACGCGGCTGGACAGATCCTGACCGGCCTTCAGGCGGTTGCGGGTCTCCTCGATATCGGGCAGCTGGGCCTTCTCGTCGGCGACCTTCACCAGGAGCTCGGCGACCAGGGCCAGGTCGTCGGGATCCTCCTTGCCGAGGGCGAGCAGGCCACGGACGTGGTCGAGGTCAGCCTGCGCCTCCTTGAGAGTCTCGTAGCCGGCGCGGTTGAACGAACGGCGGGTGCCGTCCTCGGAGTTGGGCAGCTCCTGGCGTATGGAGTAGGAGCCGTGCTTACGGCTGCCGGCCTTCGGGCACGCCTTGCCGAGCGGCTTTCCGGTCTCGGCGTCGCGGCAGTAGCAGCGGTGGTAGGTGGAACCCTTCATTCGTCCTCCAGATCGGTATCGGTGTTCAGTGGGGGAAGCTCGGCGTCGAGAAAGTCGAGACTCGGTGCGAGGTGCGGGACTTCCAGGCCGATCTCGCGCAGGTGTGCCCTGATGGGTTGAAGCCGCTCGCGGACGGCTGCGACGAAAGCGTCGAGTTTGTCCTGCGAGCCGGGAGGCCATTCCTCCCGGAACAATTTGAATTCCAGCTGGAACGCGTCGTGATGTTCCTCCTGGAGCTCTTGCCAGATCCGTTCGTGCTTCCGGTAGAGGCGGAGCCGGTACATCCCGAGCGAGTGGCGGGCCTCTCCTGTGAAGTGGGTGAGCGCCGACCAGCGGTCGCTGGGCATCTCTGGCAGGTAGTCGACCCAGCCGCCGAGGGCTGGGGAGAAGAGCAGCTCGACCGGTGCGATGTCCAGGGCCTCGGCCACGACGATCAGCTCGGGAATCGTGATCGTCTTGCGCCTGCCGGACTCCCAGTTGGCGATGACGTTCCGGGGGACTTCGTAGCCCAAGTCCCCTGTTTCGTCGGCCACATCCTGCGCGGACAGTCCAAGGTCTTGCCTCCTTCGGGTGATTGCTCGGATGACATCCTTGGTGATCCGTTCGGGCCAGTCGGGCGCGTCTTCGTCGTCGGTGGACCAGTGTTCCTCGCGGCGTTGTGTCATATCGACACAGTACCCACTGGAAAGCTCTTCTCCGTTGCGGCACTCCGCCGCAGCCCCCCGTCCGGGGGAAGCTCGGATTTGGAGTTCATGTGCGAACTGGTGACATATCGGCGACGGCGCAGGGGATGGGTCGGGCCGAACTTCTCAGGCTGCCGGCGGCCATCGACCTCGACACCGCCAACCGGGCCATCGGCCTCGGGCGGAGCAAGGGCTACGAGCTGGCCCGCCTCGGTGCCTACCCCTGCCGGGTTCTGCGACTGGGCAAGAAGTACCGCGTGATCACAGCGGACCTTCTGCGCCTGCTCGGCATCGACGCGGCGTTCGGCGAAGGTTCGGCGGCTGATGCAGCTTGACGTGGTGAGAGCCCGATCCAAAAGCCTGTCTGCCGTGGGCGTACTTGCCCGATTGGAGTGGATCTTCCAGCGGCATGACCGTACGTTCGTGCTCCCTCGGCGGCCTCGGCCGCCGAGGGAGCACCGCCAAGGTGCAAGCAGTCCCTGTGAGTTGAGAGGGCCAGGATCCCCGGCCCGACCGCCCCAGGACGCACGAAGGCCCCCGGTGCTGCGAACACCGAGGGCCAGGCGAAGTCCTTACCCGCGACCTTCATCGGCGGCGCGCGACGGATCAGGTCCCGCGCCCCAGTCTGGAGCTTCAGCATGGAGTCTACGTCCCACCAGCCCGATCCGGCAGCTTCCACCGTGAGTTGGCCGCCGGTCGCCAAGGCCGGCAAGCCCGGCACCTACCTGCCCGCCCAGCAGGCCCTCGTGTCCACAGCCTGTGGACACGACGCCGAGGCGGCGCCTGCCGAGCCCGCCGTCCCGGACAGGACCGACCTGATGCCCGACACCGAGGCGACAGAGGGCGCCGACCTGCTCGCGCAGCTGAAGGCCCGGATCGCGAAGTTCGTGATCCTGCCCTCCGAGGAAGCCCTGGATGCCGCCACGCTGTGGGTCGCGGCGACCCACCTGCAGCGCTCGTGGCAGCACGCCCCGCGCCTGGCCGTGGTCGGCCCGGCGAAGCGGTGCGGCAAGTCCCGCCTGCTGGACGTGCTCACCGAGACCGTCCATCAGGCGCTCCTGACGGTGAACTCGTCTCCGGCCGCTGTATTCCGCTCGATCACCGAGGAGCCGCCCACCCTGCTGGTGGACGAGGCGGACACGATCTTCGGCAGCCCGAAGATGGCGGAGAAGAACGAGGAGATGCGCGGCCTGCTGAACGCCGGGCACCAGCGCGACCGGTACGTGCTGCGGGTGGTCGGCAACGACCACACCCCGCGCAAGTTCCCCACCTTCGCCATGGCGGCTATCGCCGGGATCGGCGATCTCCCGGACACGATCATGGACCGGTCGATCGTGATCCGGATGCGGCGGCGTGCCGAGGGCGAGACGGTCTCGCCGTACCGGTCTGAGCGCGACAAGCCCGGGTTCCACGAGATCCGGGACCGGATCGCCCGCTGGACGGCACCGCTCGCCGACCGGGCCCTGTGCCTGGAGCCCGCTATGCCGGTCGAGGACCGCGCGGCCGACACCTGGGAACCCTTGGTGATCGTCGCCGACCTCGCCGGCGGACCATGGCCCCGTCTGGCACGGCAGGCGTGCAGGCGCATGGTCGACGCCGAGGTCCAGGCGGAGGAGGACAACCCGGGCGGCGCGCGGATCCTCGCGGACATCCGCCGGATCTTCCACGCCGCCAGCGAGCCGGAGCCGGACAGCATGACCACCGGCCAGCTGCTGTTCGCGCTCAACGGCAACGACGAGGCGCCGTGGGCGGAGTCGGCCCGGGGCGGGCTGACTCCGCGCGCACTCGGCGCGATGCTCCGCGAGTTCGGCATCACCTCCGGCAACGTGCGCCTCGGCGACGGAACCCAGCGCAAGGGCTACACGCGCCACAAGTTCCTCGACGCCTGGCGCCGCTACTGCCCCACCGTCCACCCCACCAGCCCCGCCCTCACGGCCACGGCCACGGCCACGGACGAGAGCGCCGGCACGGGCGCGGGCGGCAGAGGCTGACCACCATCCCCGAACTGCCGTCCCTGCCGTCCCTGCCGTAACAGCGCAGGTCACAGCACCTGCTATCGGGACGCAACGGCCGCCCAAGACGGAAACGCCCCCACCCCGGGACGGCAGCACCCCGCCTGCAAGACGGCGCGCGGGACGGCAACCGTCCCACGCCGCCACCGGCCCGCCGCCGCCCGAACCACGGCGCGAGCGGCGGGCCCGCCCCGGGACGGGAACCACAACCGTCTTGTGCCGTCCCAGCCGTCCCTGCCGTAAAACCGCAGGTCAAAGGCCCTTCCGCTGGGACGGATACGAGACCCAAGACGGATACGCGCCGTGTCCCGAACCTGAACAGCGCCGCGCCCACGGTGCTACCGGCCAGCCGCGCCCGCCCCAGCCCAGAGCCCGTCCGACAGCGCCAAGACGGCAAGACGGCAAAGACGGCAATCCCGCAAACCACCACCCGATCCGCGAGGACCACCTTCCGCATGACCGCCACCAACCCCATACGCCCCCGCCTGGACGCCGTCCTCGTACAGGCCGCCATCGCAGGCGCCCTGTCCTTCGCCCACCTCCACGACATCGCCGAAGCCGCCGGACAGCATGGCTGGAAAGCCTGGGCCTACCCCGTCTCGGTCGACCTGCTGCTCGTCGCCGCCTGGCACCGCATGCGAACCCTGCGCACCACCGGACACCCGGCCGGCACCGCCTGGACCTGGTTCGCCATCGCCCTGACCGCCTCCCTCGGCGCCAACGTCGCCACCGCCGGACTCCTCGACCTCGCCCACGTCCCCGCCTGGCTGCGGATCCTCGTCGCCGGATGGCCCGCCCTCGCCTTCTTCGGCGGCACCCTCCTCGCCCACAACACCACCACGACCAAGGCCCCCGCCGAACCCAAACCCGCCAAGGACGAACTCCCGCTCCCCGAAAACCCCGAGCCTTCCCCGGCAGCCCAGCCCGTACCAAACGCGGAGCAGGACGGCCCGTCCAGCCCCGCGCCGGTGGCTGAGCGCAGGGACGACGTCCCGGCCTCCGACGAAGAACCGGTCGCGCCTCGCAAGCGCACCGGACGCCCACCGGCGAAGACCATGGACCAGCTCGTGGAGATGATGCGGCCGGTCGTCGCCGAGCACGGTGTTAGCGTTGCAGTGGTCGAGAAGGCCCTCAGCGACGCCGGCATTCCGATCAGCAGCAAGCGGCGGACGGAGCTGATGACGCTCCTGCGGGATGAGCAGGCCGACCCTCAGCCCGACCACGCCGCCCGCGAGCTCGAGCAGGCGCGTGAGCACCCGGTGCCGGCCTGACACCCCTCCATGGGTGGCCGCCCGCCAACGACCCGTACGGCGCCTGGCGGGCGGCCCCTTCACCGCCAAGTGGTCTGGCGGATGTCCACCTCGTGGTCAGCGAGATCCGCCAAAGCACCGGATCACCCTTCCGCCGAACCGGTCGCCGCCCGATCCGGTCCGTGCGCCGCGTTCGCATCCCGCTCGCACCACAGCACCTCGACGACCCCGCGACAGGAGATCAGCCCGTGACCGACACCCAGTACCCCCGCGGCGCCGCCAGCGAGAGCGCGAAGGAGAGGAAGAAGTCCCATACCGTGAAGAGTCTTTGGCAGTGGGCGTTCGGCAACCGAGCTCCTGGCGGAGCCAGTAGTACCGCGTGTCCGACTCGTGGCCGGACTCGCGGGATCTCCGCCCCAGGGGTGGCGGAGACGGCCCAGCGCGAGGGCGCGCCGGGCCAGGAGGTCGGGGCCGAGGGCGGCCTCGTCCCGGACAAGCTCCTTGCCGTCCAGCAACAGATCCTCGCCGACGTGCGCCCGACCGAGACCGACAACGAGTCCTCCGACCACAGCACCGCCGATGATGCCGCGCCGAAGAACCGCCGCTACACCGGCGCCAAGCGCGAAGAGCGCGTCGGCCCTCTGCGGTTCGAACCCGAGGAAGAGCCTCGGCTGCGTGCTGCTGCCACCGCCAACGGCTACCGCGGCCTGTCCGGGTTCGCCGCCGACGTCGTCCTGGCCTTCATAGCCGGCCGGTTCTTCATCGACCTGCCCCTGGCGGAAGAACGCCGACTCATCCACGAGTTCCGCACCCGCGTCCTGCGCCAGATCAGCGGTATCGCAAGCAACGTCAATCAGATCGCCCGAGCCCTCAACGGCGGATACGAGCCCCCGGTCGACATCCGCCGCACCCTCGACGAGCTGCACGGCCTGCTCGCTGAGATCGCCGAGGCCCTTCGCCAGCCCGCCAGCCAGGAAGGCTGAACACCGCCGTGATCGCACCCATCAAGAACCCCGGCTCCAACACCCGCGGCCTGCTCGCCTACCTCTACGGACCCGGCCGCCACGACGAGCACCGCGACCCGCACATCGTCGCCGGTTTCGCCATGCTCGCCATGCCCGACCCCGGCCGCGACGAGAACGCCACCCTCACCCAGCTCGCCCGCTACCTCGACGAGCCCGTCCGCCTGCGCAACAGCGAGCCCGGCACGAAGCTCACCGATCACGTCTGGCACTGCCCCGTGCGCGCCGCACCCGAGGACCGCTACCTTTCCGACGCCGAGTGGTCCGAGATCGCCGAGCGCATCGTCCGGGCCGCCGGCATCGCTCCCAAGGACGACGACCTGGCGTGTCGGTGGATCGCTGTGCGCCACGCGGACGACCACATCCACATCCTCGCCACCACCGTCCGCGAGGACGGCCGCCGCCCCAAGCTCCACAACAGCGGCCAGCGCGTCGGCGCCGAGTGCCGCGAGGTCGAGAAGGACTACGGCCTGCGCCAGCTCGGCACCGGCGACCGGACCGCCGAACGCCGACCCACCCAGGCCGAGATGCACAAGGCCAAGCGCCTCGGCTGGGACCAGACCAGCCGCGAGTGGCTCCAGGACCGCATCCGCGCCGCCATCCCCCACGCGAGCAACGCCGAGGAACTTCTCGCCTACCTCCAGGCCGATGGCGTCGAGGTCAAGATCCGCCGCTTCCCGTCCGGCGACCTTCAGGGCTACTCCGTCGCACGCCCTGGCGACCTGAAGGCCAACGGGCAGCCGAACTACATCCCCGGCGGGAAGATCGCCCCCGACCTGTCCCTTCCCAAGCTCCAGGCGCTCCTCGCGGCCGGCAAGCCGGAGGAGCACCCCACCGCCCGCCGCAACAAGCCCGCTACCCGCTGGCAGCACGCCACCAACGCCCTCGACACCTTCACCACCGACCACGACACCACCGGCGACAGCGGTGACGCGCGTGCGCAGGCGCACATCACCGCCCTCGGAGAACTGATCGAGGCCACCGCCCAGACCGCGCCCCAGGACCTGCGCGCCGAACTCCGAGCTGCAGCAAAGACCTTCGCCCGCGCCCAGCGCTCCCAGATCCGCGCCGACCACACGGCGGCAGCCGGTCTGCGACAGGCGGCCCGCGACCTCGTGCACGCCGGCAGTGGCAAGGACGGCAGCACCCTCGCCGTCCTCGTCGCTGCCCTCGTCTGGGGCGCGATCCTCTCCCAGCGCTGGCACACCGCCAAGGGCCACGCCCAGCAGGCCGAAGCCGCGCGCCGAACCGTCCAGCACCTCCAGGCCGCCTATGACCAGGCCGCCGCCGACCAGCTTGCCTTCCTCGCCCAACGCCAGCCCAAGGAGCAGACCCGCAACACCCTCGCCAGCGACGTCCGCGCCGCCATTCCCGACCACGCGACGCGGATCCTCGACGACCCCAACTGGCCCGCCCTCGCCACCGTGCTCGCCGACGCCGAGGCCGGCGGCTACATACCGCACCAGCTCCTCACCGAGGCCGCCGCCCGCCGCGAACTCGGCAGCGCCCGCTCGCCTGCCAAGGTCCTCATCGCCCGCATTCAGCACACCAGCTACAACCCCGCACCCAATCGCACCGTCGAGGCGGCACTCCTGCGCTCGTCCGCCGCCCCGACTGTCCGCCACCACATCACCAACTCGCCACCCACCAGGACTGCTCCGCAGCGTCCCGGCACCCAGCCCCGACACCGTTGACTACAAGCGACCGAAATTCGGCTGCCGCTGCGGGTGGCCACCAGTTGGTGGTCGCCCGCAGCGTGTTCACTCAGTCCTTGAGCGCGGTATCCAGGTATGCCTGCACTGGCTCGAAGATCCCGTACGGCACGTATTCAGGGATCTCTGCAAGCGCCACCCACGCCAGTGCGTCCAGCTCTCGTGGGTCACCGACAGCAGCGGTGCCGCTGACGATCTCGCAGACCGTGTACGACATCCACCGGCCAGTCGCTGGGTGGACGCGTTCGCCGAGGATCTTGATGGCGGCCACGTTCAGCCCCGTCTCCTCCGCGGTCTCGCGGACAGCCGCTTCCTCGGGAGACTCGCCGGGCTCGATCTTGCCTGCCGGGAACTGCCACGAGAGCTGGCCCTCGCTGACCCGGCGCCGGACCATCAGCACCCGACCCTCTCGGATCACGATCGCGGCAGCGATACCTGCCCGGCCGTCTGAAGCCGGGAGCATCGGCTACTCCCTCTCCGTCGCTGAGGCTGCCACGGGGCGGAGCAGGTCGAGGACGTGAGTCCAGTTGTACTTGTCGCGGCCCCCGCCGGCCTTGGGCTTGTGGGGGACGTAGTCGCCGATCAGGACGCCCATCGACCGGAGCCGGGCCAGGCTCTCCCCGTACGCGGGGTGCGCGGCCTGGGCGGAGTTGACGTAGGGCTGGACGGCGACGGGGATGCCGAGGCCGTACGCCTCGCAGAGGATGCCGAGGGCGAGGGTGTCGGAGATGCCGGCGGCCCACTTGTTGATGGTGTTGAAGGTGGCCGGGGTGACCGCGATGGCGTCGGCCGGGGGCAGCGGCTGGGGGATGCTCGGCGTGCGCCAGGCTGAGCGGATCGGGTAGCCAGTCTGGGCTTCGATGGCCTCCTGGTCTATGAATCCGAGTCCGTTCGGGGTCGCGATCACGCCGACTCCCCAGCCCTCGGCATGGGCTGCGGTGATCAGTTCGCCCACTCCGTCGGCGATGCCCGAAGCGCAGACGACGACGTAGAGGAACGGCTCGCGGTGCTCGGTCAAACCTGGACTCCCAACTCCTGGCAGAAACGGCGAAGCTCCGGGACGGCGCCGCGCCGGTCGCGAGCGGCCATGTCACCGGCCAGCTCGAGCACGCTGGGCCGTCGGCGGATGTCCTCCGAGGCACAGCTCTCCGCGATCCTGAGCGCTTTGTATCCCTCGGCCAGTCTGCCCTGCTGGCTGTAGGCCCGTGCAGCCTCCACCCACAGTGCCGCCCGGCGCTCGGGGACCGGGATGCGCCTGCGCATCAGCGGCTGGGCGGCTTCCAGCGCCGCTCCGGCGTCGCCCAGGACGACCGAGGCGCTCACCGAGTGGAGCGCGACGTTGGTCGGACTGAAGTTCGCCCAGGCTTCGGGGCTGTCGAGGTCGACGTAGCGCGCGACCTCCTGGGCCTCGGCGAGGAACTCGGCGGTTGTGGCGCGGTCGCCGCCGGCGCTTGCGGCCGTCACCCCGCGAAGGAGCATGAGCCCCAGTGCAGCGAGGTACTCGGGTGGGCGCCGGTCGTAGCTGCCGGAGAGCTGGTCGGCGGTGTGCCGGATGAGGGTGACGGCGGGCCCGGTGTGCCGGTCGCGCGCGAGGACGTGCGCCTGGACGCGGACGCTGGAGGCCATTACGACGGGGTCGGCGCTCCGTTCGGCCTCGGCCATGGCACGGCCGACCGCCAGCCAGGCGTTGCCGTGGTCCCCGAGCTTGAGCAGCAGGCTGACCGCAGTCTGGTACGCCGTCGCGAGGAGGCTGGACAGGACCTGATCGCCGCCGCGGGAGGCGTCCTGGGCCTGGCGAAGGTCGGAGATCAGCGACGGCAGCGCGCCTTCGAGTTCGGCGTACCGGCAGGTGTAGAAGAGCCTCCGGGCCTGGGAGAGCCGGGCCGCAAGTGCGGCCTGGGGTTGTGGCGCGTGCTCGGCTGGAACAGGTCCAGGCAGCAGCGCCTGGACCAGCTCTATCCCCACACGGGGACGGGGCGTCGGGGTCGCGAGCGCGGCGACGCTCGCGGCCAGGAAGTTGCGACGGTGCATGTCGTCCGTCCTGCTGTCCGCACTGGTATGGGAGGACAGGCCGAGGCTTCCCAGTGGGATGTCGAGCACGGCTGCGACTGCTCGCAGGACGCCGATGTCCTGCGTCCCCTTACCGCTCTCCAACCGGCTGATCTTCGACTGGTGGTAGCCCAGTTCGGTGGCCACGTCCGCCTGCGACCGGCCGCTCAACACTCGTGCGCGGCGGATCACCTCTCCGATCCCACCCGCAGCGGAGTGTCCTTTGGCCGTCCGCGACATGGCTTCTCCTGCCAATGCTGATCCTGCCCTGGCGAGCCGAGCGTAGCCGCACCAGGACAACCCGTCATGCATGATCTGCATGGATCATGCACGCGGAGCCGATGCCCTAACCGTGGTGCATCGAGATGGAGTTGTCTGGTCGTCAGCAGCTCGACCACCGTCGCAGCTTGCGGTTCCCCGCTCCCGCATGACCGAGGCCCATCTGCGGTCTCTCGCATGCGCGGCTCTACCCAGTGGCTAAGGAGAAGCGCCGATGACCCTCCGCTCGGACGCACAGAGAGGCGGTACCACGCACCAGCAGGACGCGCGGACGCGGTGGTCGTTCCTCTCGTTTTGGAGGACGGCCGGGCGTCGAACACAACCGTGAGCGCCTCAGATCGCGCCACTGAGCGTCGCGAGCGCCTCGCCACCGCCAGCACCCACGCCCGAGAGGTCCTCGACCGCCACCAGTTCGAGGACGGCCGATGCAGCGACGGCTGCGGCCCCTGGCCGTGCAACAGCGTTGTCGACGCGGTCCAAGCCTGCGATGGTGACCAGTGATCGCCTCCACTCACGCCCGACGTATCTCGTTCATCGGGATCAGGCGCGACCACGTCCCGCCGGCCCGGGACGCCGTCGTCCGAGTCGCCCGCTCGTGGGGGATCGACCCGACTTCGTTGGGCGACATCGCGCTGGTCGCCGACGAGCTGCTCGCCAACGCGGTCATTCACGCGCCAGGAAGACTGCTGGTCGGCATCTACCTCTCCCCGGACGGCGACCGGGTGGTGATCGAGGTCTACGACCCGTCGCGCCGGATGCCCACCGGGGCCGCGAACTTCGGCAACGACGAACTGACCACCGGTCGAGGCATGTTGCTGATCGAGGGCCTGTCAGAGACCTGGGGCGCGGAGCCGACAACCCATGGCAAGAAGGTCTGGGCCGAACTGGCGGTGCCCGCTGTCGCGGTACCCGAGCACCCTCGCTCAGCCCGCAGGGCGGCACTCATCGCCAGCCTCGTCCGCACCGGCCGTCCCAGGCCCCGTCCCCACACGCCCGCCTGGCCAAGCGCCCGCGCGTACAGGTGGTTCTCGCAGCACCGCTCGCCGCGTGCCCAACAACTCCGCCCGTACCGATACAGGCACACCGGCCGGGCGGTGACGGGGCCGGTCGCCCTCTCCCCCGAGGGCGGCCGGCCCAACCCCAGGTGGCCTGCCCGACACAGCCGTACCTGCTCCACGCCAATTTGGCGCTACGGAAGGATGGATGGATGAGCGACTGGGAGTTCGTGAAGGACAGAACCGCCACCCAAGGCGCGGTGTGGAGGTCGGCCGATGGCCTGCTCTACAAGCGGACCGGTGGCGAGGACCTGCGGGCGGAGACCGAGTTCCAGCAGCTGGCCGTCGGCCTCGGCTACCCGGTGCCGGAGATCGTCGACAGCGGCTCGGAGGACGGGCGCTACTTCGTCGTCGAGCGCGCCATCGGCGACACCTCGCTGCACGAGGAGGCGCTGGCCGACGCCAGGCGGGACGGTCAGGTCAGCTACCAGGTCATTAGTACGGCGGCTGCCGTCGCGTCGAAGCTCCTGCAGGCCCAGGCGAGGCACCCCCTCCCCGCCACGCCGTGGTTCGAGAAGGCGGCCTTTGCGGCCGAGGTCTTCGAGGAGAATCCGGACTTCGACATCCCACGCGTCCACGAGGCGGTCAAGCACGCCCTCGACCGGCTGGCCCGGCTCCCGATGGTGCACGGGCACCTGGACTACGGCCTGCCCAACGTCCTCCAGGCCGGGGTCATCGACTGGCAGCACCACGGGCCGGTCCCGCTCGGCTACGACGTCTACCCCGCGCTCGACATCGTGGCCTTCAAGGGCGGCGGCAAGGGCTACAGCATTACCCCGGAACAGCGCGCCGCCTACACCTCCGCCCTCGACGAGACCACCGCGTCCCTGATCGGGCAGCGGGTGAGCGAGCATCTGGGCGACTTCCTGCTCGTCAAGTGCTTCTTCTTCCTCGCCCTCATGCGGCCCACCGACCCCACGCGGCACGACAAGCACATCAAGTGGCAGTACCGCCGCGCCCTCTTCACGATGGGACTTGATCAGTATGAGTCGTCCGACACGATCGACACCGGCACCTTCCCCACTCTGGAACGGTTCACCGCTGAACACCGGTAGGCCGGTTCCCACCGTTCGCGACCGCGACTACCTGATGGACCACCACGGCGTCGTCTTCAAGGTCATCGGCGACAGCCACCCCGGCAGCCACTACCTCGGCTACGTCAAGTACCACCCTGACGAGAAGGGCGACCGGAGGCTTTTCGACCGGACCTACCGGCAGAACAGCGTCGTGTCGAAGTCCTTCGGCATCCTTGCCGGCAGGCCGGAGTGCTACGTCTACTCCGACACCCTCGGCTGCGTCATCACCGGCATCCCGCGCGAGGACGTGGCCGTCCACTACTCCTGCCGCCAGGCCCTCGCCGCCATCCACGAGGAGCCTGGCGCGGTCGCCGACAACCCGGCAGGCAAGGACCTCCTGGCGATCACCGAGTGGATCACCGCGAACGGCGCCCAGGGCCTGATCGGCGTCACCGGCTCCTTCCTCGTTGGCTGCTTCAACGAGCGCTCCGACATCGACCTCGTCTGCTACGGACCCGAGGGCTACCAGGCCGCACAGGAGCTCTTCCAGCAGACCGAGCTGATCCGGCCGTACGACGGAGAGGACCTCACCCGGCTGTACATCCGCCGGGCCAAGTACATGGAGGGCAGCTCGTTCGACGCCCTCATCAAGCAGGAACGCCGCAAGCTCCAAGGACTCACCGCCAACGCCGGCGCGCACATCAACTGCGAACCCATCCGCTCCGACCGCGACAAGACCTTCGCCCGGATCTCCTCCAAGGAGATCGGCGAGATCTCCCTCCTCGCCAAGATCACCGACCACGCCGAGGGCCTCACCACCCCGGCCGTCTACGGGATCAAGGTCAAGACCATTCTCAGCTCGACCATCGACCAGGCCGACTCCTTCGCCCGCCGGATCACCCACATGCGCTCGTACCTTGGCGCTTACACCGGTGCCTTCCGGTCCGGCGACACCGTGCACCTGTCCGGCAAGCTCGTCCACACCCAGGACGGCGAACACAGCGGCTTCGGCATCGAACTCACCCCCTGGACCGTCAGCGGCTCCTACGTCGCCAATCTCGCCGGATAGGAGCCTCGTCTTGCCCCTGCTCGTCATCCGACACGCCGAGTCCGTCGAGAACGCCGACAAGTACAACGGCTTCTACCAGGACCCCCGCCCCTACAGCGGAGCCGCCGCCCATGCCATCTCCCGTACCATCGTCGGCCTGACCCCGCGCGGCTTCCGGCAGGCCCAGTGGCTCGCCGAGGTCCTCCCGCAGCTCGCGGGCTCCGAGCTGCTGCACGTCTACACCTCGACCTACCGCAGGGCGATCGACACCGCCGCGATCGCCCTGCCGGCCCTTCCCGATGGCTGGCCCCGGCAGACCGCGCTCCTGGACGAGCAGCACTACGGCGACGCCACCTACATGACCAAGCGCGAGCTCTACGACAGCTACCCCGCACTCGCCGAGGACCGCCGTCTGCGCAAGCACGTCTGGACCGCGCCGGGCGGCGGTGAGTCGCTCGCCGAGGGCGTGCTCAGCCGGGCCGCCGAGTTCGCCGCCCTCGCCCAGGCCGAACTCCAGGGAGCGCGCACCGTCGTCGCCTTCACCCACCAGACTGCCGCGGTGGCGCTGCGATCCCTGCTCGAAACCTGCACCTTGCCCGAGATCCTCGCCGAGGAGCGGAAGGGCAAGATGCCCAACGCCGCGATCCTCCACTACGAACTGCGAGACGGCCGGTTCACCCGGACGGGAACCACCACCCCGCCGATCTAGGAGGAGCCCGTGCGACACCTGTTCCTCAACGGGCCCGTCCAGAACGGCCCCTTCACCTTCGACACCCGCCCCGGCAAGGCCGTGGGCATCCGCCTCGCCGCCGCCCTCAACGCCATCCTGGGCTTACCGTCCGCACCACACCTGTGGAACACCGTCACCCTCGCCGGAGACCTCCGCCACCGCCAGGCCGAGGGCCCGAAGATCCCCCGCCAGCGGTTCGAGGCCGACCTGATAACCGACAAGTACCCGCCCGGACAGTTCCCGGTGGGCGGCATCATGACCGACACCGACGCGGAGGTCGCCAACCTCGCGCTGGAGATGATCGAGAACAACCTCCGCGCCGGCACCCTCACCATCAGCCGCGAGACCGTCCCCACTTGCCGGTCCTGCGGTCACATGACCGGCACCGGCAGCCACCACTGCAACGCCTGTGGCAGCACCGAAACCGAAGACTGCACGGGCCTCCACCTCGTCGCCGAACTCGCGAAGGACCGCCCCGTCCTCGACCGCTCGGACATCCACGCCAGCCACCGCCAGCAGCCCAAGCACCTCCAGCACACCGCCGGCAATGTAGCCGAGCGCCTGATCCTCTCCCGAACCCGCGACCACGGCATCGACCTCTCGCCCCTCGGCCTCAACCGTCTCGTCCTCGACCCGCGCGTCGGCATCCACGCCACCGTCCTCGCCGCAGCCCGAAGGCGCGAAGCGGACATTGCCGTCATGACCATCACCGAGAACGCCGCCAACCACATTGCCGCCCACGGCCAGTACTTCCGCGAACACGACGGCACCCGGCTCCAGTACGCCCTGCACGGCCACCTCCCGTACGACCACATGGCCAGCCTGCAGCCGCTGCACGACGCTTACCGAGCCACCCAGGTGATCAGGGATGACTTCGAAGCGTGGTTCCTCCCGGTCTTCTCACTGAGAGCCAAGACCGGAACTCGGCCGGACCAGTTGCGCGCGCTCTTCAAGCAGTACATGCGCGCATACCTGGCCAAGCCTGCCGCAGCCGACGAAGCCGTGCTCGAAGCGGTTCGGCAATCGGTCTCTGCTGGGGACACGGAATGGGTGACGAAAAAGCAGGCGCTGGCCAACGTGATGGCTGGCTGCAGGACAGCGCCAGCCGCTGCCGCCGGTACCTGACAAGCCGCTCCGACGTTTGCGCCTCGGGCTCAGGGAGTGCCGAGGTCGAGGAACATGTCGGCGGCTGGATGGGGCCATGCGAGTGAGTCGTAGCCGCTGACCTGCTGCTCGATATGCGCCTTTGCAATGGCGATCAGCGATTCGGGATCGTAGACCACCCCGCCGTGGGTGCGCCGACGACCGTCGTGCACGGTGTCCCACATGCTCTTCTTACTCTTGCGGGTGGTGGCTCCCTGCTCCTTGCTGCCGAAGCCCTTGAGCCTGCTGTTCCAGATCGGCTGGTAGCCGACGCGCAGACCATTTTCGCCCAGATCGGCGTGCACATCGGGGAGCAGGAGAGCCCGGAAGCGGAACTCGGCGATGGGCAGGCCACCCTCGATGATCGAAAGCCGGTGCTGCTTGAGGCGACTGTGAAGGGGGAACTTCTCCCGGACCTTCTCCCCGGTGGCACTGTTACTGGAGAGCGCCTGGCCCGCGTACACGGGGATCTGCAGGTGAGCGAGGGGCGAGTACAAGTCCACGCTCGTGCCCCGGTAATAGAGCGCGTACAGCCCGGAACCCTCGAATCGAGGGATCTCGTGGGTCATGGAGACCAGCGGCTGTCGTTCGAAGGTCTCGCAGATGGTGTTCGCGATCTGCTCGGTCGACAGGGGATCGAACGAGTTCGGCGTGTACTCGGGGGCCATGTCTTCTCTGCTCATTCAGAGCCAGGTCCAGCCTGGGCCGACGGGCGCGGCCAGGCTGGGATCGGGCTCATTGGCTGGTGGGCTTGCGAGATCAATCCTCGTCGAAGATGTCGTCCTGGCCCATCTCCTCGGGTGAGGCCTCGGGCTCAGCGTCGAGCACCGTCCCGGACCGGAAGTATCGCCACGCGCTCTTGTACTCGTTCGGCGAGTCCCCGTACATGATCACGTACCCCATGAGAGCCGCAACCTGCCATGCTTCCGGCAGCGCCTCGGAGAGCATGCGGAATGCGTCGTTGGCCGACAGCCCACCGTGCGGCACAGTCACGAACGAGGACTTCGAGCGCGGTGGCTCCGCGTATCGGAAGTTGTAGGGCAGCCCACCCTTGAGTGCCTTCAAGAAGGCGTGGAGAGAGGTATCACCCGGGACAAGCCCTTCGACTGGTCGATCCAGGTCGATCGGGAACACGACGTCGAAGTGGTTGTTCTTCAGAATCGTGCTGTCACGCTGGCGCCCCGGGTCCTTGTTGCCGAAACCGTTGTTGTTCCAGGGGATGTTGCCCATCTCCTTGTGGTGGCTGATGAGCAGCTGCTCCGGCGCGAGGGCGGAGAAGTCCTCCGCGACGTACAGGCAGGAGAAGGCGACGTCGGCGAGGTCGATGTTGCGGCGCCCCGAGAGCTTGCGCAAGTGGTTCCTCAGCCGCCCGGGCAGGGTCTTGTCGGCCTTACCGACGTAGACGAAGTCGCCATCGAGGTAGAGCTGGTACACGCCGGGCCGGTCGTCGAGTTGCGCGAGGTTCTCGTCGGCCAGGGGCGCGCGCCCCAAATGGGACAGCGCATCGGCCAGCTGATCACCAAGGGCCTTGGTGATGCTCAGCCGGAAGTCGTCGTGGTAGGTGCCCCGACCGTTCCGCCTGGCCGCCTGCGTCATGTCGCCCCGCTCATAGTCCGACGTTGATCAAGGCAACCCTATGTTCTTGCTCACTATCGGGGGACACGTTCGGGTGAAATCCTGCCAAGATCGCCATCTCCGCGGTATGGTTCTCGCATGGTTGACCAGCCACAAGACATGAAGAAGCCGCGCACTAGTGTTGAGCTGTTCGCGGGCGGGGGCGGCCTTGCCATGGCGGTCCACCAGGCGGGCTTCCGCCCGCTACTGTTCAACGAGTTCAACAACAGGGCCTGCGAGACCCTCGTGGCCAGCGCGCGGAAGACTCTTGGTGTCGACGGCCTGCTGCGTACCGAGGAGCGGAAGCCCATTCCTCCGAAGCCCGGCGAGGCGGCCCCGCTCTATCCGGGGGACGTCCGCGATCTCGACATGAGCGCGCTCGAGGGGAAGGTCGACGTCCTTGCCGGCGGGCCCCCGTGCCAACCGTTCAGCGCCGGCGGAGTCGCCAAGGGCGACGAGGACAAGCGCAACATGTTCCCCGCCATGTTCAAGGCTGTGCGGGAGATCCGGCCGAAGGCCGTCATCTGCGAGAACGTCCGGGGCCTGCTGCGGCCGTCGTTCGCGGAGTACTTCCAGTACATCCAGAACGAGCTCAGCCTCCCGTTCGAGAAGCGCGATGACGAGGTGAGGTGGCAGGACCACAACGCGCAGCTGACACGCATCCTCGGAGGACTCTCCGATGACGACGGCGACCCCGACCACTACAAGGTGGTGATGGTCCCAGTCAACGCCGCCGACTATGGCGTCCCGCAGATACGGAATCGTGTGGTCATCGTGGCCTTCCGGGCCGACCTGGGCGTCGACATCGAGGCCTTCACGAAGTACGTCAAGACGCAGCGGTTTTCGGAGCCCGCTCTGCAGCGCTCCATGCGTGACGAGGACGGCCCCTATTGGCAGCGCCACCCGGATGTGCCAGGTCACGTGCGTGACCGGGTTCGGGCCCGCCTGCCCAAGGTAATCAAGGAAGACGACTGTCAGCCATGGCGCACGCTCCGCGACGCCATCCAGGGCTACGGCACGGACGCAAGGCTTCCCGCGCTGCCGGCGGTGGACCTGAACCGACTGTACGAGAAGTTCGACTTCGGCAAGGAGATCGGCGTCGTCGATCACATCGGCTGGCCAGGTGCCCGGATCTACAAGGGCCACACGCCGAACGAGCTCGACCGGCCAGCCAAGACCGTCAAGGCCGGCGTTCACGGCGTTCCCGGAGGAGAGTCGGTAATGCTTACCGACAAGCTTGTCCGTGGTTCCTCGTCGTTCGACGGCGAGACCTACCAGCACCGCTACATGACCGTGCGGGAGACCGCCCGCGTCATGACGTTTCCCGACGAGTGGCTTGGCTCCGGCCCCCGTGGCGAGCAGATGCGGCAGCTGGGCAACGCGGTTCCGGTTGTGCTCGGCGAGTTCTTCGCCAACGCCGTCGCCGACGCCCTGACGGCAGCGGGGCACTGATCACATGCCGCAGATAGGGGACGGGGGGCACTGGAAAGAGCGGCTCCCCCCGGAGCGCGCGTACAAGCGACGCGCTGGCTCCATCGCGCCAGCGCTGGAGCAGGACCGCGCCGCTGGAGGCCGCAACCATCGCAGCGTCGCTCTCGGAGACGGGCGCTACGCGCGTGCCTCGATCACCCTTCGGCTGTACCGGCGTACGCGACGCATTCGCGCGTACCTGCGCTGGTCGCAGGACGGTGAAACCCAGGAGAGGTACGTCTGCGAGGTCGAGCGAGACTCCCGCAAGGAGAACTTGGCCGAGGCATGGCGACACGCACGGGAAAAGGGGTTGGTGACGGAGGAGCCGCTGCCGCCCGAGTCGACGGCCTCCTCGCAGGAGGTGCGCGCATCTATGCGAGCCAACCGAGGCAAGGACACCGGACCGGAACTGGCGCTGCGCAGCCTGCTCTACAATCGCGGCCTGCGTTACAGGGTCAACGCCAGGCCGCTGGCTGAAATTCGACGCAGCGCGGACCTGGTGTTCCCGCGCGACAAGGTCGCGGTCTTCGTAGACGGGTGCTTCTGGCATGGCTGCCCCGAGCACTACCGGCCGGCGACCAGGAACGCGGACTTCTGGCGAGAGAAGATCGAGGGCAATCGGGCCCGGGACGCCGAGACCACGGAGAAGCTGAGTGCGGCTGGCTGGACGGTCATCCGAGTCTGGGAGCACGAGGACCCAGCCGCGGCAGCGGAACGGGTCGACCAATGGCTCCGACAGCTGCGGAGCTCGGTGCCTTCCGGGAAGCCAACAGTGGTTGGCGGTTGAAGTGCCGTCACCGGTTCCGAGCTCCCGCCGGCAATGGCGCTCGGCCTGGTTGTCCGAAGACGGGGTCTGTCAGCGGCAGCGCGACATCGCGGCGCACTGCGGCATCGACCTGGCTCATCTGCACCAGACCATGATCGTAAATCCGGACTACGTGGGCTGAAGCCGCCTCGCCGATTGGGATCGCGTCGTCGCAGACGGCGGCTCGTTGGCTGCCGCCGCCTGCAACTCATCAGATCAGTTCACTCTGCGGGCTGCGGTAGCCAAGAAGCCGGTCGGACCGAAGAGGGAAGTCCGGTTCAGGTAGCGGTTGAAGTAGTCGCAGGCGGGTTCCCCGAGATGCAGGCACGCATAACAGGCGCCGCCGTTGCGCTCACACGCGGGATCCATGGCGCACCTCGATTCCGCACCAGCGATGGTTGCCAGGAGGAGGTGGAGGTCATTCTCGAAGACGGCCTGCAGCCCGCCCAGCACGAAGTCCCCGCGGCTGGCAGCGAAGACGAAGAATCCGTTGTGCCTCGGGACGAGGTACTCGCCGAGACCTTCACGGTCAACGCCGGCGAAGACAGCGAGTTGACGGATGGCGCGGTGGGCGTAGGAGTGGATGAGCGTCAGCAGGTCCCGGCCCACGGGTGCGGCGTCCACTGGGTCGCTGAACCGCGAAGGCGGGGCCACCTGAGCGGCAAGGACACTCCGAGCAGTGCGCGCGTCCTGGGCGGCCGGCAGGGAGTGGCCCCGCTGGCTCAGGGCGGCGTGGACCAGCAGGGGGTCGAGGCGGAAGAAGAGTGCTTCCGTTGCGCGCAGGTCAGCGTAGACGCGACGGCCACTTCTACCTGTGAACAGGCTCAAGCGAGACGCCCCTGGCTCGCCGCTTCCTCGGGTGTAGCCGTAGACGGCTTTGAGGACGGGGAAGTCGGTGAACAGATCGACCCCGGCCAGTCCAGCCCGGCGCAGTGCGGCGGGGTACTCCACCTCGTAGCGGTGGAGCGCATCAGCGGGCGTCGTAGGCGTGACGAGGTCGCCGATGCGTCGACGCGAATCCTTCTCGGTGGCAGCGAGCGCGACATCGACAGCCTCACGCTCGGCCGCTTCGATCTGCGAGGCAGGCGCACTTGCCAGCGCTCCAAGGTCCTCTTCGACGCCAAGTTCTCCTGCCTGACTGGCCACAGTCGCCATTTGCTCGGCCACTGCCCGCGTCAGGCCTGACGCCACCAGCTGGTCGACCAGGGAGGTCTGGGTCTGGCGGCCTGCCCCAGGCTCTGCGTCCTCGAACCCGCCCAGCGCCCAGGTTAGTGCTCGTCGCGGACCACCGGACTCGGTGACGCGGCGCATCGCGGCACGGCTGGCAGGGTTTACCTGAGTGAAGGTCTGAGGGGTATAGACACTGGCTGAGCGGTGCACGTTGTAGCGGATGAATTCGGCGGCCTTCCCTTCCGAGTAGCGCCGCCCGCACGGACACTTGCGGAACCCGAAGCCCTTCTGGAGCTCCCGGTGGCATACCGGGCAGTCGAAGCGAACGCGTGCGGCATCCATGCTGGACTGGTGCGGCATGCGCACCTGGTGATGCTCGCGGCATCTTGGAATGACAGGCTGCTCAAGTAGCCCGCAGTCGTGGAACCCGACGAAGTGCAATTGCTCCCAGCGGTTGTTGCCGCATGGGCAGCTCTTGGGGTTGCCAGTCTCCACCCGGCGACAGACCCGGCAAACCCAGACGAGCGGGAAACGCTCCACGCGCACGCCGCGTTCGGGGTTGACTGCCACCACCTCGATCGGCCCCCCGGAGCGCAGGAAGCTTACGGCGCTAGGGTCCATGCCATGCTCAACCCAACCCTGCAGTTCAGCGATGAGGCGTCCCCGGATGATCGCGTCGTCGACATCAACGACGCGCGGATCCTTCCACTCGGTGGTGCGCCAGATTCCGCCCTTGAGATCGGCGGTCTGCTGGGGCAGGAAGCCGTACAGGATCTGTGAGCCGCTGCGCTGGTCCTTCATGTGTGCTTCTCCGAGTTCGGTCAGTCGTCGCTGACAGGGATCTGCGCCTCGACGTCGCGCAGCGAGCGCATAGGAGCGCGTGAGAGCAGTTGCTGTGGCCATCGGGCACCGTCGCCGGGGTTCTCCAACCGCATGAAGTACGTCTCCAGCTGGCGAGCGACATCTCCGACCGCCAGGTGGTGCTGGCTTTCCAAACCGAGGGCTACGGCGCAGGCTCGGGCTTCCTCGCCGGCCGCCAGGCCCGTTTGGCTCGCGTACTTGCGAAGTAGATCCACTGTGGTCAGTCGGCCGCCAGCGGACCGCGGCTCGTGAACGAAAAGGCGGCGCGCCTCAATGGCAGCGCTGGTTGTCAGCTCAAGGACACGGCGGCTCGACCGGGTGACGGGGATGGGTTCCACGAACCGGTCACCCTGCTCAATGAAGGGAATGAAGTGCGAGAAGACAGCGGCGTCGCGTTCGCGCCCGATCTTGTGAATGACGTAGACCAAGCCTGGGTGGGCTCGCCCAACACGCGCGGTGGCCTGAATGAACTCGGCGGTGGTGAGCGGCACGCCAAGTACGGTCATGATGTTCAGACGGTCGACGTCCACCCCGTGAGAGATCATCGACGAGGCTGTGATCACGTGAAGACGGTCATGGAAATCCTCCTCCGGCCGAAGCAGCCGCCGCAAAGTCTCGCGGACCTCGTCAAACGGTGTCTGACCAGTCAACTGAGCGGTGTTCAGCGGACTGACAGGCACCTGTGTCCCCAGAGAGCGCCTGGCTGCCTCCACATCGCGCACGGTGTTCCCGTACACGACGTGCGTACCGTAAAGATCGAGGAGCATCGGTACATGGATCGTGTCGATGCCGGCCTGAGCACAAACAACGTCAGCGTCTTCGAGAAGCCGGCGCACTGACTGCTGCACGATGGTCGTAGTGCGGTCGGAGACCCACTCAAGGGTGACTCCGCGAGGCCACACCGCGACGAATCTGCGCAGCGGATTGTCCGTCTCACGAGTCCAGAAGGATTCGCGAGCCGATGGTCCGGGGACGGGGAAGACCCGGCCGGAGCGGTTGTACAGGACCTGTACCTGCCGATCGAACCCTGTCAGAGTTGCGGATGAGGCGATGATCTTCGGCGTGTGGCCGGTAAGTTCCAGCTGCAGCGCGTCCAACAGTGACTCGTAGTGGGAGTCCACCGCGCCCAGGGAGTCGCGCAAGAGGTGCAGTTCGTCCTGCAGTCGGAATGACGGAGCGAAGCGCACGCGCGTCGCAGGGCTCAGCGGAACCACGCTCCCCTCGCAATCGGGAACCAGGCAGCCGCTCGGGCGCTTGGAACGCTTGGCGTAGGTGAAGCCGTGGCCGGGGCGTGAGCACTCGCCCGCCGGGCCTTCAACGAAGGCGCGCATGCCTGCTTGCATAGCGATCAAGGCGGCCTTGTCCAGGGTGCCGATGACCACGGTGGGCAGGAAGCGATAGATCTCCTGATCGACAACGTAGACAGGGAGCGGTTGGCCTCCCGAGGGACATTGGGGCGCCGGACAGACATGACGCAAGGTCCAGTCGCCCCGGTGGAATTTCATGCGGATCTGTTCCGATCCGCAGAATGGGCAGGCGTTGAGCACCTGGTACCGATTGGCCATTCCGGGCTCGTCAACATCGATCGGGTTGAACTCGGTGGGTGCCGTAGGGATCTCGTTGGGTGTGGCGCTGGAGCCGATGAAGTAACCAAGCGAGATCGGCGAGCCGACCACATCGTACTCGCGGCGGACCAGTTCGGCCGCAGCCAGCGCGTCCGCGAAGCGCTGGGTCTGCTGCAGAGACAGCATGCGCAACGGAAACCTGCTCCAGGCGGTGATGCCCGCCAGCTTCCCCCGGAGACGGTCGTAGAAGGCAGCGAGTACGAGCAGCCCCAGGTAGGTCTCCGTCTTGCCGCCACCAGTGGCGAACCAGACGGTGTCCACCGTCTGCCAGTCAGTGCCCTGGCGAACGAGCGACGGCAATACCGAGAGCACGAAGCCGATCTGGAACGGGCGCCATCCTTCGTACCTGCCCCGAGCCGCGCGGTGCATCGCCCGATTCATCAGCCTAAACGCCTGGCGAAGATTGTCGTCCATCTCAAGCGCCGTGACTCCAGCGCGCAGTCGTTCCAGCTCGACGACGTGTTCAGCGGCCGCATCCCGGGCCTGGTCGAGCATCTCAGGCTGCCACTGCCCCTCCGCGGCTCGACGTTTCAGACTGTCCGGTGACCAGTGATCGTCCCCCCACGACGCGTAAGCGTCGACCAACTGCGTCAGCGTGGCAATCGGGTCCTCCGACAGCCGCTCGAAAGTCAGCGACAGGACCGCCGGATCGGTGCGCTCGAAGGTGTATTCGGGCCGACGCCGCTCAACAACCACCTGGTCGGTGGTGGTCAGCTCGCGGGGGCTCACGACGTCCACGCCGCAGTTCATTCCGATCGCTGGAATACGCCGGTCGTAGCGGAAGCTATCGGGCAACGACTCCAGCAGGAACGGCAGAGTCGGGAGTTCCTGCACTCTGAGCTCTACCTCGAAGAGGTGGCGCTCGCCGCGCTGGCGCGGCCCCTCAGCGGTCGTGTTGACAAGTTCCACCACAAGCTCGGGCGCCCCGCGCCATGACTCGTCAGTGATTCGCACTTCGGCACTGGAGCCGCTGGCTCCGACGCGTTCCAGGGCGACGGCAATCTGTTGCGCCCCGAACCTCTGTCCCACCGCGCCCGCCGGGGCTTCGATGTGCACGAGCTCATCGATGCACCCGGTCTTCTCCCACTTTTCGTTCCGCTCCTGCGCGTCCCTCACTCGGTTCCAGGCCAGTGCCCGCACTCGGACCGCGAAGGACCAAGGGCCCGACTGCGCAGGACGCAGACGCATCCCAATGGCACAGGGATCCATGCGTCGCTCCCGGCCCACCGCCGCGGCATCGCTTTCAGGCGCGAGCCGTCCCAGCCAGTACACCCCAGACGGATCAGCGTCCAGCACATCGTCGCCATCGCCTCGCCCTTCGGCCGTGACCTGCCGGTCAAGCCAGGCCACGAAGCGGCTCTGGGCCTCAATCACATCTTGCGTCATGCCGCTGCCTCCCGTCCCAAGTACTCCGCCGTCAGCGTCTTGAGTCCTTCGTTCGTCTTCAGTCGCTCGAGCAACTTCTTCTCCAACTGGCGCACGCGCTCGCGAGTGATGCCGAACTCCTTGCCCAGCGCGTCCAAAGTCATCGGCTCCTCGCCGTCGAGGCCGAAGCGGCCCTCGAGCAAGCGGGCGAGCCGCGGATCTGTGCCAGCTAGCAGGGTGTTGATTGTGTCGAAGATCTGTTCCCACAGGAGATGCCGCATGGACTCCTCCTCCGGAAGCTCGACCTTGGACGCGAGTACGAGATCCCCCAGAGTCGCGCCGCCCTCCTCATCGACCGGCACGTCCAGGTGGATGACGGGCGCGGAGTAGTCCAGCAGCGCGCGAATCTCCGCTGGCTTCTCCCCGAGCCCTTCGGCCAGCTCCGCCAGCGAGGGCTTCCGGCCGTTGCGCTCCTCGAAGCCACGCGCGTATCGATCGACACGGCGGAGATCCTCGCGCACATGCACTGGCAAGCGCACCACTGAGCCCGTGTTCGCGATGGCGCGACTGATGGACTGTCGAACCCACCAGGTCGCATACGTTGAAAACTTGTACCCCAGTGTCGGGTCGAACTTCTCCGCAGCGCGGTTCAGCCCCAGGACACCTTCCTGGATCAAGTCGTCCAGCTCCAGGTCGCCCGCGCCTGGGAGAAACCGCTTTGCGATGTCGATCGCCAGGCGCACGTTGTGACGAACCAGGGTGTTGCGAGCGGCCTCGCCGTCCTGTACTAGCTCAGCGGCATCGCCCAGCTTTTCGCCGGCAGCTAGAGACAGGGCCGCGCGCTGGCCCATCTGAATCGTCCGCCCGAGCCGTACCTCCTCCTCGGCGCTCAGGATGCGGTGGCGACCGATCTGGTTCGCGGACGCCCCTGAGTGAGGTGTCCTGGAGCCTGCTGGCTCCGAGTTGACCACGTCATGGGCAACCTCTACCCGTACGGCGGACCCGTCATTGAGCACCCCGTGATCGCGTAGAACCGCAAAGGCGTGATCTAGCTGTTTCGGGGTGATGCCTCGTCGGCTCGCCACTTGCACGACGTGCTCTCGTTCAAGCTGCCCGAGGCGCTCGCTGTCTTCCAACAGCGCCTCAACGAAGTCCTCGATCACTTCATCCATTACCGAGGACGCCTCCCAACGAGGTCGAGAATAGAAGCCCTAGAGCCTGGTGGCGGCGGCCCTTCTGCCATCCGGGCCGCGCCATGAGAAAGCTAGGGGCGCAAGTCGAAATGATGCAAGCGGAAAGCCGATTTCTCTCATATTGATCCTTTAGGGCTAGTTTATCTGCTAGGCGTACCTTGTTCATCATTGACCGCTATGCCGGACTCGTTGACTGAGGGCGGACGGCTCGCTAAGTTGGCCGTACGGCGGTGAACTCCAGCGCGCTAAGCGCGGCTTGGGCTGGGTAGCCGGCATGTCGGACGCCGCGCAGTTTGACTGAACATCGACATCGGCGCGTCTCGGGGCCCGGTGCCTCATGCTCCCTGGCGGTCCAGAAAAATTCAATGGACCGCTCATTCGGGCGCATTATTTCCAGCGCCTCGGAGTGGCTTTGTAAATTATGGCGGCAGTAGTAAGAGGTGAATTTTTCGATTCCCCTTGGCCTGTCGGTGCCTGGAATCATGATTGGCCTATGGCTGCTCCCTCTTGCGTCACAAAGCTCGCCGCCCAGATCCAGGCCCATCCCGGCGGCGGCCCGTTCCCGCTGGCTCGCCGCTGAACCGCTGGGTAGGTGGCGGACTGATCCGCGAGCCTCGTGTCGGCCGATACGCGGTTGCACTGCCCTCAGAAGCCTCTTGGCGGGGCCGTCGAAGCGCTACTGACTTCGGCGCGTCAGGGTGAATGTGTGTGAAGCGCCTGACGGGTCTGAAGCGGTGGCTGTACCGGTGGTGTGTGAGATATGCGGATGGGGGCGGGCTGACCGCCGCGGGACGGCTGCGTCGGGAGTCGGTGCGGGTGCAGGCGGCCGAGTTGTTCGAACAGGAGGTCAAGCCGGCGGAGGTGGCCCGGCGCCTGCGGGTGAGTTCGAAGTCGGCCTACCAGTGGCACCAGTTGTGGCGTGATGGTGGGATCGAGGCGCTGGCATCGCGCGGCCCGGCCGGGTCGCGGTGCCGCCTGTCGCCGCGCTGTCTGGCCAAGCTCGCCGCGTATCTGGACGAGGGTCCGGCCGCGCACGGCTGGGTGGAGGACCAGGTGTGGACGGCCTCGCGGGTGGTCACGCTGATCGGGCGGAAGTTCCACGTCACCTACAGCGTGTCCGGGGCGACGCGGCTGATGCACCGGCTCGGCTTCAGCCCGCAGGTCCCCGCGCGCCGGGTGGCCGAGCGCGACGAGCTGGCCGTCGCCGCGTGGAAGGAGGTGACCTGGGCGGAGGTAAAAGAGTCCGGGCGGCCTGCGGGGGATACATCTGCTTCGAGGACGAGGCAGGCTTCACCCGCCGACCGCCCAGGGGACGCACCTGGGGCCGACGGGGCCGCACTCCAGTCGTGACCGTCAGCGGGCGCCGCTCGGGACGTTTGTCGGTGGCCGGGCTGATCGCGGTGCGACCCGGCTCCCGCACCCGGCTGTGCCACCACCCGGTCACCCACCACGCGGGCAAGGGCACGCGCCGCAGCATGGGCGAACGCGACTTCATCGCCTTGGTCGACGGCGTCCACCAACTCGTCAAGGCGCCGATCGTGCTGGTCTGGGACCGCCTGAACACCCATGTCTCCCGCGCCATGCGCGAGTTGGTCGACCAGCGCGCCTGGCTGACGGTGTTCCTGCTGCCCGCCTACTCACCCGACCTCAACCCCGTCGAGTGGGTCTGGGCACACGTCAAGCACAGCCTCGCCAACCTGGCCGTCATGGCCCTCGACCGACTCGAAGCCCTTGTCCGCAACCGACTCAAACGCCTGCAGTACCGCCCTGACACCCTCGACGGCTTCATAGCCGGCACCGGCCTGACCCTCGACACCCCACCCTCACCCTGACGAGCCGAAGTCAGTAACCACCCGGTTGGTGGAGGTTTCCCGCTGACCTAGACCGCTTGATGCTGGGGCGGTCGGTTTCGGAGGGAGCGGCCCAAGGTAGTGGGCACGCTCGGATGGCGCGAGGTTTGGCGCGCCACCTTCAGAGAGAGCGACCGGCCTGGACCTGGGCCTGTGTCAGCGGCCAGTTGGATTCCCCCGAGGACGGCCACTTGACGGGGAGTCATCTGGCCGCGCCGGCCGCTACATTCAGTGATGAATACCGGCGTGTGCCTCTTGGTGCTCATGGAGGGACTCGGGGCTACTCAGGTCGGCCCCGGGGTCCGGCCGTCCAGGTGTCCGCCTCGTAGTCACACCGGGAACGGCAGCGGGTGCTGGCCGCGGTCTACCGCCAGCTGAGTACGGCGATTGGCAGCAGCAGATCGCCACCTCTCGGGATCACGGTCCCTCCCCGCACGGTCAGCGCACCGTGCGCACTTGGCCTCCCGCAGGCTGTTGTCCATCGCGCCGGCCAGGCAGCTGCCACCGCAGGCCAGGTCGAGCCACTGAGTAGGCTGCCCTGCCCGGGACAGCCGCCGACGGGCCAGATGGTTGACCCGCCCGCCGGCCACCCGGACCACGAGCGGCCAGGGGTCTGCCCCGGCTTCCTCCGCCATGTCTCGCCTCCGTTCTCGCGGTCGGCCCTGGAGCACACGATCACTCGGCAGCGGCCCGCTCAGACGAAACGGCGTCGGTCGAGCGGGTCACGGGCCGTAGTCGGCGGTCCGCTGGTGGGGAGCGTAAGTGGCCGCCAGCAGGGGCCGCCAGTGGGGAGGAGCTGGCCGTCCACGGGGAGATGATCTTGGCCGCTAACAGGCCTGCGCGTGAGCGATGCGTGAGCGGACGGGGCAGCACGTGCCGGTTCGGGCGGGATCGTGGATCACGGCGCAACGTTCTGACCTGCGGAAACGTCACCAGGTGATCGATGCTGGCAGTAGCCATCATGATCACTCTCGGGCTCGTAATGCGTAGGTCGCGGGTTCGAATCCCGCAGGCGGCTCAGTAGGGAGAGGGCCTGGATCGGAGAGTTTCCGATCCGGGCCCTTTCGGGTTTTGGGGGTCAGGCGGTGCGGTCGGCGAGGTAGGCGGCCCAGGTGGTGGTGCCGTCGGGGTGGGCGGGGGTGGTGAGGTGGCCGTGGCGGAGGGCGGTGCCGAGGCGGCCGGGGAGGTGGAGGGGGAGGACGCGGCGGGGCCGGCGGTGGGTGGTGCGGAGCCAGGTGGTGGCGAGGTGGGTGGCCGGGTGGATCTCCGGGCCGCCGAAGTCCGGTGCGTGGCCGGCGGGTTGACCGAGGGCGAGGGTGACCAGGCGGTCGGCGACCTCGGTGGGGTGGACGGGCTGGACGGGGGTGCCGGCGAGCATCGGGACGACGGGCAGGCGGGCGAGGGCGGTGAGCATGCCGTCGAGCAGTTGGGGGAACTGGGTGGCCCGGAGGTTGGTCCAGCCGAGGCCGGACGCGGCGAGCGTTTCCTCGCACTCCAGCTTGGTCCGGTAGTAGCGCAGCGGGACCTGGTCGACCCCGACGATGGAGATGTTGACGACGTGTCGGACGCCGGCCCGGCGGGCCGCGGCCAGTAGGTGGCGGAGGGCCGGCGGGTCGTTCTTGGGCCGCTTGGGGTCGCTGGCGCAGTGGATCACGGTGTCGACGCCGATCACGGCGGCGTCCAGGCCGGTGTTGGCGGCCAGGTCGCCGGTGCGCCAGTCGGTGCCGGCCGCGCCGGGGACGTCGGGCGGGGTGGTGCGGCGGGTCAGGGCGCGGACGGTGCAGCCGGTTTCGTGCGCCCGGCGCAGGACTTCGCGGCCGAGTACGCCGGTCGCGCCGGTCACCAGCAGGGTGCGGTCGTTCATGGGATTCCTTCCGGAGAGCGCCTGAGCAGGGTCTGCACAGGAAGGAACCGGGCGGTCAGCCGTTCTGTGACAGGGGCAGGGGGGAGGGCCGGGGATCGGGCAGCGGCGGCGCAGGCGGCCGGTGGCGGGCCGCGTAGTGGGCGAGCTTGTCGGGGTTGCGCAGGATCCGGACGGTGGTGACGCCGTCCGGGCCGGTGTCGATCGCGCCCAGCGAGGTGAGCCGCTCGCCCTCCCAGCCGAGCACCGCCGGCAGCCCGTTGGCCTCGGCGACGGAGAACCGGACGCCGCCGGTGAAGCGGGCGAACAGTCCGGCGAGGAAGCGGGTGGCGTTGTCGCGGCCGATCACCGGCCGCAGCGCGGCGCGGACCTTGCCGCCGCCGTCCGCCCACACCACGACCTGTTCGGCGAGGAGCTGTTCGAGCCGGTCGAGGGCGCCGTCGGCCGCGGCGGACAGGAAGCGTTCCAGCAGCGCCGCGTTCTGGGCCGGGTCGGGGGCGGGCTGCGGGGTGTCGTCGCTCAGGTGCCGGTGGCCGCGGTGGTAGAGCTGGCGGGCGGCGGCCTCGGTGCAGTCCAGGACGCCGGCGATCTCGCGGTGGCTGTAGCCGAACGCGTCGCGCAGCACGACCGCTGCCCGCTCGGGCGGGGTGAGCCGCTCCATCAGGGTGAGGACCGCGAAGGACACCGCCTCGCGCTGTTCGGCGTGCTCCATCGGTCCGAGGGCGCCGTCGCCGGTGGCGACCGGTTCGGGCAGCCAGGTGCCCGGGTACTCCTCGCGGCGGGCCCGGGCGGAGGTGAGGCGGTTGAGGCACAGGTTGGTGAGCACCTTGTTCAGCCACGCCGCAGGGGCCGCGATCTGCCCCGGCTGCGCCCCGTGCCAGCGCAGGTAGGCGTCCTGGACGGCGTCCTCGGCCTCGGCGGCGGAGCCGAGCATCCGGTACGCCAGGGAGAACAGTCGCCGCCGGTGGGTCTCGAACTCCTGCGCCGCGTCCATGGGGCCAACGGTATCGGTCCCCGTGCGGGCGGCCGCCGGGGCCCGCCGGTGCGGCGGGGCCCCGGCGGCCGGGTGCCGTCAGGCGGAAGTGGCGGTGGTGAAGCGGGTGGTGACGTCCTGCCAGTTGACGACGTCCCAGAGCCGGGTGACGTAGTCGGGGCGGACGTTCTTGTACTGCAGGTAGTAGGCGTGCTCCCAGGCGTCGAAGGCCAGCAGCGGGACGGTGCCCTGGCCGACGTTGCCGTGGTGGTCGTAGACCTGCTCGACGATCAGGCGCTTGCCGAGCGGCTCCCAGGAGAGGATGCCCCAGCCGGAGCCCTGGACGCCGACGGTGGCGGTGGTGAGTTGCTGCTTGAACGCCTCGAAGCTGCCGAAGTGCTCGGTGATGGCGTCGGCGAGCGCGCCGTCCGGGCGGTCGCCGCCCTCGGGGGAGAGGTTCTGCCAGAACAGCGAGTGCAGGACGTGGCCGGACAGGTTGAAGGCGAGGGTCTTCTGCAGGCCGACCAGCGAGCCGAACTGCTCCTTGTCGCGGGCCTCGGCGAGCTGTTCCAGCGTCAGGTTGGCGCCGTTGACGTACGCCTGGTGGTGCTTGGAGTGGTGGAGTTCCAGGATTTCGGCGGACATCGCCCGCTCCAGGGCGGAGTAGTCGTAGGGCAGGTCAGGCAGCGTGTAGGCACCCATGGGTGAGCAGCCCCTCTCGGTCGACGGATGATCCGTTGCGAGAGCCACCCTATTGCAACTCTTTTGCAAGAACACTGAGGGGGCATTAAGGGGCGGTGTCGCCGCATGTCACGGGCCGTCAGGGCGCGCCGCCCGAGTCACCCGCCGTCGTACGCCTCCTCGCGCAGCCGGTCCTCGGACGCGCCGCGCCGCCAGTAGCCGGAGAAGCACACCGCGCGCCGGTCCAGCCCCCGTTCGCGGACCAGGTGGCGGCGCAGCTCCTTGACGGTGCCGGCCTCGCCGGCGATCCAGGCGTAGGCGGCGCCGTCCGGAAGCTCCGCCTCCCGGAGGGCCGCCGGCAGGCCGGACGGTCGGCCCGGTTCGCGCACCAGCCAGGTCACGTCCACCTCGCCGGCACTGGCCAGGTCCTGGATGTCGGCCGCGGCCGGGACCTCGATCCACACCAGCGCCCGGGCGCCGGCCGGCAGCCACTCCAGGATGCCGCCGACCGCCGGCAGGGCCGTCTCGTCGGCCAGCAGCAGCACGGTGCCGGTGCCCTCCGGCGGGCGGAAGCCCACCGAACGGTTGTCGGCGACGGCCGGGCCGAGCAGCACCACCCGGTCGCCGGGTGCCGCGTCCGCCGCCCAGCGGGCCGCCGGGCCGGCCGGGGCCGGGTCGGCCGGGTCGGTGCCGTGCAGCGCGAAGTCCACGTCCACCTGCGGCGGTTCGGTGCGCTGCGCGCGAACGGTGTACGAGCGCATCACGGCCCGCTCGGCCGCGGGCAGCGCCCGCCAGGCCGCGAACCAGCCCTCGCCCTCCCGGTACGGGAGCAGCGGTTCGGTCTGGCCCGGGTGCGGCAGGAACAGCGAGAACGACTGGTCGCGCCCGCCGCTCGCGAAGCCCGCCAGGCCGGCGCCGCCGAAGGTGACCCGCAGCATGGTCGGGCCGAGCCGGCGGGTGTGCACCACCTGCGCGGGGAAGAATGCGTACTCCTGGGCCCGGTCGGCCATCCGACTGCCTCTCAGCTCAGCTTGCGGGACTTCTGGACGGCCGCGGTCAGGCGCTCCAGCAGCGGGGCGAACCCGGCGTAGGAGAACCGCGGCACCGCGTCCCACGGGGTGATCTGCCCGGCCTGCACCGCGGGCAGCCGGCCCCAGGCGGGCTTGGCGGCCAGGTCCTTGGGCTGGAGGGCGGTGGAGCGCTGGTCGAGCAGCAGGACGTCCGCGTGGTACTTGCCGGCGTTCTCCCAGCTCAGGCCCTCGTAGTAGTCGCCGCCGTCGGTCTTCTCCGGCTGCACGAAGTCCACGCCCAGCTCGGCGAACCAGATCAGGTCGCAGGAGACCTTCGGGTTGGAGACGTAGAACAGGTCGGTGCTGCCCGAGCAGGCCATCACCTTGATTCCGCCGGCAGCCCTGACGGCCTGCCGCAGCGCCTCGGAGGCCTGCTCGAAGCGGGTCCTGGCGTCGACGACCTTCGGCGCCTTCAGGTCCGCGCCGAGCGCCTCGGCGAGCTTGGCGTAGTGCTCGATCGGCTGACGGATCGACACCCGGCCGGTGGAGGTCAGCACCGCCGGGGCCAGCTGCAGGATCTTGTCCTTGGACTCGTCCGGCACGTACCAGTACGCGTCCGGGTCGTACATGTGGGTCACCAGCAGGTCGGGGCGCAGTGCCGCGTACTTCTCGATGGAGAACTCGCCCCAGGCGTTGCCGATGACCTCGACCCGGTCGACGTCCAGGCTGCCGGCCTGCGGGTCGGGCTTGCCGTCGGCGGCCCTGGTCTCGCCGAAGACGCCGACCAGCTGCTTGTCCAGGCCGAAGTCGGCGAGGGCGGCGGCCGCGCCGGTGAAGGCCACCACCCGGGTCGGGGCGGACTTGGCGGTGACGGTCCGGCCGCGGTCGTCGGTGTAGCTCCAGGAGCCATTGCCCGTGCCGGAGTTCGCGCCGTCGGACGTCTTGCCGGCGGCCTGGTCGCCGGAGGAGCCGCAGGCGGCGAGCACCGCGCCGAGGGCGGTGGCGCCACCGGCGGCGAGCAGACCGCGACGGGTCGGGCGGAAGGAAGTCGGCATGGCGGTACCTCGGTTCGGTGCGGGGGAGTTAGGTGCGGTCCGGGCAGCGCGCAGGGGGCGGGACCGGCCGCAGCGGCAAGCTTTAGGTAGGTTAACCTAACCTAAGTTTCTGTGGGTTGGGCTCCACCAGGGGGTCCGGCACCGACAGTCCCCGACCGATCCGGAGCACCCTTGAGCACCGCCCGCTCCCTCCCGCCGCCCGGCCCCTCCGCCGCCCGCCGCCGCTCCCCGCACGCCCTCGGCCTGGCCGCCGGGCTGCTCGTGCTGCTCGCCGTCCTGGTGCTCAGCCTCGGGCTCGGCGCACGGGAGTTGAGCCCCGCCGAGGTCTGGCGCGGGCTGGTCGACCCGAACGCCCCCGGCTGGACCGCCGTCCACGAGATGCGCCTGCCGCGCACCCTGCTCGGCCTGCTCGCCGGCACCGCCCTCGGCCTCGCCGGCGGCGTCATGCAGGCCCTCACCCGCAACCCGCTGGCCGACCCCGGACTGCTCGGCATCAACGCCGGAGCCTCCGCCGCGGTCGCCACCGCCGCGGCCTTCCTCGGCGTCAGTTCCTTCTCCGGCTACGTCTGGTGCGCCCTGGCCGGCGCGGCCGCCGTCGCCGTCCTGGTCTACGCCGTCGGCGGCGGGCGCGGAGCCACCCCCGCCCGGCTCGCCCTGGCCGGCGCCGCACTCAACGCCACCCTGTACTCGTACGTCAGCACCGTGATGCTGCTGGACACCGCCTCGCTCGACCGGATGCGCTTCTGGACGGTCGGTTCACTCGCCGGCGCGCAGCCCTCCACGGTGCTCGGCATGCTGCCGTTCGTCGCCGTCGGCGCGGGGCTCGCCCTCGGCCTCGCCCGGCCGCTGAACGCGCTCGCCCTCGGCGACGACGCGGCCCGCGCGCTCGGCGCCCGGCCCGGCGCGGTCCGGGCCGCGGCGATCGTCGCCGTCACGCTGCTGTGCGGCGCGGCCACCGCCGCCTGCGGGCCGATCGTCTTCGTCGGCCTGATGGTCCCTCACCTGGTCCGCGCCCTCACCGGCCCCGACCTGCGCCGGCTGCTCCCGTACTGCGCGGTGCTCGCGCCCGTGCTGCTGCTCGGCGCCGACGTGCTCGGCCGGGTGCTGGGACGCCCCGGCGAACTCCAGGTCGGCATCGTCACGGCCGTCCTCGGCGGGCCGTTCTTCCTGTACTTCGCGCGACGGGGGAAGGCCCGGGCATGAGCACACTCTCCCGTTCGAGGCCCCCGAGGACGCTGCGGATCGCCGGCTGCTCGGTGCGCTACCGGCCCCGGGCGCTGGCCGCCTGCGGCGGGGCGCTGCTGGTGGCGCTGCTGGTCGCGGTGCTCGCCCTCGGGCACGGCGACTACCCGATCGCCCCCGCCGACGTGATGCGCGCCCTGGCCGGCGGCGGCAGCCCCGCCGAGGACTTCGTCGTCAACCGGCTGCGGCTGCCGCGGGTCGCCACCGCGCTGCTGGTCGGCGCGGCCCTGGCGCTCGCCGGGGCGCTGTTCCAGACCCTGGTGCGCAACCCGCTCGGCAGCCCCGACGTCCTCGGTTTCACCCAGGGCGCGTCCACCGGCGCGCTGCTCGTCGTGGTGGCCGGCGGCAGCAGCCGGGCGCTGGCCGGCGGCGCGGTGGCCGGCGGACTGCTCACCGGCGCGGCGATCCACGCGCTGGCCCGGCGCGGCGGCCTCCAGGGGGCGCGACTGGTCCTGGTCGGCATCGGCACCGCGGCGATCCTCACCGGCGTCAACGGCTACCTGCTGACCCGCACCCAACTCATGGACGCCGCCCGCGCGGTGCTCTGGCTCACCGGCAGCCTCGACGGCCGCGGCTGGGAGCAGGTGTGGCCGCTCGCCGTCGCGCTCGCCGTGCTCCTCCCGCTGGTGGTGCTCGGCTGCGGCCCCGCGCTGCGCGCCCTGGAGCTCGGCGACGACGCGGCGGCCGGCCTCGGGGTGCGCCCCGAGCGGCTGCGGCTCGCACTGCTCGGCGCGGCCGTGCTGCTCGCCGCACTCGCCGCGGCCGCCGCCGGACCGGTCAACTTCGTCGCCCTGACGGCCCCTCAGCTGGCCCGCCGGGTCACCGGCGCGCCCGGCCCCAACCTGGCGGCCTCCGCGTGCACCGGCGCCGCCCTGCTGGTCACGGCCGACTTCGCCGCGCAGCACCTCGTCGCCGGCCACCAGTTGCCGGTCGGCGTGGTCACCGGCGTGCTCGGCGGCGGCCACCTGCTCTGGCTGCTCGCCGCCCGGCGCCGCGCCGGGCACCTGTGAGAACGCGCTTTCCCGGTGCCGCCGTCCGTCCGTCCCCGTCCTGAACGGAGCCTTCCCATGGCCCAGTCCGAGCCCCGCCTGGCCGGTCGTGAGCTGACCCTCGGGTACGAGAAGCGCGTCATCGCCGAAGGCCTGAGCGTCGACATCCCCGACCACTCGTTCACCGTGGTGGTCGGGCCGAACGCCTGCGGCAAGTCCACCCTGCTGCGGGCGCTGGCGCGGACGCTCAGGCCGACGGCCGGTCAGGTGCTGCTGGACGGGCAGTCGATCGCCACACTGCCCGCCAAGCAGGTGGCCCGGACGCTCGGGCTGCTGCCGCAGTCGTCGATCGCGCCGGACGGCATCACCGTCGCCGAACTGGTCTCCCGCGGCCGCTACCCGCACCAGGGCGTGCTGCGGCAGTGGTCGGCCGAGGACGAGCGGGTGGTGGCGGAGGCGATGGCCGACACCGGCGTCGCGGAGCTGGCGGAGCGGCCGGTGGACGAGCTGTCCGGCGGTCAGCGGCAGCGGGTGTGGATCGCCATGGCGCTCGCCCAGCAGACGCCGCTGCTGCTGCTCGACGAGCCCACCACCTACCTGGACATCGCGCACCAGATCGAGGTCCTCGACCTGTGCGCCCGCCTGCACCGGGAGCAGGGCCGCACCCTGGTCGCCGTGCTGCACGACCTGAACCAGGCCGCCCGCTACGCCACCCACCTGGTCGCGCTGCGGGACGGTCGGCTGGTCGCCGCCGGCCCGCCGCAGGAGGTGGTCACCGCCGAGCTGGTCGAGCAGGTGTTCCGGCTGCCCTGCCGGGTGATCCCGGACCCGGAGACCGGCACCCCGCTGGTCGTCCCGGCCGCCAACCGACGGGCAGCTGCCAGGAGTTGAGGGTCAGTCGAGCAGTGCCGCGACGGACTCCACGGTGTCCGCCTCGTCGGCGCGCTTGTCCTCCCGGTAGCGCAGCACCCGGGCGAAGCGCAGCGTCACCCCGTCCGGGTAGCGGCTGGAGCGCTGGACGCCGTCGAAGGCGATCTCCACCACCAGTTCGGGCCGCACCACCACGCCCCACGGCTCCTCGCCGACCGCGAGTTCCCGCAGCCGGGCCGTCTGCCACTCCAGCAGGCTGTCGGTCAGGCCCTTGAAGGTCTTGCCGAGCATCGCGAACGTGCCGTCCGCGCGCCGGGCCCCCAGGTGCAGGTTGGACAGCCGCCCGGAGCGGCGCCCGTGCCCCCACTCGGCGGCCAGCACCACCAGGTCCAGGGTGTGCACGGGCTTCACCTTCAGCCAGGACGAGCCGCGCCGGCCCGCGCTGTACGGGGCGGCCAGCGACTTCACCACCACCCCCTCGTGCCGGTGCTCGGCGGTCGCCGCGCGGGTGAACTCGCGGGCCAGCCGCCGCTGTTCGGGGTCGGCCGGGTCGTCCACCCGCAGCTGCCGGACCCGGGCGGGCTCCGGCACCAGGGCGGCCAGTTCGGCGTGCCGTTCGGCGGCGGGCGCGTCCAGCAGGTCGCGGTCGCCGGTCAGCAGCAGGTCGAAGAAGACGGCGGACAGCGGGACCCTGCCGGGCCCGTCGGACCCGGCGTGCGAGCCGACCCGGCCGGAGGTCTGCTGGAACGGCCGCGGCAGCCCGTGCTCGTCGAGCGCCAGCACCTCGCCGTCCAGGACCAGCCGGGTCTGCGGCAACTCTCTGACCAGGGCGACCACTTCGGGCAGTCGCGCGGTGATCTCGGCGAGCGTCCGGGTGTAGACGCGCACCTCGTCGCCGTCCCGGTGCACCTGGATCCGCACCCCGTCCAGCTTCTCCTCCACCGCGCACGGGCCGAGCCGGTCCAGGGCCTCGTCCACGTCCTTCGCGCTCTGCGCCAGCATCGGCTGCACCGGGCGGCCGACGGTCAGCCGCCAGGCGTCCAGCGCGGCCGGGCCCTCGGCGACCAGCCGGCCGGCCAGCGGCCCGAGTTCGCCCGACAGCATGAGCGCCCGGCGGACCGCCTCCGCCGGAGCGCCGACGGCCGCCGCCAGGCCCTCCACCGCGACCGCGTCGAGCGCGCCCTGCCGCAGCTCGCCGGAGAGCAGCCCGAGCAGGAAGCGCTGTTCCTGCGCGGTGGCCAGTCCCATCAACTCGTCCACCAGGCGCTTGCGTTCGCGCTGCGAACCGGGCCCGGCGAGGGCCGCCAGCGCGGACAGCCGGCGGTCCAGCTCCAGCACCTCCAGCGTCGCGCCGGCAGCGGCCGCGGGGTGCTCGCGCAGCGTCTGCCACCCCACGCCCACCTTGCGCTGCGGAAGCCGCCCCGCCAGGTAGGCCACCACCAGCGGCGCCTCCTCGGCCGACACCCGTCCGAACAGCTCGGCGAGCACCCGCACCTTCTCGGTGCGGGCCGCCGTTCCCGCCAGCCGCGCCGACGCCCCGGCCACCTCCGCCACCAACATCCCGCTCACCCTCCGCCGGTCGGCCCCGTCCACCACCGTACGAGCCCGGATGCGAGACCCGCCGTTCGAAAGGTTCCGATTCCGGGGGGTTGCGCCGGATACTGGCGGTATGCGCCTGAATGCGGAGAACCCGGAGTATCCCGAGGACGACGACGAGCCGATCCCGACGCTGGAAGGGGTCGAGGAGGAGCGGGAGGCGGTGGAGCCGGAGGTGGACGACCTGGAGGTGCTGCGGCGTCAGCGCGAGCTGGGCGCGGCGCCGGCCGACGAGGGCGACGCGGTGGAGCAGGTCCGGGAGGTCGCGACGGACGACGAGGACCACCGCGGGGACTGACCCCGCGGCGGTCAGATCGCCCGGCGGCGCTTCAGCCAGCTGAAGGCGGCCCAGCCCGGAAGCACCGGAAGGACGAAGGTCAGCAGCCGGTACAGCAGTACGGCGGCCAACGCGGTGCCGGGGCTCGTGCCCGCGGTCGTCGTCAGCATGCCCGCGGTCAGGCCCTCCACCCCGCCGATGCCGCCCGGCGTCGGCACCACGTTGCCGGCCGCGTTGCCGGCCAGGAAGCTCACCGCGACGGCGTTGAAGCCCGGGTGCTCGCCGACCGCACGGGTGCAGCAGTACAGGCAGACCACGAAGCACATCGACACCAGCAGCTGACCGGCCACGCCGGTGGCCAGCCGCCCGGGCTGCTGGGCCAGGTCGAGCAGCCGCGGCAGCACCTCGGCGCGCAGCGGCCGCAGCAGGGTCTGGGCGCGCCGCCGCAGCGACGGCACCGCGGCCACGGACAGCGCGACGGCGGCGGCGGCCGCACCGGCCAGCCACAGCACCCAGCCGCTGGGCAGCGAGGACTCGGCGTCGGGTCCGCCGCTGTCCACCCCGACCAGCGCGCTGAACACGGCCAGCTGCAGCATGTGCAGCACCAGGCCGAACAACTGGCTGACGCCGATGCTGGACATCGCCTGCGCGGTGGGGATGCCGGCGCACTGCAGGTACCGGGTGTTCAGGGCGAGGCCGCCGACGCCGCCGGGCGCGACCACCTTGACGAAGGAGCCGGCCGTCTGGGCGGCCAGCGTGGCCCGGAACGACAGCTTCTCGGGAACGAAGCCGCTGAACGCGAAAGTCGCCACCGGATAGCTGACCGCGGCCCAGAACACCGCACCGGCCAGCCACAGCGGGTCGGCGCCGGCGACCAGCACCACCGGGTTGACGTCGGTGGTGAACAGGAACTGCAGCAGCGCGTACCCGACCGCGATCGCGGCGGCGCCGGTGAGCAGGGTGCGCGGGCTGAGCCGCTCCAGCCGGACGGGTTCGGCGGTGGCCTGCGGCATCTGCCGCTGCACCTCGGCGCGCAGCTCGCCGGCCAGCTCCTTGTGCCGGGCGAGCGCCGCGCGGGTGTCGCGGGCCAGCGCGATCGGCTGAAGCAGCGGCAGCGCCGCGCCGACCGGTCCCCGGCCCAGTACGTCGATCGCGGCCCGCACCGCCCGCTCCGGCCCGGCGTGCACGGCGAGGACGGCGAGCATCCCCGCGACGTCCAGGCGCAGCAGCAGGTCGCTCGCGGCGATCTCGCCGCGGGCCAGGCCGACCAGGTGCACCCGGCCCTCGGCGTCCAGCAGCACGGTCTGCGGGGAGAGCGAGCGGTGCGCGATCCGGCGGCGCTGCAGTAGCGCCAACTGCTGCCAGGCGTCGCGCAGTTCCGCGTCGGTCGGGGCGGGTTCGGCGGACCGCCCCGGCGCTTCGTCCGAGCGGTCGCACTCGCCGAACAGCTCGGCGAACGGCCGGGCGTCGATCCGGTGGTAGGCGACGAGCGCGGCGTCCGGGCTCAGCTCGACGGCGGCGACCGGGGCCCGGGTGCGCGCGCCCGCGGCGGCCGCGGCGTGGCCGAGCAGGGTCTGGTGCTCCAGTCCGGCGCGCAGCGGGCGAAGGCCCAGCGGGCGGGGCGCGGTGCGCAGCCGGAGCGCCAGCCACAGGTGGCCGAGCAGCCCGCTGGCCTGCACGTGCCGGTCGAGCAGGTGGACGTCCAGGTCGGGGCGGCCGCCGTGCTGGGTGACCAGGTAGCGGGTCGGCCCGACCGCGAGGACGGCGTCGGTGCGCACCCCGCAGGCGGCCAGCGCGGCGCCGATCTGGCCCTCGGTGGGCGTGCCGACCGGCTCGCCGACGGCGTACCGGGTGGCGTGCGCGGTGGTCCAGCCGAGCAGCAGCGACAGCACCAGGGACAGCGGGGTGGCGTACCCGGTGATCAGCCCGGACAGGCCGGACAGCGTCAGGGCGACGGCCAGCGCGGTGCGCCAGCGGCGCATCCCGGCGGTGCCGATCGCGGTCATGAACGCCACCACCGGGGCGAGGTGCCCGTACACCGGGTCGGTGCGGCCGCCGCCGGGCAGCGGGTGGGTGAGCGTGGTCAGGTCGCCGGCCAGCAGGTCCAGCGCGAGCGAGAGGCCGTACGCGAGGACGGCGGCGAGGACGCCGTCGGCGACCCGGCGGCCGTCGGCGTGCAGCAGCCGGTCGACGGCGTAGCCCAGCGGGACCAGCAGCAGCGCGGCGCCGCACAGTGCCGCGGCGAGTTGGACGGGCGGCCAGGGCAGCAGTTCGGTGCCGCGCGAGACGTCGGTGTCCAGGCCCAGCGCGGCGGAGCGGGCGTAGCCCGCCAGCAGCAGCACCAGGGTGATCCAGCACAGTCCGGACACCAGCCGGAGCAGGGCGGCCGGGTGCCGGACCCGGTCCGCGGGCCCGCCGCGCGGGGCGGGCTGTACGGTGCGCGGTTCCTGGGATTCGTCGGCTTGTATCACCGTGGCCACGCGGCATGGTCCCACACCGGCGGGGTCCTGAGCTGGCCTTTCGGCAAAGGGAGTTCGGCCCGGCGTGGCGGATACGGGTCGATAATGGGCATATCGGGCCCATGAAGGGAGGTCGGCGATGACCGAGCGATCGACCGACAGGATGTCCAGGCTCCGCAGGGGCAGCCAGGAGGTGCTGCAGAGCCGTGCCATGGCCGCCGACCCGGCGCCCCTGGCACCGCAGTTGCACACCGACACCGCGCACGCCGCCCACAGCGGCGGGTACCCCGGCGACGTCGCGTTCAGCCACGGCGGCCGCCGCGAGCCCGCGATGGCGGGGCCCGCCGACGGGCCGGCCGCGCACACCGAACTGCCCGGCCACCGGCACCGCGGCGCGGAGCGGCACTCGGCGCACTGAAGTCCTTGACGGGGGTGGGAGAGTGGGGGCCGCACGCCGCCGCCCCGCCCCCGCCGAAGGAGTCCGATGGCCGACGCCCCCGAATTCGCCACTCGTGAGGCCTGGCTGGCCTCCCTGCACCGCGTGTACGCCGCCGCGGGCTGCCTGATCACCGACCCCGACGGACGGGTCCTGATCGTCAAGGCCGGCTACCGGGACGCCTGGCAGTTCGTCGGGGGCACCGTCGACCTCGGCGAGAACGCGCAGCAGTGCGCCACCCGCGAACTCCACGAGGAGACCGGGCTGCGCCGCGAGGCGGGCGACCTGCTGGCCGTCGCCTGGACCCACCCCAGCGGCGAACTCGGCCATCCCGCCTGCCACTTCCTCTTCGACCTCGGCGTCTTCCCCGCCGACACCCCGATCACCCTGCCGGCCGGCGAACTCGACGCGTACCGGTGGGCGACCGTCCCCGAGGCGATGGCCCTGCTCGGCCCCGCGCGGGCGCTGCGCCTGGAGGCCGGCCTGGCCGCGAAGGCGGACGGGCGGACCCGGGTGGTGACGGCGCCGAACTCGGGCTTCTGAGACGCGCGGAACGAGCGCACGCCTGCCGGGGCGCGCTCACGCGCGGGTCATTGCCTTGCGTCGTCCTTCCCGCGAGCGCCTTCGGCCTCGCGCGGTTCCTCGCGCCCCCGGTCTGCTCCCGACTGCCAGACGTAGGCCGCCGAGACCGGTCGGCCGCGGTGCCGGGACCACTTGGGCTTGAGGGCGATCCATTCGTCGCCGACCACCTGTTCGCGCATCTCGGCGAGCCGCCAGCCCGCGGCGAGGCCGGCGGTGAGGTGGTCGCTGACCAGGTGGACGTGGGTGGTGATGGCGACCGGGCCGTCCGGGCCGTCGTAGTGGGTGGGCATGCCTGCGGCCATGATGAAGGCCGGGTGCAGGCCGACCAGGACGAACAGGCCGCCGGGACGGACCAGGCGGTGGGCCTCGCGGTAGAGCGGGGCGAGGTCGGCGAGGTGCTCGTCGACCAGCGAGCAGGCCGCCAGGTCGTACCCGGCGGTGGGCAGGCCGGTCGCGGCGAGGTCGCTCTCGACGAGGGTGCGGTGGGCGCCGCGGGTCCGGGCGCGGGCCAGCATCTCGGGGGTGAGGTCGACGCCGTCGACCGCGCCGACGCCGCGTCCGCGCAGCCAGGCGCCGGTGCGGCCGGTGCCGCAGCCGAGGTCGACGGCCGTCGCGGCGGCGGCCCAGTCGGGGACGGCGAGCCGGGCCAGGACGTCGACGTCCATCGCGTCCTGGACGGTCCGCTCGTAGCTGTCGACCCACCCGGCGTAGCCGGTGCGGACGTCGACGGTCGGATAGCCGCGGGTGTCGAACAGGGAGAAGTCCACCATGCGGCGCAGTATCGTCCGGGCCCCGAGCGGGACGCGAACGATTAACGGCCCGGTGGTCAGGCGAGCAGCCGGGCCCGGACGGCGGCGACGTCGTCGGCGGGCAGCCAGTCCGGGGCGTCGAACTCGGCGAGCACCTGGTGCAGGGCCTGCTCGGCGGTGGTGCCGGCGGCGGCCAGCACGCGGGCGATGCCGGCCTCCTCCTCGGGCCGGTCGAGGATGGTCCACAGCGGCCGCAGGTTCGCCGCGGACAGCAGGTAGTCCTCGGCGATCGCGGCGGGCTCGACCCCGGCGAGGGCCAGCAGGACGAGGGCGGCCAGGCCGGTGCGGTCGCGGCCGGCGCCGCAGTGCACCACGACCGCGCCGTCCCGGGCGCGGGCGACGGCGTGGACCAGTTCGGCGACGGCGTCCCGGCAGTGGTCGAGGTAGGGGCGGAAGGACAGCGGGGTGCCGTCCAGGGCGCCGAACCGCGCCCACCAGGCGGAGCCGGCCAGCGCGTCCAGCGGGACCCGGACCAGGTCGACGGCGTCGGGGGTGGGCAGCAGCGGCCGGTACTCGACGGCGTCGCGCAGGTCGACGACGGTGCGCACGCCGTGGGCGAGCAGCGAGTTCTGGCCCTCGGCGGTGAGCCGGTCGAGGTTGTCCGCCCGGACCACCGCGCCGGTGCGGGTGCGCCGGCCGTCGCGGGTGGGCAGGCCGCCCAGGTCGCGGACGTTCAGGCAGCCGTCCCAGTCGAGCTGCCGCTGCTCGTGCCGTGCGGCGGTGGTCGATACGGCTGTGCCGGCCGTTCCCGTCATGCTTCCCCCCGGTGCGTTCCGTGCCGGCGCGCTCCCGGGCCGGCACTGACTGGGACTCAGCCGGACCCGTCGTGGTTCCCCGCCGCGAACTCCCACAGCGGGCGGTCCAGGGTGTCGAGCACCCGGACCCGCTCGAAGCGGTGGTCGCGGGCGGACAGGAAGCCGCGGGCGGCGCCCGCCAGGACCTGCCGGGCGGCCGGGTCGTGGCGGCTCCACGCGCCGCGCAACTCGAGGACGCCGTCAGCGAGTTCGGCACGCTGGATGCGGGCGACGCCGGCGATCGCCAGGGCGTTGTTGACGCCGTCGAGGGCGGCCGGCGGCAGGTACGGCCCGCGGTCCTCGGGCCGGAGCCTGCGGCGGAGCTCGGGCAGCGCGTAGCCGCGGACGGCGGCCACCGAGTCCTCGACGGCGACCAGCCAGCGCGGCCCCGGGGCGACCTCCCACCAGACGTCGCCGCCGACCGGCATCACCTCGCCGATCGGGGCGTGCCAGCGCTCCAGGCCGGTCCGGTCGTTGGCGTCGGGGCGGATCCGCCGCCGGTCCCAGGCGGCCTTGTCGGTGACGGACAGGTTGACGGTGTAGCGGACCCGCCCGTCGGAGCGGACCGCGTGCACGCCCAGCACCGCCCACCGGTCGCGGTCCGGCAGCGAGAACGAGTGCCGCCAGCCCCGGAAGCCGAGGGCGCGCAGGGCGGGCGCGAAGTGCTCGCGGATCCCCGTCGTGTACAGCTCCTGGGCGGTGCTCATGGCTCTCCCGGTCTCCTTGCTGGTGGCGCCCGGGACGGCGGCGGGCGGGAGGCCGCCGGGCCCCGAAAACGGGACGGAATGTCCCTCTTTTGCACGGTATGCCGGGGGAGCGGGGGGATTCCGCGGGCGAACGACAGCGCCCGCCGGGACCAAGGTCGGGCCGGTTCGGGGCCTTGGTCCCGGAGCGGGTGCCCGCCGGGCCTGCACCGGTCCCGCACCGGACGGCACGCGGGCCCACACCCGGTGGCCACCGCTCCGTCACGGGCCGGGAGTGCCCCGCGGCTGGGCCGGTGCACCCTGATGGCGCATCATGTGGCGGGTGCACAGTGCTGAACATCACGGGCCGGACGACGGAGACCGGCGCGGCCGTCCGGACGCGCCGGGCCGCCGGGGCGATCTCGCCGCGGCCGTCCGGGCCGCCCAGGACGGGGACGAGGAGGCGTTCCGGGTCCTGTTCCGGGCCGTCCAGCCCGGACTGCTGCGCTACCTGCGGGTGCTGGTCGGCGGCAGGGCCGAGGACGCCGAGGACATCGCGTCCGAGGCGTGGCTGCAGATCGCCCGCGACCTGCCGGGCTTCCGCGGCGACGCGGACGGCTTCCGCGGCTGGGCCGCCACCATCGCCCGCAACCGGGCCATGGACCACCTGCGCCGGCTGCGCCGCCGACCGGTCGCCGACCTGCCGGTCGAGTACCTGGCCGAGCTGGCCGCCGCCGAGGACACCGCGGGCCAGGCGATGGCCACCGTCGCCACCGCCGACGCGCTCGCGCTGATCGCCTCGCTGCCGCCCGACCAGGCCGAGGCGGTGCTGCTGCGGGTGGTGCTCGGACTGGACGCGGAGAGCGCCGCCAAGGTGCTGGGCAAGCGCGCCGGAAGCGTCCGGATGGCCGCGCACCGGGGGCTGCGGCGGCTCGCCAAGGCGCTGGAACAGACCGGGGGAGCGGCCGCCGGGGTGCCTCGTCGGGCGGCCGGGAAAAAAATCTCCGCGCAGGGTGTGACACCGGCGCAGGTGCCGACGCTGAAGGACATGAGATGAGCACCAACCGATCCCGCCGGATCGATCGCGCCGCCGCCGAGCAGCTGCTCGGCGGTGTCACGGTCGGCCCGGAGGCCGGTCAGGACCCCTCCGCCGGGCAGCAGCCCGCGCCGGGACGGCCCGAGCTCGCCGCCCTGCTCGCCGCAGCCGCGGCGACCGGGACGGCCGGCGACGGACCGCTGCCCGGCGAGGAGGGGGCCGTGGCCGCGTTCCGCGAGGCTCGTCGCCAGCCCGCACCCAGCACGCACCGGAGACGAAAGATGGCGGACACCGCGCTCGCGCGGGCCCTCAGCGCGAAGGCCATGGCCGTCGCGCTGGGCGCGACCGCCATCGGCGGGGTCGCCTTCGCCGCCGGGACGGGCCGGCTGCCCGAGGTCCTGGGCGGTCCCGCCCCGGCCCCGCCGGCCACCAGCGCCGCGCCCGTGGCCTCGTCGGGCACGCCCGGCCCGCCCGGCACGCCGTCGGCGGGCAGCGGCGGGGGCCGCTCCGCGAAGCCCTCCGGCACCGCCGGCCGCTCCGGCGGCCCGTCGGGCCGGCCGTCCGGCCAGGCGTCCCAGGACCCGGGGCAGGCCCCCGACCTGGCCGCGCTCTGCCGCGGCTTCGCCGGCCGGGTCTCGGCCGGCGCCAAGCCGAGGGAGGCCGCCGCCGATCCGGCGCTGGCCGACCTGCTGGCCGCCGCCGGCACCCCGGAGAAGGTGTCGGGGTACTGCGCGACGGTCGCGACCCGCGGCGGAGACCAGGGCGGCGACGGCCGCAACCGTCCCTCGGCCGGTCCGTCCCCGTCCCCGTCGTCCTCCGGGCCGGGCCGACCGGGCCGGACCGACAACCAGCAGTCCCGGAGCGGAGGCGACGACCAGGACTGACACCGACTCCGGTCGGGCGGTGGACACTCCCCCCGGGTCCACCGCCCGGCCGGCCCCGACTCCGGACGGCCGGCGGGTTCCCCTGTGCCCGCCGGCCGGCCCGGACCGACTCCGGACGGGCGGAACAGGCTCCCCCGGGCCCCCGCCCGTCCGGACAGCTCCGGTCGGCCCATGGACTCCCCCGGGTCCGCGGCCGTCCGGAACCGCTCCGGACGGACGGCTGAACTCCCCCGGGTCCACCGTCCGTCCGGAGCTCACCCCGGCGTCCCGCCCGCACACCCCTGGAGTCCCCGGTGACCGACCCGACGCACCGTCAGGCGAGCCCGCGATGAGCTTCCCCCGCACCTCGCCGCGCATCGAACGGGCGGCCCGGCTGGCCGTCCACCGGGCGCCGCGGATCCCCCGCGCCCTCCTCGCCGCCACGCTGGCCGCGCTCACCGCCGCACTGCTCGTGCAGCGTCCGTAGCAGGACCGGTACAGCGCCCGCGGCACGGCCCGGGCGGGTGCCCGCTATGGTTCACGGGTGCCCGACCGAGGTGAGGGGAGTATCCGATGATCGGACGCGCGCTGAACGGGCGTTACGAGCTCGGCGAGATACTCGGCGTCGGCGGGATGGCCACCGTCTACCGGGGCATCGACCGCCAGCTCGGCCGGCCGGTCGCGGTGAAGGTGCTCAACGGCGGGCTCGCCGACGACCCCCGGTTCGCCGAGCGGTTCGCCCGCGAGGCCCGGCTGGCCGCCCTGCTGGTGCACCCCCGGATCGTCACCGTCTTCGACTCCGGCGTCGACCAGGGCTCCCCCTACCTGGTGATGGAACTGGTCCACGGCGACACCCTGGGCCGGCTGATCGCCGAACAGGGCGTCCTCCCGGTCGAACGCGCCGTCGGCATCGCGGCCGCCGTGCTGGACGCGCTCGCCGCCGCGCACGCCCAGGACCTGGTGCACCGCGACATCAAGCCCGGCAACATCATGATCACCCACGACGGCGGGGTGAAGGTGGTGGACTTCGGCATCGCCCGGGCCGGCTCCTCCTCCGGCCAGCAGCTCACCCAGACCGCCTCGGTGATCGGCACCGCCGCCTACCTCTCCCCGGAACAGGCCACCGCCGGCCCGGTCGACGCCCGCGCCGACCTGTACGCCGTCGGCTGCGTGCTGGTCGAAATGCTCACCGGCGCACCGCCGTTCACCGCCGACACCCCCGTCGCGATCGCCTTCAAGCACGTCACCGAGTACCCGGCGCCGGTCACCGCGCAGCGCCCCGACGTGCCGCCCGCGCTGGACGCGGCGATCCTGCGGCTGCTCGCCAAGCAGCCCGCCGAACGGCCCGCCGACGCGAACGCGGCCGCCGCCGAACTGCTCGCCGCCGTCCCGGCCGCCCCCGCCGACCGCACCGCCGCCCTGCTCGGCGGCGGTGCCGCCACCCAGGTGCTGCCGCCCGTCCCCGCGACCGTCCCGCCGCCGCCCGCGCACCAGCCCTGGGCCGAGCCGCAGCGCACCTCGGTGCTCCCGCCGGTGATGGCACAGGCCCCGCTGCTGCCGTCCGCCCGCTACGAGGACGAGGAGCCCCCGCCCCGGCGCGGCCGCAACCCGCTGATGTACGCGGGCCTCGGAGCCGCCGCGATCGCCTGCGTGGCCGGCGTCGCCGCGTTCTCGTTCAGCGGCGGCGACCCCGCCTCCAAGGCCCAGCCGGTCGCCGCCACCCCGTCCGCCGCGAGCAGCGCCCCCGTCGCTCCCCCGTCCGCGAGCGCCTCGGCGCGCCCCAGCACCTCCGCCAAGCCGTCCGCGAGCCCCAGGGCCACCCTGCCCGCCCAGCTCGCCCAGCTGCGCGCCGACATCGCGCAGGCCGCCTTCGCCCGCGACCGCGACCGCCAGGACGACCTCACCAGGCTCCTCGACCAGGCCGCCCAGGACGTCAACGACCACCGCGCCGACGACGCCGAGGGCGCCCTCAAGGACGCCCAGCGCCTGCTCCGCGACCTCCAGAAGCACAAGGCCGCCGACGCCGCCACCATGGCCAGCTGGCAGGCCCGCCTCACCGCGCTGCTCGCCGCGGTGCACGCGCAGGCGCAGAAGGAGGACTAGCCGGTCCTAGTCACCGCCGCGGGCCCGGCGGATCGCCCGGCTGCGCACCTGGCGGGTCAGCGCCGTCACGCCGGTGGTCAGGAAGACCACGGTGTAGAGGAGTTGGAGCATCACCACGATCCGGGCCGCCTGGCCGGCCGGGTGGATGTCGCCGTAGCCGACGGTCGCCATGGTGATCACCGTGAAGTAGAGCGCGTCGACCTTGGTGTTCAGTCCGACCAGTTCGCCGGGCTGTTTCGACATCGCCAGGTACGCGGTGGCGAACACCACCAGCGCCCCGCACAGCAGCAGCACGATCACCAGAGCGGGCCGCCCCGGCAGGCCGAGCACCTGGCGCCGCACCTCGCGCAGCAGACCGGCCCCCAGGACGGACAGCACGGCGGCGAACAGCAGCCAGCTGGCTGTCGGGTGCTCCGGCCCGAACCAGCCCACCGGCACCGTGAAGTAGGCGGTCAGCAGCAGGACCGGCCCGCCGAGCATGGCGAGGTAGATCCGGACCAGCTCCTTCACGCCGGTGCGGCCTTCCCGTCGCCGCCGGCCGGGGGCCCGCCGGCCGGGGGTCCGCCGGTCGGCGGCCGGCCGGCCGGGCGTTCGTCGGCCGGGGTGTCGAGGAACTCCAGCACCGCGAGGGCGGCCAGCAGCACCACCGCGATCCAGAGCACCACCGGCGCGGTCGGGTAGCCCCAGGTGAGCAGGACGACCGCGGCCACGGCGACCGCGCCCCAGCCCAGCCACGCCTTCCAGCGGTGCACGAACCGGCCGACCGGGCCGAGTCGCATCCCGATCCCCTCGGCGGCCCGCCGGACCGCGCCCAGGCCCGCCTGCCAGAGCTGCCGCACCCAGCCGGCCCGCCGGCCGGGGCCGGTCAGCCAGGCGGCCAGCGCGATCACGATGCCCAGCGCCAGCAGCATCCGGACGGCCGCCCGCAGGTACCGCACCAGGGTGTCGTAGACCGCCATCGCGGCGGCCTGGTCCACGTCGGCGGGCAGCTTGTCCAGGTAGAGCGCCCGGAACACGCTCAGCCCGATGCCCAGCAGCCCGGCCCCGAGGGCCATGCCGAGCGCCGCCCAGACGGTGGCCCGGCGGTGGCGGACCGCCAGCAGGATGCCGCCGACCGCGCACGCCACGGCCAGCACCGGTACCCAGAAGCCGGCCAGGTCGAGCAGCCGCAGCCCGGTCTGGGCCTTCTTCACCGCGTCGGACTGCACCAGGACGAAGTCGGTGTGCACGTCGGGGATCTTCGCCGCCAGCCCCAGCCCGTTCGCCACCAGCCGGTCCTTCACCCGGGCGATCACCGGGGCCAGGTCGAGGGTGACGGTGTCGTTCTTGACCTGCACCGCGCCGCCGCCCTGCCCGGTCAGCACCTTGGTGAACGCGGCGTGCGCGTCGCGCAGGACGGTCTCCCAGATGCCGGCGAACGCGTCCGACTGGACGAGGCGGAGCGTCTGGTCGTGGACGAAGCCGGTCAGCCCGTCGGTCAGGGCCGGCCCGATCTTCCCCAGGGCGGCGTCCAGGACCGGCCGGTCGGCGGGGGCCACCTCGTTCAGCAGGTCGGAGATCGGCAGCTGCTTCATCACCGCGGCGGTCACCCGGTTGGCGACCGCCCCCTGCACGGCCGGGTCGGAGCCCAGCGGGGCCAGCGTCGACACGAACCGGTCGGTGTCGGTGACCTGCGACCGGCTCCACGAGGCGACCACGGCCAGCGGGGTGAGCACCGCGGCCAGCACGATCAGCACCACGGCGAAGAACGACCGGACCAGGTGCCGGCGGCGGGGCGGCCGCTGCGTCTCCAGGGTGGCGACCCGGGCGCGCAGCGCGGCGAGTTCGCGCTCGTTCGGGGTCTCGTCGGTCATCGCCACCGCCAGGAGTTGATCGTCCGTCAGATGGCCACCAGCAGATACCAGGACGGGGCGGACTGCCACTCGGGTGCGACGACGGAGCCCCGGACCGCCGAGGGGCGGTCCGGGGCTCCGGGAGGTTCGTGCGCCGGCCGGGGCCGACGGGGCGTCAGGCCGTGGTCGACTTGGGCGTCTCGGTGGCCTTGGTCACCACGGTCGGCTCGACGGCCTGGCGGGGCTGCTCGGCCTGCGAGGCGGCGGTGCCGTTCTGCGCCTCGGCGGGGGCGTCGTCCTCGCGCAGGGCCTTGGTCTCGGCCTTCAGGATGCGCATCGACTTGCCGAGGCCACGGGCCATCTCGGGCAGCTTCTTCGAGCCGAACAGCAGGACCAGCACCACCACCATGATGGCGATGTGCCAGGGCTCAAGACCGTTACGGAACATCCCTGACCACCGGTCCTTTCGTGGAAGTTCTCGCTGTGACGTCTGGGCCGGGCGGTTCGCCCGACTCGGCCAGTATGCCTGGCCTTGTCGGCGAACGTATACACCCGCCGGCAAACAGCGGCCGAAATGCAGGTGATCCGAGACATGTGGTCTGAACCACCTGCGCGTCCCTTCCGCCATCCTGCACCCGCTTACGCGGGGCGCAGGTGCCGCATCAGGAGGTGGGCGGCGAGCGCCGCGCCGAGCATCACCAGGACACCGACCACCGCGGCCAGGTGCATGCCGGCGGTGAAGGCGTCGCGGGCGGCGGTGAGCAGGTGCCCGGCGGTGTCGGACGGCAGGTGGGCGGCGGTGGTGACGGCCCCGCCGAGGGTGTCGCGGGCCGCGTCGGGGGCGGAGCCGTCCATCCGGGCCCGGTAGATCGCGGCGCCGGCCGCGCCGAGCACCGCGATGCCGAGCGAGCTGCCGAGCTCCTGCGCGGTCTCCGAGGTGGCGCCGGCGGCGCCGGCCCGCTCGGCGGGGGCGGCGGCGAGCACCATCTCGCCGGTGATGCTGACGGTGCCGACCGCGCCGGCGGCGATCACCCCGGCCGCGGTGAGCGGCAGCACCAGCGAGGAGTCGGGGACGACGAAGGCCATCGCGGCGAAGCCGGCGGCGCTGGCCAGGAAGCCGCCGGTGAGCAGGATCGCGGGCCGCACCCTGCCGGCCAGCGCTCCGAACCCGCCGACCGCCGCGCCGACGCCGACGCTGGGCAGCAGCGCCCAGAGCGAGGCGGCGAGCGGCCCGTAGCCCTTGACCAGCTGCAGGTACTGCGAGGTGAAGAGGGTGAAGCCCATCATCGCGAACATCGCGATGGTGTTGACGGTGATCGCGCCGCTGTAGGTGCGGATCCGGAACAGCGAGAGGTCGATCAGCGGGGCGGCGGCGGTGCGCAGCCGGACGGCCAGGCCGGCGCCGACCAGCAGGCCGGCGGCGAGCACCAGGGCGGGGCGCGGCGACCAGCCGTCCACCGCCAGGGTCTTGATGCCGTAGACGACGGGCAGCACGGTGGCGATCGACAGGACGGCGCCGGCCAGGTCGAAGCGGCCCTGCTGCGGGGCGCGGTACTCGGGGAGCAGGAACGGCGCGGCGGCCATCACCAGCAGCATCACGGGGACGGCGATCAGGAACGCCGAGCCCCACCAGAAGTGCTCCAGCAGGACGCCGCCGATCACCGGTCCGAGGGTGGCGCCGGCCATCATGACGCCGCTCCAGGCGCCGATCGCGGCCTGCCGCTGCTTGGGGTCGGGGAACATGTTGCGCACCAGGGCCAGGGTGGAGGGCCCGAAGACCGCTCCGGCGACGCCCAGCAGGGCCCGGGCGGCGATCAGCTGGTTCGCGCCGTCCGCCCAGGCGGCGACCAGCGAGGCGGCGGCGAACGCGGCGGTGCCGCCGATCAGCAGCCGGCGGCGGCCGATCCGGTCGCCCAGGGCGCCCATCGGGATCAGCAGCCCGGCCAGCAGGAACGAGTACATGTCCATGATCCACAGCTGCTGGGTGCCGCTCGGGCGCAGGTCGGTGGAGATGAACGGGACGGCGAAGAACAGCACGCCCATGTCCGTGGCGAGGACGAGGGTCGGCAGCAGCAGGAGGGCGAGGCCAAGCCATTCGCGTCGGCCGGCACGGCCGTGGTCGGTGGTCATGACGAGGACTGTACGGATGTCTTGCACGACTGTCTAGTACAAACGTCTCAATCGATCGTTCCAGACGTTCGCGCAAGACAAGCGTCTTGGACTGCCGTAGCATCGGCGCATGGGAAATCGCGAGGACCTGCTGGCCAGCGCCAAGCACTGCCTGTACGAGAAGGGCTACGGGCGCACCACCGCCCGCGACATCGCCAACGGCGCGGGCGTCAGCCTGGCCGCGATCGGCTACCACTACGGCTCCAAGGACGCGCTGCTGATCCAGGCGCTGGTGGAGGCGATGGGGGAGTGGGGCACCGCGGTCGGCGCGGCGCTCGCCTCCTCGGCGGACATCGACGACCCGAAGGAGCGGTTCGTCCGCTCCTGGGACGCCATGCGGGACAGCTTCGCGACGCACCGCGGGCTGTGGACGGTGCAGTTCGAGATCCTCGGGCGGCTCGACGCCATGCCGAAGCTGCGCGAGCAGCTGGCCGACGCGCAGAAGCTGGGCCGGCTCGGCCTGGCCGCGCTGTTCCAGGGGAAGGCCGAGCACGAGGACACCCCGGAGGAGCTGGCCAAGGGCGTGTTCTACCAGTCGCTGCTGCTCGGCCAGGCCGCGCACTGGCTGATCGACCCGGCCGGGGTGCCCGGCGGCGAGGACTACCTGCGGGCGATGTCGCTGGTGGCCGGCGACGTGCTGGGCGTACCCGCCGGCTGAGCGGCTGTCGGGCGGCGGCGGGTCACCGGCTGAGCGGGCGTCAGGCGGTGACGGCGGTCAGCAGCACCACCGCGTCGGAGTGCGCGAGCAGGCCGTGCCGCTCCTGCGGGATCGAGTGCAGTTCCCCCGCCGACGCGTCCTGCTGCCGGCCGGCGACCGTCAGCGCGACCCGGCCGCGCAGCACCTGGAGGCTGGCGGCGACCGGGGCGTTGTGCTCGTCCAGCACCGCCCCGGCGCGCAGGGCGATCACGGTCTGCCGCAGCACGCCGTCGTGCAGCAGCAGGTGGGCGCTGCGGCCGTGCGGGCTGGCGGCGGCCTTGGCGGCGTGCTCCTCGGCCAGCGCGTTCAGGTCGATCCGGGTCGGCTGCTCGGTCATCGCGTTCTCCTCCTTCGGCCCCCCGGGCCCGGGGGCTCGCCCACCGAGTCCCCGCCGCCGACCCTAGGCCCTCGCCCGCGGATCCCGTCGGACCGGCACGCGCCGGGCCGCCGGGCCACGCGCAGGGGGCCACCCGGGCGGTGTTCGGCGTGCGGTGCCCGGCCGGCGGGCCGATGGTGGTGGCATGACGACCCATCAGAAGCTCATCGGAGGATTCCGGGTGAACCGAGGCATGCTCACCACCGGCGCCGCCCTCACCGGGATCGGCGCCGTCGTCGCGGCGACCGGCGCGACCCTGGTCTGCGTCGCACTGGCGAACGCGGGCCGGGGCTGGATCCACCGGCTGGAGACCCAGCCCGCGGAACTGGCGCACCACACCCTGCACCGGGCGAAGGCCGCGTCGGCGGCCGGACTGGAGGCCTGGCGCGCCAACGGCACCTGAACGCGGACGCGACGGAGGCGGGCACCCGGCCACCGGGCGCCCGCCTCCGCGACGTCCGCGGCCGCTACAGGCCGAGCGACTTGGCGATGATGGTGCGCATGACCTCGCTGGTGCCGCCGTAGATCCGGAACACCCGGTTGTCGGTGTAGAGGCGGGCGATCGGGTACTCCAGGATGTAGCCGTAGCCGCCGTGCAGCTGGAGGCACTTGTCGATCACCTCGGAGGCCGACTCGGTGCAGAACAGCTTGGCCGCGGCGGCGTCCGCCACCGTCAGCTCGCCGTTCTGGTACAGCTCCAGGGCCTGGTCGACCATCGCCTGCTGGGCGAGCACCTGGGCCTGGCAGTCGGCCAGCGAGAACTTGGTGTTCTGGAACTCGGCGACGGCCTTGCCGAAGACCTTGCGCTCCTTCACGTACTTCACCGCGAACTGCACCGCGGCCGCGGCCGAGGCGTACGCGCCGACGGCGATCGCCAGGCGCTCCTGCACCAGGTTGTGGGTCAGGTAGGAGAACGCCTTGCCCTCCTCGCCGAGCAGGTTCTCCACCGGGACCTTGACGTCGGTGAAGGACAGCTCGGCGGTGTCCGAGGTGCGCAGGCCGATCTTCTGCAGCTTGCGGCCGACCGCGTAGCCCTCGGAGGCGGTGTCCACGCACAGGATGGACAGGCCGGCCCGGCGGTCCGCCGGGTCGTACGGGGCGGTGCGGCAGACCACCAGGACCAGGTCGGCGAGCACGCCGCCGGTGATGAAGGTCTTGGCGCCGTTGAGCACGTAGTGGGTGCCGTCCGCGGACAGCTTCGCGGTGGTGGCGATGCCCGCCAGGTCGGAGCCCGCGCCCGGCTCGGTCATCGCGATCGCGGTCATGATGTCGCCGGTGACGAAGCCCGGCAGCCAGCGCTGCTTCTGCTCCTCGGTGGCGTACTCCATCAGGTACGGCAGCACCAGGCCGGTGTGCACGCCGGAGGAGCCGAAGGTGACGCCCGCGCGGGCGGTCTCCTCGTAGATCACGGCCTGGTACTTGAAGCCGGTCTCGCCCGCGCCGCCGTACTCCTCCGGGACCTCGATGCCGTAGACGCCGAGCTCGCCCAGCTTGCGGTAGAAGTCCCGCGGCGGGTGGCCGGCCTCCTCCCAGCTCTCGTAGACCGGGACGACCTCGTTGGCGATGAAGTCCCGGATGGTCTCCCGGAACGCCTCGTGGTCCTCGTTGTACACGGTGCGGCGCACGGTGCGCTCCCTTCGGCGGCGGCTCGTCGCGGTCAAGTTAATCGCCGGTAGCTTGCGGTGTCCAGGGTGGGCGGCCTCCGGTCGGGACGCCCATCCGCCGAGGTCAGGTGATCCGTCGGCGGGGCGGTGGTGGGCCGTCGGTCCGGTCTGCTGGGATGGGCCCCGGGGCCGCGGGTGCCCCGGCCGACCGGGACGGGAGCCGCATGAACAACGAGAACGCCGCCAGGCCGGCGGTGCTGATCGACGCCGACAACGCGCAGGCGTCGATCGTCGAACACCTGCTGGCGGAGGTCGCCAAGTACGGGACGGCGCACGCCAAGCGGGCCTACGGCGACTGGACGGGCACCGTGCTCAAGGGCTGGAAGGCGCAGCTGCTGGAGCACTCGATCCAGCCGATGCAGCAGTTCGCGTACACCACCGGCAAGAACGCGACCGACGCCGCGATGGTGATCGACGCGATGGACCTGCTGTACACCGGCCGGTTCGACGGGTTCTGCCTGGTCTCCAGCGACAGCGACTTCACCCGGCTGGCGTCCCGGATCCGCGAGTCGGGGCTGACGGTGTACGGGTTCGGGGAGCGCAAGACGCCGCGGGCGTTCGTGGCCGCCTGCGACAAGTTCATCCACACCGAGAACCTGACCGTGCCGGTGCACGCCGTCAGCCCCTGGAGCCGGCGGCGGCCGGGCAGCTGGACGACGCGATGATGGGCCTGCTGCACAGCGTGCTGGAGGCCGCGTCCGGGGACGACGGCTGGGCGCACCTCGGCGAGGTCGGCAACCAGATCCGCAAGCGGAAGCCGGACTTCGACCCGCGCACCTACGGGTTCGCCAAGCTGATGCCGCTGCTGGAGGCGAACAGCCGGTTCGAGGTGCTCAAGCGCAACCACGGCGAGGGCAACCCGCCGGTGGCCTTCGTGCGGGCGCGCCGGAAGTGAATTCGGGGCGGGTGGTCTTCCTGCAAACTGGTCCGAAAGTCGCCCGCGAGGTCGGCCCCCCGTTTCCTCGTCGGAGGTAATTGCCCTGGTATTCCGGCGGGTTGGGGCGATCGTGGTCGATCGGCCGTGCGCCGGGCGGAAGTTGACCGAGTATCGACAGGAAGGGGGAATTCGAAAACGGTGGTCGCCAGATAGTCGTACTGGCACACTGGGGCCTCATGTCTGATGGCCTTCCCCCCGCTTCCGGCGCCGACGGAAGTGGCGCCGAATTCCCCGCGTCCGAGAAGCCGGAGAATCTCCGCACCACCGAGGTCGACCTCGGCGGCCTGGTGGGCGTGCTCGCCACGCACCTCTACTCGACGCCGCTGGTGGCGCTGCGCGAACTGGTGCAGAACGCCCACGACTCGCACACCCGGCGCAAGCTGGAGGACCCGGAGAGCGCCTACCGGCCGCTGATCCGGGTCACCGGCGACCCGGCGGCGCGGACGGTGGCGATCGAGGACAACGGGGCCGGCCTCACCGAACCGGAGATCCACGCCTACCTGGCCACCGTCGGCACCGGCTACACCCGCATGCTCCGCGACCTGACGGGCAACCAGGAACTCATCGGTGCCTTCGGCCTGGGATTCCTGTCGGCGTTCTCGGTCGCCGACGAGGTGACCGTCACCACCGCCTCGCACCGCGAACCGCACGCCGCGCACACCTACCGCAGCCGCGGCGGCGAGCAGTACAGCGTCGAGCCCGCCCCGCCCCGCCCCGCGCCGGGCACCGTGGTGACGCTGCGGCTCAAGCCGGAGCACGCCCACCTCGCCGACGAGGAGGCGCTGCGCGAGGTCCTGGCCCGCTACTGCGTGCTGCTGCCCATCGAGGTGTACGTCGGCGACGACGAACAGGCCGTCAACACCGTCGCCGTGCCCTGGCGGCAGGACCTGCCCGGCTCGCCCTACCTGCACCGGATGCGCTTCGCCACGGCCTTCGCCCGCAGCTTCGAACCCCTCACCGCGTTCCCGGTCCACCCCGCCGACGACCGCACCGACGCCGTCGGCCTGCTCTGGGTCCAGGACGGCGGCACCTACGGCTCCACCGACAACCGCGACCTCGCCGTCTACCTGCGCGGCATGCTGCTCGCCGACGACGCCCGCGACCTGCTGCCCAGCTGGGCCGGATTCATCGGCGGCGTGGTCGAGTCCACCCGGCTCACCCCCACCGCCAGCCGTGAGGACCTGCAGCGCGACGAGCACTACCGCGCCCTCCAGCAGGCCCTCGCCGACGCCATCGTGGACGGCCTCTACGAGACCGCCCGGCTCCACCCCGCCGCCTGGCGGCGCATCCTCGCCCGGCACGGGCAGGAACTGCTCGGCGCGGCCCTCTGCGACGACCGGCTGTTCACCCTGCTCGCCGACGACGTCCCGGTGCCCACCTCGCAGGGCGAACTGACCGCCGGCGCCCTGCGAGCCGCCGGCTCCGGCGCCGTGCACGTCGCCCTCGGCAGCGGCGGCGGCTTCGAGGAGATGCTCTACCGCGCCATGCAGGTGCCGATCGCCCGCGGCGACCGGTACGCCGTCCTGCCGTTCCTGCGCCGCTACGCCCAGCTGCGGGACTGCCGGATCGTCGAACTCGGCAGCGAGAGCGGCAACCGCGAACTGTTCCGCGCCCCCGACCTGCCGCTGCCCGCCGAACAGCACGCCTGGCTGAGCGCCGCCCTCACCGACGACGGCGAACAGCTCGTCCCGGCCCGGTTCGACCCGCCCGGGCTGCCGCTGGTGCTGGTTCCCGACCGCGAGGCCGAACTCAAGGCCCGCATCGAGGACGACAAGGCCGACGCCCGGATCCCGTCCGCCGCGCTGCGGCTGGCCCGCGCGTTCACCGCCCGCACCGACGGCACCGTCAAGGCCCGGCTGTACCTCAACCTGGCCTCGCCCGCCGTGCACGACCTGCTGGCCGCCTACCGCGCCGGGCACACCGGGGCGGCCACCGCCGCGTCGCTGCTGCGCTCGCTGAAGGTGATCATGGCGGCGGCCTCCGGCTCGGCCGGCGGCGACCTCACCGCCGCCCTCGGCGGGATCTCCACCGCGGTCGCCGCGCTCACCGCCGCCGTCCCCGCCGACGGCCTGTCGGTGGTGCCCGACACCATCTCCGCAGACACTCCGCAGGGGGACGAGGAACGATGACCACCGACATCTGGTCCTGGGTGCACGACACCCACCGGCAGCTCGCCGAGTCCGGGCAGCACCGGCTGGCCGACGCGCTCGCCGAGATCGCCGGACACGCCGTCGAGGGCCGCAACGAGCAGCTCGACGCGATGTACCCCGAGGCACTCGCCTCCGCCCGGGCGCTCGGCCTGCCCTGGGTCGAGGTCTTCCTGCGGCACTGGCGGCTGCAGAACCTGCTGAACAAGCGCCACCAGGGCGAGGCCGCGATGGCCGAGGCGGTGTCGCTGCTGGAGTTCGCGCACCGCGAGGAGACCGCGTCCTGCCCGCAGTCCGTGTGCGCCGTCCAGGACTTCACCATCTGCCACGCCAACATCGACGGCCCCGGCTACGTGCCCGAACGGCTCGCCGTGCTGGAGGAGACCCTGGAACGGGTCGAGCCCGCCCGGGCCTGCTTCGACTGCCTGTCCCGCGAGTACGCCGACACCCTGGAGGACGACGGCCGCCCCGCCGACGCCCTCGCCCACCTCGACCGCGCCCAGACCCGGATCCGGGCCGCCGGCGAACAGGTCTCGCTGTCCTTCGCGCACAGCCGGGTCTCCGCCCTGCACCGGCTCGGCCGCCACCAGGAGGCCCTGGAGGCGTACGACACCGCCGAACACGCCTACGTCGCCGCCGGACACCGCCTCGACGACGACGACCGCCGCAAGCTCGCCGTCGGCCGCGCCCTCCAGCACGCCGCCCTCGGCCGTACCGGAACCGCCCTCGACCTGCTGCCCGACGCCGAGGAGGCCGACCGGTACGCCGACATCCGGCACCGCTGGACCGCCGCCGTCGAACTGCTCGCCGCCGCCGGCGCGTTCCCCAACGACGCCGCCCTCGGCGCCCGGCTGGCCGGCTGGGCCGGCGAACTCGACGCCGCCGGCTCCCACCGCCCCTGCCTGAACCTGGTGCTGACCGCCGGCCGGCTCGCCCTCGCCCGCGGCGCCCGCGAAGTCGCGCTCACCCTCGCCCGCACCGGCGAACGCAAGCTCGGCCAACTGCGCCGCACCGACGGCGTCACCGAGCAGGTCGCCGCCCTCCGGGCCGCCGCCGAAGCCCTGCCCCGGCCCGAACTGCCCGTTCCCGCCGGCGACCTGCCGCAGTGGCTGGCCGACCACCGCCCCGACCCGGAGACCGGCGCCGACCTGCTCGCCGCCGCCCTCGCGGAGAGCCCGGAGCCCGAGTCCGTCCTGGTGCTCAACCTGGCCGGCGCCCTCGGCGCCCTCGGCCACACCCGGGCCGTCACCGAACTGCTCTGGGCCCAACTGGACGTCGATCCCGGCAGCGACTACCTGACCGGCATGCTCGGCCAGCTGCTGATCGACGCCGAGGACGGCGACGGCGTCGACCGGCTCGCCGCCCGGCTGTCCGACGCCCCCGCCGACGCGCACTGGCTGCGCGCCCGCTGGGCCGCCGCCCAGGGCCGGTGGGCCGAGGTCGGCGAACAGTGCGCGGCCGTCCTCGCGCACGAGCCCGACGCCCTCAACACCCGCCGGCTCGCCGCCAGCGCCGCCACCCGCCGCGGCGACCACGCCGAGGCCCAGCGGCTCTACCAGGAACTGCTGGAGCACGCCCTCGACGCCGCCGAGGCCGGCGAGGACGAGGAGCACCGCACCGTCCAGAACTCCGACCTGTGGCACCTGATCACCGCCGCCACCGCCAACCGCGACTGGCCGGCCGTCCGCGCCGCCGGCGCCCGGATCGGCATCGAGTTCGACGCCGACAGCGGCCCCGTCGACGAGGAGTGGCAGCTGATCGAGGTGCGCGCCCCCCGCCACAACGGCACCACCGTCGACCTGCCCGCGCTGCGCACCGGCCCGGCCACCGCCCGGGTGCTGCCGGTGCTCGGCGACGACCACGACCTCAACCACGGCGACGTGGTGGTGTTCGCCCCCGCCGTGCTCAACGACCGCCCCGAGCCCGGAGAGGAGGACGACTGGCACCCGGTCTTCGAGTTCCTCACCCTGCTCGACCCGGCCGGCTACACCACCTACTGGATCGACGGCTGCTGCCCCGACGACGACACCTGGTACGCCCTGCGCGGCGCCCTCCAGGAGGCCGGGTACGCGGTGTGGGCCTACAGCGGCGACCACTACCGGATCACCGACCCGCACCACGACGGCGAGACCCTGCCCGGCATCTACGCCGCGCTCGGCGTCCCGCCGACCTCCTCCGCGAAGGAGGCCGACGCCCTGCTCGCCGAGCTCACCGCGCACTGGCCGCACCCGCTCGCCTGGCCCGCCCTCGCCGAGGCCGCCGGCGCCGACCTGGCCCGGCACCGGAAGATCGTCGACGACTACGACCTGTAGACGCCCGCCCCGGCCGCCCGCACCGTCCCACGATGCGGGCGGCCGCCCCGGCCCATAGCCGGTCAGCACGTCGCAACTGATGACATATCGGACGCCGACGGGTGGGCGGGCCCGGCCGCGGCCACCCCTTGTTCGCACCGCCGCCGACGATCGGGCAAGGTGGGAGCCAGTAGGCAGCCCGGTCGGGCGGCTGCCGGGGAGGCGGAGGAAGGCAACCGTGTCCGATCGCAAGCCGGAGGGCGCACCGGCGCAGGAGGCGCCGCCCACCGAAGGGCTGCTCGGGCCGGACGCACCACCGATCGAACGGCCCGTCAGCGTTCCGCACGCGCCCGCGCCCGCCCAGACCGAGGGCCTGCTCGGCCACACCGTCCCCGACGCCGCCGAGGCCGTCCGGGCCCGCAACCCGCTCCACCAGGACACCCTCACCCCCGAGGAGTGGAACGCCGCCGGCTACACCCCCGCGCACGGCCTCGACCTCACCGAGCTCCACAAGGGCGCCCCCGGCGAAGCCCCCTGGCCGGACCGGATGCGCACCCTGCTGCGCACGCCCATGGCCGAGCGCCCCGCCTTCGAACGGACCCCGCGCGAACTGCACCCGTCCGCGGGGGCGCAGACCCAGCGCAACGTCCCCCGGATCCTCGACCTGTCGCTGCGCATCGGCGAACTCCTGCTCGCCAGCGGCGAGGCCGCCGAGGACGTGGAGGCCGCGATGCTCGGCATCGCCCACGCCTACCGGCTCGACCACTGCGAGCCGCAGGTCACCTTCACCCTGATCTCGATCTCCCACCAGCCGTCGTTGATCGACCCGCCGGTCACCGCGGACCGGGTGGTGCGCCGCCGCACCTCCGACTACACCCGGCTCGCCGCCGTGTACGAGCTGGTCGCGGACATCACCGCGGAGAAGGTCACCGTCAACGACGCCTACCGGCGCCTCGCCGAGATCCGCCGCAACCGCCACCCGTACCCGGCGTGGCTGCTGGCGCTGGCCACCGGACTGCTGGCCGGCGCGGCCTCGTTCCTGGTCGGCGGGCAGGCCGACGGCAAGGCCTGGCTGGTGTTCGGCGTCGCGTTCGTCACCGCCGTGGTCGGCGACCGGCTGGCCTCCTTCATCGCCCGCCGCGGACTGCCCGAGTTCTACCAGTTCGTGGTCGCCGCGATGCCCGCCGCGTTCTGCGGCATCCTGCTCTCCTTCAACGAACTGCACCTGCGCGGCTCCGTGGTGATCACCGGTGGGCTGTTCGCGCTGCTCCCCGGCCGGGCCATGGTCGCCGCCGTCCAGGACGGCCTGACCGGCTTCTACATCACCGCCGCCGCCCGGCTGCTCGAAGTGATGTACCTGATCGCGGGCATCGTCATCGGCGTGATGCTGGTGCTGTACATCGGCGTCAACTACAACGCCCGGCTGCGGCCCGACGAGAGCCTCGGCGGCACCACCAACCCGCCGCTCCAGCTGCTCGCCGCGATGGTGCTGGCGCTGGCCTTCGCCATGCTGCTGCAGACCGACCGGCGCTCGCTGCCGATGGTCGTGCTGAACGCCGGCATCGGCTGGTCCACGTACGGCGTGCTGGTGCAGAACGCGTCGATCTCGCCGATCGTCGCCACCGGCCTCGCCGCCGGACTGGTCGGCCTGTTCGGCCAGCTGCTCGCCCGCTACCGGGCGGCCTCCGCGCTGCCGTACGTCACCGCCGCGATGGGGCCGCTGATGCCCGGTTCGGCGCTGTACCTGGGCATGCTGGCGTTCGCCCAGGGCCACGCCTCCAACGGGCTGGTGTCCGCCAGCCGCGCCGTCGCGCTCGCGCTGGCCCTGGCCATCGGCGTCAACCTCGGCGGCGAGGTGGCCCGGCTGTTCCTGAAGAACCCCGGCGCCAGCGACCGCGACGCCCCGCACCTGCTCATCCCGCGCCGGGCCGCGAAACGCACCCGAGGCTTCTGACCCGCCGCCGGACCCGGCGGCCGAACCGAACCGAAGGCACCACCCGATGCTCAGTGCACTGCTCGACGGCTACCACCACCACATCGTGGACGCCCACAAGCAGCCGCTGTTCCTGCTGCTCGTCGGGTTCATCGCCTCCTTCGTCTGCATCCGCTTCAGCACCCGCATGATCCGCGCCCAGGTCCGCTGGTGGCCCGGCAACATCACCCCCGGCGGCCTGCACATCCACCACATGGTGTTCGGCCTCGGCTTCCTGCTGCTCGGCGGCATCGGCGTGTTCGCCACCGGCGGCGGCCGGCCGTGGATCGACTGGTTCGGCCTGTCCTTCGGCATCGGCTGCGGCCTGGTGCTCGACGAGTTCGCGCTGATCCTGCACCTGGACGACGTGTACTGGAGCGAGCAGGGCCGCAAGTCCGTGGACGCGGTGATCCTCGGCATCCTGCTCACCGCGCTGCTGCTCACCGGGTACGTGCCGCTCGGCGTCGTGCCCGGGCAGGACACCCGGTGGGGGCTGGTCGCGGTGATCACCGGCAACGCGCTGGTCTGCCTGACGGCCCTGCTCAAGGGCAAGGTCTGGACGGGGCTGCTCGGCATCATGGTGCCCGGCCTGTCCTGGATCGGCGCGATCCGGCTGGCCCGGCCGTCCAGCCCCTGGGCGCGCTGGCGGTACGCCGGCCGGCCCCGGCGGATGGCCCGCGCGATCCGCCGCGAACGGCGCCTGCACGCCCGCACCGACCGGGCCCGCACCTGGCTGTTCGACCTGATCGCCGGGGCGCCCGACAAGGTCCCGGCCGGCCACCCCAAGGCGCACGCGGTCGCCGAGCGGATGGCCGCGAGGGCGCTCGCCCACCGCCGGCCCGCGCTCCCGGCCGGCGGCCGGCGGACCGCCGCCGCGCCCGCCACCGACCCGGCCCGGCGGGCCCGCGCCCAGCGCCGCCGCCGCACCGTCCGGGCCGGGCGGCCGCGCACCACGGCCACCGGCAAGCCGCCGCAGCGGGCGCGCTGACAGGGCGGTCCACCGGACCGGGACACCGGGGAGCGTCCGCTCCGACAATCAGACATCTCACCCGGCCGGCCGCATGGCGATGGCGCTGACGCTCCGTCAGGTCTGAGAATCTGGCGGTGCGTGACCGAAATGTCACGTCATGGGAAAGTCCGAGAGAGGACCCGACATGCCGCGCAGGCTCCTCCCCGCCCTCCTCCTCGCCTCCGCCGCGCTGCTCGCCCTGCTGCCCGCCGCGAACGCCCCCGCCGCCGCGGCCGCCCGGCCCGCCGTCCGCGCCGCCGACGAGCCGCAGCCCGGCGGCGAGGCGTACCCGTCCGCCGAGGACGTCGCCCGGGCCAAGGCCGACGCCGACGCCAAGGCCGGTGCCGCGGCCGCCGTCGAGGCCCGGCTCGCCGCCGCCCGCACCGAACTCGACCGGGCCGGACAGAACGCCGAACAGGCCGTCGAGGCGTACAACGGCGCGCTCGTCCGACTCGGCAGGGCCCAGCAGGCGGCCAGGGCCGCGGCCGACCGGTCCGCCGCCGCCGAGCAGAGCCGTGCCGCGGCCGCCGACCGGGCCGCCGGACTGCTCGCCGAGATCTACCGGCAGGGCGCCTCCCCGCAACTCTCCGCCCTGGACGCCCTGCTGGGCGCCCGCGGCACCGGCTCGCTGTCCGCCCAGGCCAGCGCGATCGGCACCGCCGGCGCCCAGACCCGGCAGATCCTCGACGACGCCACCGCCACCGCGAGGGCCGCCGCCCGCGCCGCCGCCGACGCCCGCACCGCCGAGACCGACGCCCGCGCCGCCGCCGACACCGTCCGCACCGCCAAGGACACCGCCCAGCGGCGGCTCGCCGACCAGCAGCGCCAGGTCGCCGAGATCGGCCACCGGCAGGACACCCTGCTCGCCGAACTCGCCGCCGCCCGGGACACCAGCGTCGACCTCGAACGCCAACGGCAGGACGCCCTCGCCGAGATCGCCCGCCGCGAGGCCGAGGAGGCCGCCCGCCGGGCGGAAGCCGAACGCGCCGCCGCGGCGGCGGCCGAGGCCGCCCGGCTCCGCCCCGCCCCGCCCCGCGAACGCCCCTGGTCCGCCGAGGGCGCCGAAGCCGCCCTCGCCTTCGCCCGCTCCGTCCTCGGCCTGCCCTACATCTGGGGCGGCGAAGGCCCGCAGGGCTACGACTGCTCCGGCCTGACCATGATGGCCTGGCGCCGCGGCGGCAAGAACCTCCCGCACTTCGCCGCCGACCAGTACGCCGCGTCCACGCCCGTCGGCTACGCCCAACTCCGCCCCGGCGACCTGGTCTTCTGGACCAGGACCGGCCGGGCCGCCGACATCTACCACGTCGCCATCTACCTCGGCGACGACCAGATGATCGAAGCCCCCCGCCCCGGCACCGCCATCAAACAGGCCAGCCTCTGGATCATGGGCCGCCCGGACTTCTACGCCCGCCCCTGACGGGTCGTCGGCTCACAGGCGGTGGACGGGGGAAGTCTCGTCCGGCCAGAGCCAGTCGGTGGGGCCGTACTGCTTCTTGAGGGCGTTGCGGGCGCGGGCCAGGCCGGCGAGGGCGGTTTCCACGGCGGTGGGGAGGTCGGCGAGGTCGGCGGGGACGGGGACGCGCAGGAGGGTGTGCTGCTTGCGGTGGGTGAGGAGGAGCTCGCCGGCGGGGGTGCAGTCGAGCAGGGTGAAGTGGACGAGGGGCTTGAACGGCTTGTCGGCGGTGGGGAGCCGGGCCCGGAGGGCGCCGTCGGCGGTCCAGGCGTACAGGCCGTAGCGGTTGAGGTGGAAGGCGCGGGCCCGGTGCGGGTCGGCGGCGACGGTGAAGTCGAAGCCGGTGAACGGGCTGTCGCGGTAGAGGTCCAGGCCGCCGAGGCGGCCGCGGACCGTGCCGCGGTCGTCGAGCAGGGTGAAGCTGAACTCCTGGCCGCGGCTGCCGGAGCGGAAGGTGTGGCCGAACACCGGGACGACGAACAGGTCGTCGCCGAGCGCGGACGGCCGGCTCATGAACGACCGGTCGTAGCCGTACAGGCTGCGGTGGGTGCCGGTGAGCTCGGTGAGGGCCTCGCCGAGCGACGGCGACGGTCGGTTGGCGCCCGCCACCGGGGCGTCCCCGTACCGGATGTGCGGGTAGCCGTCGGCCTCGGTCTGCCGGGGCGTCGTCGGGTCGAGCGTGGCGATGGCGCGCAGCTGCGGCTTGTGGCCGGGGGCCAGGAGGTCGCCGGGTTCGGTGACGGCGACCAGGTTGAGCATCGCGCCGGCCCAGTTGTTCACCTTGTGCTCGGCGGCCGTGCACAGCAGCCGCCCGCCCGGCGTCACCGCGACCGACGCGGCGAACGGGTCGCCGGCCGGCCCGCCCGCCCGCCGGTCGGCGTCGAACATCGACCAGCCGGCCCGCACCTCGTCCAGGTCGGGGGAGAGCAGGTGGGTGCTGCCGGGCCGGGTGCTGACCACCAGTGAGCCGTCCGGGAGCACCGCGAGGTTGGCGTCGCTGCCCCAGGCGACGGTCGCCACCCGGCCGTGCGCCTCCTTGCCGAGGACGGCGGCGGCGACGGGCGTCCCGTCGGGGGCGTAGCGGGTGATCGTCCGCTCGCTGAAGCGGGGCAGCGCCGGGTCCCTGGGGTACCGCTCGTGCCGCCACAGGATGCTGAGGACGTAGGTGTCCCCGGCCGGGGTCGCCACCGCGTGCTCCGCCTTCAGGCCCCAGTCGTGCGCCTCCGGGTCGAGGCCGTGGCGGCGGACCAGCGAGGCGGGAACGGTGACGGGAAGCAGGGTCATGACCGGCATTGTTCCGGCTGCCGCCGACAGCTCCTGACGCGCCGTCGGGAGCGGTGCCCTCGGCCGGCGGCGCGCCGGGAAAACCGGATGACTGCTTTCCGGACGCCGCCGTACGGTGGCCGGATGGGCAACGACGCGCAGCAGGGCACTGACCAGGGCATCGAGATCCGGCCGATCGTCCGCGAGGAACTGGCCGTCTGGGACCGGGCGATCGCCCGCGGCTTCATGCGGCCGCACGTCGCCCCGGCACGGGAGTGGCGCGAGCTGCTGTTCGAGCCCGGGCGGATGCAGGCGGCGTTCGACCACACCGACCCGACGCCGGAGGGGCCGCGCTGCGTCGCCACCTTCCGCAGCTTCGACACCGAACTGACCGTCCCCGGCGGCGCGGTGCTGCCGGTGGACGCGATCAGCGCCGTCACCGTCAACGCCACCCACCGCCGCCGCGGCCTGCTCAGCGGCATGATGCGCCACGACCTGGCCGCCGCCCGCGAGCGCGGCGCGGCCGCCGCGATCCTGATCGCCGCCGAGTACAACATCTACGGCCGGTTCGGCTTCGGCCCCGCCACCCGCAGCGGCGGGCAGCGCGTCGACGTGCTGCGCTCCGGCGGCCTGCGCGCCGGGCTGCCGGTCCACGAAGGGCACCGGATCGGCTTCGCCACCCTCGACGAGGTGCGCCGGTTCGGCCCCGAGCTGCACGAGCGCTGGCGGCGCACCCAGCCCGGCGCGATCGGCCGCCCCGCCAGTTGGTGGCAGCTGCGCACCGGCGGCATCGACCTGCCCGGCTTCGACTGGAAGGAGGGCTTCACCGCCCTCCACCGCACCGCCGACGGCACCGTCACCGGCCTGATCACCTACACCGTCGACGAGAAGTTCGACGGCTCCTACCCCGACTGCCCGCTGAACGTCCGGGACTTCCTGGCGGTGGACCGGCGGACCGCCAACGCGCTGTGGGCGTTCGCGTTCTCCGTCGACTGGGTGCGCCACGTGGTCGTCCCCAACCTGCGGCCCGACGACCCGCTGCCGCTGCTGCTGAACGAGCCGCGCGCCGCCCGCCCGCACGAGGACGACGCCGACTTCCTGTGGCTGCGCCTGCTCGACCTGCCCGCCGCGTTCGCCGCCCGCCGGTGCGCGGCCCCCGGCCGGGTGGTCCTGGACGTCTCCGACCGCGAAGGCTGGACGGCCGGCCGCTGGGCCCTGGAGGCCGCCGCCGACGGCACCGCCCGGATCACCCGCACCCAGGACGACGCCGACCTCGCCCTCGGCGTCGCCGAGCTGGGCACCCTCCACCTCGGCGCCGACACCGCCACCCGGCTGGCCGACGCCGACCTGGTCACCGAGCTCGCCCCGGGCGCCGCCGCCCGCGTCGACAGCCTGCTGCGCACCGACCGCGCCCCCTGGAACCCCGACGTCTTCTGACGGGTCGTCACCCGGCGGCCGGGCCGGCGGGGAGGGCCGCCGTCACTTGACGGCGGTCTTCCCTATGGTCGGGAGGATGAAGTCCTGGATCAGGCCCTTGGCGTCGCGCACGATCGGGCGGAATATCCGGTACCGGGACAGGTTGATCACCCGGGCGGCCATCGGCGTGGAGCGGCGGACGAACTCCCGGGTGCGCTCGGTGTCGTCGGTCCGGTCGAAGACCCAGTAGAGCACCACGACCATCAGGTGCAACCACAGGACGTCGGGCAGCAGTTCGACCAGTTCGGCGTCCAGCTTCGGGGCCAGCTCGGAGCCCTGCAGCACCTCGCGGAACAGCTCCACGGCGGTGGCCCGGGCCGGGTGCGACTCGTTGGAGAACGGGCTGAGCGAGCTGGTCGGGTCGGCGGCGGTGCGGAAGAACTGGGCGGCGAACTCGTGGTACGGCGCGGCCGTGTCCAGCCAGGAGGTCAGCGCGATCTCCAGCCGCTCGGCGAAGTCCTTGGTGCCGGCCATCCGCTGCCGGGCGTCGGCGGCGTGGTCGTACGTCATCCGGTCGTAGAACCCCTGGATCAGGAATTCCTTCGCGGAGAAGTAGTAGTAGGCGTTGCCGACCGAGACGCCCGCCTCGGCGGCGATCGCCCGCATCGTGGTCTTCTCGTAGCCGCGCTCCTGGAACAGCCGCATGGCGGTCTCCAGGATCAGCGCCCGGGTCGCCTCGCTCTTGTCCGTCTTCGGCTGGGCACGGCCGCCCGCAAGTTCGGGGGCGGGGCCGCCGCTCTCCGGTTCGTTCCGGTCGCTCGCGCTCTCCACGCCGTCCGACACTACCGGGCCCCGTCGGCTCCGATCCCCGTCGTCTGCTGGCACCTTCGCCCCGCCTTGCCGTTCGCTTCGCCCCGGTCACCTGTGGAACCGAGCCTAGCCCGGGACCGGGACAACTCCGGACCGGGAGGGCGAAACGGCCTCCCGGCGGACCGGCCTCCCCCGGCGGCCCCGGTGCCCCCCGGCACCGGGCGCGCCGTCCACCCGCCCCGGCCGTCCGCCCGTCGCCCGGGCAGGCGGACGGACCCCCTCCTCGGCCGGGGCCGAACAATTTCGAACGCGTTCAAAACTGCTCGGGACGACTGTAGGGCACCGGTTGAACGCGTTCAACCCCCCGGTGTGCAAGGCTGGCGGCATGCCCGCCACCCTGCGCGAGGGCGGCCCGGCCGACGCCGCCGCCGTCGCCGCCCTGCTCACCGCCAGCCGCCGCAGCGCCTACGCCGGACTCGTCCCGGACGCGGCGCTCGCCGCCGACAGCGAGCAGCCGCTGCTGTGGGAACTCCGACTGGCCGCGGACTACGGCCCGCCCGCCGACACCCCGACCCTGCTGCTCGCCGACGACCCCGACGGCACCCTCGCCGCCTTCGCCCACCTGGTCCCGGACGGCCCCGTCGTCCGCCTCGAACACCTGCACGTCCGCCCCGGCCGCACCGGCACCGGCCTCGGCACCCGCCTGCTGCACGCCGCCCTCGCCCGCCACCCGGACCGGCCCGTCCGCCTCGACGTCCTCGCCGCCAACCGGCGCGCCATCGCCTTCTACGAACGCCACGGCGCCCGCCGCCTCGCCCACGGCACCGCCCACTTCCCGGACGGGACGGCACTGCCGGAGTACGAGTACGGCTGGCGCTAGCCGCCGTGCGGGGCCCGCGGGCTGACGGGCCGTCAACGGCCTGCCGACGCGCTCCGCCGTCGGCGGTTCGCCGCGTGGCCGGCGCCGGCCGTCAGCGCTTGCGGGTGGCTCGGCGGGCGGCCGGGAGGGCCGCGAGGGCGGCGAGGGCCGCGGCGGCGACGGGGAGGAAGTAGCCGGTGCCCGGGGCGGTGTGCTGGGCGACGGACCCGCCGAGGGTGGCACCGGTGGAGATGCCGACCAGGATCGCGGAGACGGCCAGGGCCATGGCCTCGTTCAGGCGGTGGGCGGGGAGGAGTTCCTGGACCAGCGTCATGCCGCTGATCATCGTCGGCGCGGTGCCCGAACCGGCGGCCAGCAGGGCCGCGCCGAGGACCACCACCCCGGCCCCGGACTGCCCGGCGGCCAGCGGGAGCAGCATCAGGACGGCCATCGCGCCCGCGCCGAGGGCGAGCCGCACCGCGGCCGGGCGGCGCAGCCGGATCGCGCCGAACGCCAGCCCGGACGCGCAGGACCCGGCCGCGACCAGGGCGAGCAGCGTGCCGCCTGCCGACTGCCGGCCGAGCGAGTCGGTGTAGGCGAGGGTGGTGACCTCCAGGGAGCCGAACAGCACGCCGGCCGCGAGGAACCCGGCGAGCAGTGCGGGGAAGCCCCGGGTGCGGAACAGTCCGCTGGCGGCGGCGGAGGGCACCGGGGCGGGTGCGGCGAGCGGGGGTTCGGTACCGCGCTGGGCGGCGAACAGCAGGGTTCCGGCGGTGCCGACCGCCCAGGCGGCGATCAGTCCGGCCTCGGGGGCGAGCGTGGTGCACAGCGCCATGCCGAGGACCGGTCCGGCCATGAAGCACAGCTCGTCCAGCGCCTGTTCGAGCGAGTTGGCGCGGTGCAGGAGGGCGGCGTCGGCGCGGTGCAGGTGCGCCCAGCGGGCCCGGGCCATGCTGCCCAGGTCGGGGCTGGTGCCGGACAGCGCCCAGCACAGGAACAGCGTCCAGTCGGGCGCGCCGTCGCGGACGCACAGCAGCAGCGCGCCCGTCGGCAGGGCGGTGGCGAGGACGGCGGGGACGGCGACCCGGGCCTGGCCGAGCCGGTCGACCAGCCGTCCGAGCAGCGGCATCGCGACGGCTCCGGCCAGCACGCCGGCCGCCGAGACCGCGCCGGCCAGGGCGTACGAGCCGCGCCGGTCGGCGATCAGCACCACGACGGAGACGCCGTACATCGCCAGGGCGAGCCGGCCGAGCAGGGCGGCCAGGGTGAAGGTGAGGCTGCCCGGTGCGGCGAAGACGGGGCGGTAGCGGGCGAACGGCAGGGACAACGCACAACTCCGGGGGAGAGGAAGGGGGGAGGGCTCCACCCTCGGGCCGCGGCCCGGGCGCCGTCCAACACCTGATTCCGTGCGATTGACCGGATGCTGTTGTTAATCTCCCGTGTGCCCCGTGACCTCCACCCCCGCCTGCTGCGCAGCTTCACCGCCGTCGCCGAGACCCTCCACTTCGGCCGCGCCGCCGCCCGGCTGCACCTGGCCCAGCAGGCCGTCAGCCGGGACGTCCGGGCGCTGGAGCGCGACCTCGGCTGCCCGCTGTTCCACCGTTCCACCCGCAGCGTCGAGTTGACCGAGGCGGGCGCGGCGCTGCTGCCGAAGGCCCGTCAGCTGCTCGCACTCCAGGCCGAGATCACCGCGCTCGGCGACACCCGGGCGCTGCTGGTGGACGTCAACAGCCCGGGCGGCGACCGCGAGCTCACCGCCGAGCGGGTGCTGTCCGCCGCCCGCCTGCGCTGCCCGGAGACCGAGCTGCTGGCCCGCTACCAGGGCGGACTCACGGCGGCGGCACAGGAGTTGGCGGCGCACCGGCTGGACGTCTCGTTCGGGCGGTACGCGGGCCTGCCGGCGGTTGTCCGGTCCCGGCTGGCGCACACGCCGGTGCGGTTGGAGCCGGTCGCGGTGTTCCTGCCGCTCGGGCACCCGCTGGCCGGGCTGGCGGCCGTGCCGCTGGCCGCGCTGGACGGGCACCCGGTGGACGTGTTCGCGGGGCAGCCGGACACCGCCGAGTGGACCGACCTCGGCCTGCGGCTGCTCGCCGAACACGGCCTGGCCGCCGCGCCCGCGCGCACCCCGCCGGTCGGCGCCGCGGAGTTCGCCCGCTACCTGGTCCGGCACGGCAGCCCGGTCCTCACCACCACGGGCGGGCCGGACATCCCGGGCGCGGTGGCGCGCCCGCTCGTCGATCCGGTGCCGCTCAGCCTGGTCGGACTGGTGCACCGGCCCGACCTGCGCCACCCCGGGCTGGCCGCGCTGCGCGAAGCTGCGGCCGAACTCGCCGCTGCGGAAGGCTGGTTGGAGCGCCCGCCGGGCAGCTGGCTGCCGGCCGAGGACGCCGCCCTGCTGCGCCGGTAGAAACGGCGGCGCCCCCGCCGAGGGGGACGGCGGGGGCGGTACCGGGGGCCGCGCAGCGGCCGGGGCAGGCGGTCTCAGGAGGCTCGCACGGCGGAGATGTCCAGGGTCAGCTTGACCTTCTCGCCGATCAGCACGCCGCCGGTCTCCAGCGCGGCGTTGTAGGTCAGGCCCCAGGAGGTGCGGTCCACGGTGGTGCCGCCCTCGAAGCCGACCCGGTTGGCGCCGTACACGTCGGTGGCCGCGCCGGTGAACTCCAGGTCGAGGACGACCTGGCGGGTGGTGCCCTTGATGGTCAGGTCGCCGTGCAGGCGGTAGGTGTCGCCGTCGACCTGCTCGGCGGTGGTCGACTTGAAGGTGATCTCCGGGTAGGTGGCGGCGTCGAAGAAGTCGCCGGTGCGCAGGTGCTCGTCGCGCTGGGCCTGGTTGGTGTGGATCGAGGCGACCTTGATCACCAGCTCGGCGGTGGAGGCGGCCGGGTTGGCACCGTCCAGGTGCAGCTTGCCCTCGTACTCGGTGAACTCGCCGCGGACGTTGGTGACCATCGCGTGGCGGACCGCGAAGCCGATCTTCGAGTGGGTGTTGTCGATGGTGTAGTCGCCGGTCAGGTGGGCCAGGTCCGGGCCCTGGACGGCGGCCGGGGCGGCGGCGACGGTGTTCTTGCTGCGGTTGAAGATGCCCATGGCTTCTCTCCTTCTGGGGGTCGAAGCCGTTTGTTGAGGCTTCAACTTGTTGATGGCTCGACTGTACGCCCACCTGGTTCAAGTTTCAACCATGAAGTTGAAAGTTGTCCTATGCGGGTGCCGTCCCGGTTGTCCCCAGCCTGTGGACAGCCCGCCGCGACGGCGGAAAACCGGGTGCGCCGGGCCGCCCCGGCGGTTCACACTGACCGCCGAACCCCACCCCGCCCCTCCCAGAGGAGACCTGTGCAGTCAGCCGTCACCGTGTCGCCGTCCCAGGTGCCCGAGCTGCTGCTCGGACTCGCCACCGTGCGACCGGTGTTCCTGTGGGGAGCGCCCGGCATCGGCAAGTCCTCGCTGGTCAACCAGTTCGCCGACTCGCTGGGCCTGGAATGCGTCTCCCTGCTCGGCACCCAGCTCGCCCCCGAGGACCTGATCGGCGTCCCGCAGATCACCCCCGAGGGCCGCTCCCGGTTCTGCCCGCCCGAGAGCATCGCCCGCGACCAGCCCTACTGCCTGTTCCTGGACGAGCTCAACGCCGCCACCCCGGACGTCCAGAAGGCCTTCTACTCGCTGATCCTCGACCGCCGGATCGGCAACTACGAACTCCCGGCCGGCTCCATCGTGATCGGCGCCGGCAACCGCGCCACCGACGGAGCCCTCGCCCGCCCGATGCCGTCCGCGCTGCTCAACCGGCTGGTCCACGTCCACCTGCGGGCCAGCGCCGACGACTGGCTCGGCTGGGCCGCCGGCCACGGCATCCACCCCTGGATCACCGACCACCTCACCGACCGGCCCGACCACCTGTGGTCCAGCCCGCCGAAGACCGAGGAGCCGTTCTCCACCCCGCGCGCCTGGCACATGCTCTCCGACGCGCTGCACTCCTTCGGCACCGGCCTCGACGAGGACACCCTCAAGGTCCTCGCCCACGGCCTGCTCACCCCCGCGCACGCCGTCGCCTTCTGCGGCTACGCCAAGATCGTCCGCAACGCGTACGGCCTGGAGGCCATCCTCAAGGGCGACGCCTCCTGGCCGCACCGGATCGAGGACCGCGACCTGCTCTACTACCTCGCCGACTCCTTCCGCGGCCGACTGGTCAAGGAACTGCCCGCCCGCAAGGAACACGCCTCGCCGACGGTCCGCCAGCACGCCTACCGCTCCAAGTCGCTGCTGGTCCAACTCGCCGAGATCTCCGTCGAAGTCGCCCAGACCGTGATCGCCGACGGCCCCGACGGCAACCCCGTCCTGCCGTCCTGGTTCCTCATCGAAGCCGCCCGCGACCTGCCCCGGCTCGTCGAGGCCCGCCGGTGAGCACCCGCCGCCCCGCAGAGAAGCCCGAACAGGACCCGGCCAAGGCCGCATTCGCCGCCGGACTCGCCAAGGCCCGGGCCAACCCCGCACTCGCCGCCGTCCCCGCCACCCTGTGCACCACCGGCCCGGAGCGCTGCTCCCTGCACCCCGCCGACGGCTGGGTCGTCGTCACCTCCGACGGCGCCCTGCACGCCCACCGCACCCGCCGCGCCGAGCCCGAGGAATGGGCCTGGGCCCTCGCCCACGCCCTGCTCCACCTCGGCTTCGGCCACCTCCCCGCCGCCCGCGGCCGCCGCACCCAGCCCGACGCCGCCGACCTCGCCGCCCGCTGCGCCGTCGTCAACCGCTTCCTCGCCACCTTCCACGTCGGCCGCGCCCCCGACGACCTCCCCGCCGCCTGGCCCGGCGGCGACGAGGAGACCCTCGCCGCCCGCTGGCGCCGCGACGGCATCCCCGCCGACTACCGGGCCTGCGGCACCGCCGGAGACCAGCCCGACCAGCTCCTGCACACCTGGTGGGGCACCGACGACCCCGAGGACTGGACCCTCGCCTTCGCCCACGCCCTCACCCGCACCGTCTCCGCCGCGATGGACCTGGCCGCCGGCCGCCGCGAACACCTCGACGGCCCCCGCCTCCCGCAACGCCCCTGGGAACGCGCCCTCGGCTGGTTCGTCTCCAGCTACCCCCTGCTCGGCGGCCTCGCCGCCGGCCTCACCCTGGTCGCCGACGCCGAACTCGCCCGCGCCCACGGCATCACCGTCGCCGCCGTCAACGCCGAAGCCGGCGAGATCTACCTCAACCCCCTGCGCCGCCACACCGACGAGGAATGGCGCTTCATCCTCGCCCACGAGATGCTGCACGCCGCCCTCCGCCACGGCGACCGGACCGGCGGCCGCGACCCCTACCTGTTCAACGTCGCCGCCGACTACGTCATCAACGGGTGGCTGATCGAGATGGGCGTCGGCGAAATGCCCGAAGGGCTGCTCCACGACCCCGAACTGAAGGGCCTCTCGGCCGAGGAGGTCTACGACCGGATCGCCCGCGACCAGCGCCGCCTGCGACGCCTCGCCACCCTGCGCGGCAAGGGACTCGGCGACATCCTCGGCGAACCCCTGGCCCGGGACCGCGGCAGCGGCTACGTCGACCTGGACGAGTTCTACCGCCGCGGCCTCCTCCAGGGCTTCGACCTGCACACCCGCGAACGCGGCACCCTCCCCGCCGGACTGGTCGAGGAGATCCGCGCCCTGGCCCACCCGCCGCTGCCCTGGGACGCGCAACTCGCCCGCTGGTTCGACGAGTTCGTCCCCCGGCCGGAACCCCTGCGGTCCTACGCGCGGCCGTCCCGGCGGCAGTCCGCCAGCCCCGACATCCCGCGGGCCGGGCGCCACCACCCGCCCGAGGAGACCCCGCGCTGCACCTTCGGCGTCGTCCTCGACACCTCCGGGTCGATGGGCCGCGTCCTGCTCGGAAAGGCGCTCGGCGCGATCGCCTCCTACGCGGCCGCCCGCGACGTCCCCGCCGCCCGGCTGATCCACTGCGACGCCGCCCCCCACGACGCGGGCTACCTGCCGGTCGCCGAACTCGCCTCCCGGGTCCGCATCCACGGCCGCGGCGGAACGGTCCTCCAGCCCGGCATCGACCTGCTGACCCGGGCGCCGGACTTCCCCGCCACCGCACCGGTGCTGATCATCACGGACGCCGAGTGCGACGTGCTGCGCGTGCCCCGGCGGGAGCACGCGTACCTGATCCCGCGGGGCGCGACACTGCCGTTCACGCCGCGAGGGCCCGTGTTCCACGTGGCGTGAACGCCGGCCGGGCCCCTCGCGGGCCCGGGTTCCGCATCCGCCTGCTTATCGTGGAAGGCCCTGCCCGCCCCTCGTCCCCGGAGGCCCCGCTCCCATGTACGTCCTGCACGCGCTCTGGCGGGCCGACGGCCGGCTCGGGCTGTGGGCGGAGGACGCGGGGGCGTTCACCGGACGGGCGGTGGAGGGGGCGCGGCACCCGTACGCGTCCTCGGCCGAGGAGGTCGCACGGCTGCTGGCCGCCGTCGGCCCAGGGCCGGCCTGGCTGGCCGAGCGCGGCGCCGAGCGGTGGGTGAGCCTGCGGCTGCCGACGCTGGGATCCCGGCCCACGCCGTCCCCCGACCTGCCGGTCGGGTCCACGGCGAAGGGCCGGGCGCTGCAGGCGTGGCGGGTGCCGGCGCTGCTGTTCGAGCGGGCGGAGGCCGCCCAACTGCTGGGCGAGCTGTTCGACCCGTACTGGCCGGGGACCACCGTCGAACTGCCCGGAGGCCGCCCGGCGGAGCTGGCCTACGGGGCGTCGCTGCGCTGGCTGACGGCGGTGCACGACCTGGCGTGGCGGCTGGTCGGCCGGGGACGGGTCCTGCCCGCGCTGGTCGAGGAGCCGGACGGGTGGGCGGCGCGCTGGCGACCCGCGCCCGACGGCCCGGCCCGCCGGGAGGCGGCCGCCCTCGCCGCCGGCTGCCCGCCGATCGCCCGCGCCGAGGACGGCGCCGAACGCACCGGCACCGCCCTGTTCGGCACCGTCCTGGACGCCCTCACCGACCACGAGACCCGTACCGCCCTCGGAGGCAGCGTCCGGCCGGCTGCCGCACCGGGGACCGAAGCCGGTGGCTGGATCGACGCCCTGCACGGCGCCGACCCCCGCCTGTCCGCACCCCCCGACCCCGAGCAGGCGGCGCGGTTCGCCGCCTGGAGCGCCGGCCCGGAGCCGACCGGCGAAGTCCGGCTCGCGTTCCGCCTGTCGGAGCCGCTGGGGACGGCCCCCGGCGACCCGGACGCCGCCGTCACCGACGAGAACTGGCGACTCGACGTGCTGGCCGGACCGGTGGACCGGCCCTCCTTGCTGCTCCCGGCCGCCGAACTCTGGACCGACGGACCGGCGTTCGCCGCCCTCGCGCAGAGCCTCGGCGACCCCGTGGAGGCGTACCTCACCGAACTCGACCGCGCCGCCCGGATCTGCCCCGAGCTGCGCGGCGCCCTGCACCGCACCCGGCCCACCGGCGTCGACCTCGACCGGGCCGGGGCGCTCGCGTTCCTGCGCGACACCGCTCCGCTGCTGACCGCCGCCGGGTACGGCGTCCTGCTGCCCGCCTGGTGGCGCCGCCGCCCGCGGCTCGGCCTGGCCGCCACCGCGCACAGCCGGCCCGCACCCGGGTCGGTCAAGCGCACCGCGCAGGCCGACCGGGACGCCGTGGTGGACTTCCGCTGGCAGCTCGCCGTCGGCGAACAGCCCCTCACCCAGCAGGAGTTGGACGAACTCGCGGCCGCCCAGCAGGGCCTGGTCCGGCTCCGCGGCCAGTGGGTGGAAGTGGACGCGGCCCAACTCGCCGCCGCCCTGCGCTTCCTCGCCGCCCGCCGGGACGAACCGCACCTGGACGCCGCCGCCCTGCTGCGGCTCGCCCTCGACGACGGCGCGGTCGTCGACGGCCTGCCGGTCACCGTCGTGCACGCCGACGGCCCGCTCGGCGACCTGCTCGCCGGCCGGCTCGGCCGCCTCCCCGGCGCCCACCGCACCCCGCCCCCGCCCGGCTTCACCGGATCCCTCCGCCCCTACCAGGAACGGGGACTGGCCTGGCTGGACGCGCTCGGCCGGCTCGGCCTCGGCGCGGTGCTGGCCGACGACATGGGCCTCGGCAAGACCGTGCAGACCCTCGCCCTGCTCGCCCTGGAACACGCCCGCGGCGCCCGCGGCTCCGTCCTGCTGGTCTGCCCCACCTCACTGGTCGGCAACTGGCAGCGCGAGGCGTCCCGGTTCGCCCCCGGCCTGCGCGTCCAGCTCCACCACGGCCCCGGACGCACCGCCCCCGACCCGGCCGCCGACCTGGTGATCACCACCTACGGGGTGCTCCAGCGGGACACCGCCGCGCTGCGTGCGATCGACTGGCGGCGGATCGTCGCGGACGAGGCCCAGCACATCAAGAACCGCTCCGCCCGGCAGTCCCGCGCGATCCGCTCGCTGCGCTCCGGCCCCCGGATCGCGCTCACCGGCACCCCCGTGGAGAACCGCCTCGCCGAACTGCACGCCGTCCTGGACTTCGCCAACCCCGGACTGTTCGGCACCGCCGAATCGTTCAAGGAGCACTGGGCCGTGCCGGTCGAGCAGTCCGGCAACCGGGAAGTCGCCGCCCGCCTGCAGCGGCTCACCGGGCCGTTCCTGCTGCGCCGCCTCAAGAGCGACCCCGAGATCGGCGAACAGCTGCCCGCCAAGCAGGAGTTCACCGTCCGCTGCAACCTGACGCCGGAACAGGCCGGGCTCTACCGGGCGGTGGTCGCCGAACTGCTGCGCCGGCTCGACGGGGTACGCGGAGTGGAACGCAAGGGCGCGGTCCTGGCGGCCCTCGGCCGGCTCAAGCAGGTCTGCAACCACCCGGCCCAACTGCTGCGCGACGGCTCGCCGTTGGGCGGCCGCTCCGGCAAGGTCGAGCGCCTCGTCGCGCTGCTCCGGGAGGCCCTGGCGGAGGGTGACCGGGTGCTGGTGTTCACCCAGTACGCCGAGTTCGGCGCGCTCCTCCAGCCGCACCTGCGCCACCGGCTCGGCGCCCAGGTGCTGTACCTGCACGGCGGCCTGTCCGCGCCGCGCCGCCAGGAACTCGTCGACCGCTTCCAATCCCCGGACGGGCCAAGGGTGTTCCTGCTCTCGCTGAAGGCCGGCGGGACCGGCCTCAACCTCACCGCCGCCAACCAGGTGATCCACCTCGACCGCTGGTGGAACCCCGCCGCCGAGGACCAGGCCACCGACCGCGCCCACCGGATCGGCCAGCGCCGCGAGGTCCAGGTCCGCCGCCTGGTCTGCGTCGGCACCGTCGAAGAGCGGATCGCCGAACTCCTCCAGGCCAAACGAGAATTGGCCGACGCAGTGATCGGCGCCGGCGAACAGTGGCTCACCGAACTGCCCGCCGAGCAACTGCGCGACCTGCTCGCCCTGTCCGCCGACGCCGTGGGGGAGTGACGCCATGACCACCCGCCCGACCGCCTCCGACCGCCCGCTCGACCAGTGCCTGGACGCCTTCTGGCAGGGCGAATTCGCCCTCCGCCCACCCGACGCACCCGCCGAACGGCCGGACCCCGCCCTCGACCACCTCGGCCCCAGCGGCATCCCGGCCCGTGGCCGCGACCTCGCCGACCTGCTGGCCCCCGACTACCGCCGCCTGGTCGAGGCCGACTAGCTCAGGAACTCCCGCACCAGCGCCGTGAATTCGGCCGGCTTCTCGACCCAGATCCGGTGCCCCGCACCCGCCACCACCTCCAGCCGGGACGCCGGGTGCAGGGCCGCGACCAGCCGGGACGGCGCTGTGCCGATCATCCCGTCCAGCTCGCCCGCCACCACCAGCACCGGCACGGCCACCGGCGCCGCCGTGCCCGCACTCGCGTAGAACGCCTCCCGCATCCACGGCGCGCCCGGAACCAGCTCCGGATCGAAGGACGCGGCGCGCGCCCGGTCGTCCCAACTGCCCCAGAAGAACGGGGTGATGCGCGCGAGCAGCTCGGCCGGATCGCCCTGCCCCGCGGCCAGCTGCGCCGCCGCCCGCGCCGCGTCCGGGTACCAGGGCTGATCGGCGCGGCCGGCCCGGATCTCCGCCAACTCCGCCTCGTCGGCCTCCCGGGCGCCCCGGCCGACCGGCGTCACCAGTACCAAGGACCGCACCCGGTGCGGGAATTCGGCGGCGTAGCGCTGCGCGGTGAGGGCGCCCGCGGAGTGCGCGAGCAGGTCGAAGGAGTCCAGCCCGAGGTGCTCGCGGAGCGCCTCCACGTCCTGCGCCTGGGAGGCGAAGGCGCAGCTCGCCCGGTCGGCCGGCTCGGCGGAGCGGCCGGTGCCGCGCGGCTCGAACCGGATCAGCCGCCGGTCGGCGTCCAGGCCGCCGAGGTTCCCCAGGTAGCGGGCGTCCGCGCCGGGGCCGCCGGGAATCGCCACCAGCGGTGCGCCGTCGCCGAGTTGCTCGTAGTGCAGGGTGGTGCCGTCGGGTGCGGAGAAGGTCGTCATGCGGACGATGCTGGCACGCGGCCGGCGGGCGCGCCGCCGTGTTCCGCGGAGCGGTCAGAGCAGCCCGCCCGCCGCGAGGGCCCGGCGCAGGCCGGCGGCGCCCCGGTGGTGGTGGCCGAGCATCCCGAGCGCCTCGGCGGCGGCCACGTTGCCGGCGCTGTCGTCCACGAACAGGCACTGCCCGGGCGGGACGTCGGCCAGCTCCGCGGCCGCCAGGTAGACCCGGGCGTCGGGCTTGGCCACGCCCAGCCGGGCGGTGTTGAGCACCCCGTCGACGGCGGTGTCCAGGCCGAGCGCGGCCAGGTCCGCCTCCAGCCGGGTGGTGCCGTTGGAGACCAGCAGCACCGGCGCCCGCCGGCGGGCCGCGCCGAGCAGCGCCAGCACCTCCGCGTCCACCCGGGACGGCTGCCGACCCCAGTCGGCCACCACCGCCCGCGCCCGCGCGGCCGAGCCGCACACCGCCGCCAGATCGTCCGCGACGGCGGCCCGCCACTCCTCGTCCGTCACCCGCCCCGTCACCGCCGGCGCCAACCGCTCCTCCCGGAACGCCGCCCCCGCCACCGTCCCCGCCGGCAACCCGTGCACCGCATCCACCTCGCCCAGATCCCCCCAGACCCGCACCACCCCGTCCAGATCGCACAACACCGCCCCGACCCGCCGCCCCACCACCGCGCCACCCCTCGTCTCCGGCCTCGGAAGTCACCTCCCTGAGGCTATTTCAGGCTCCATTGGCCGACCTGGTTGGCGAAGCCGCTGTCGAGTGCGAACTGGACCAGGATCAGCTGGGAGGTCGTCGGTACTTCGAACGTGATGTATCCCCGCCCGCTCTGTCCGGGTGGGAGGTCGACGCTTCCGGCGAAGCCCGGCCCGGCCGCGGTCTCCTGGTAGCTCGCGTTGAACGACTGGTCGGTCGAGTCGATCACCTTGGCGCCGTTGGACGGCGAGTCACTGTAGGTCGTGCTGCCGGTGTTTTTGATCACGAACTGTACGGCGACGAATCGCTTTCCCGCCGAAGGGGTGCTGAAGCTGTCGGTGGGGGAAGCGGGGTCGACGACCTTCGTGACGGTCACGTCGGCGGACTCACCGGTATTGGTGCCCGCGAGGCTGATCGTGGAGCCGACCTTCGCCGTGGCCGGCGCGCTCGGCGAGCCGCTCGGTGACGGCGAGGCCGTTCGGCTGGCAGTCACCGTGACGGTCGACGTGGCGACCGTGTGGGTTCCGCCGGACGCGGGCGTCGTTTCGACCGACTTTCCTCCGCAGCCGGCGAGGGCGAGCGCTCCGCCACAGGCCAGCACGACCATCGCGACGGTGGGACGGCTCATGGTGTCCTCCCTGAATCCAAATCAGTCCATAGGGTCGGGGCGACGACCCGGCTGCCGATCGCGGCGCGCGTCACGGTCACGCCCCCGGCGCTGCGCCGCCGGTGACGTCAGTCTCTGCCGCGTCCCGTGGACCAGCCAGTCGGCCTCCGCCCGTCGCGGGTGCGCGCGGGGGTTAGCAGTGTGCTTGCAATTGCAAGCAGGGCGGGGCAGACTGCCGGTATGGCGTCACTGAACGTGGGCTCGCTGGGCGAGTACATCCGGGAGCAGCGGCGGAACGCGCAGTATTCGCTGCGGCAGTTGGCCGAGGCCGCCGGGGTGTCGAATCCGTACCTGAGCCAGATCGAGCGCGGGCTGCGCAAGCCGAGCGCGGAGATCCTTCAGCAGATCGCCAAGGCGTTGCGGATCTCGGCGGAGACGCTGTACGTGCAGGCCGGGATTCTGGAGGAGCGGGACGGGGAGGGGCCGGGCCTGCGGGCCGCGATCCTCGCCGATCCGCTGATCAGCGAGCGGCAGAAGCAGGCCCTGCTGGCGGTCTACGAGGCCTTCCTGAAGGAGAACCAGGCCGCCCGCCCGGCCGCCGCCGCTCACCCGACCGACCCCGCGTGACCCGAACGCACGGGCGCACCCCGACCGGAGGACCCGACATGCCGATCAGCGACGAACTGAAGAAGACCCTCACCGACCCCACCCCGCTGTACGCCCTGGCCGGTGCCGGCGACCTGGCCTACGAGAAGCTCCGCGAGGTGCCCGGCCAGCTGGAGGCGCTCGCCGCCGACCCCAAGGGCGCCCAGGACAAGGCGGCCGCCGCCCTGCAGGACGCCGGCAGCAAGCTGGCCGAGGCCCAGGCGAAGGTCACCGGCGCGGTCACCGCGCTGCCCACCGACGTGAAGGAACTCCAGGCCAAGGCGCAGGAGTTCGCGATGCAGCAGGTCGGTCGGGCGCTGGAGTTCGCGGTGAAGGCCAAGGAGGTCTACGACGAGCTCGCGGTCCGCGGCCGCACCGTGGTGGACGCGGCGAACACCCGCCCGCAGGACGCCGAGCCGGCCGTCGGGTCCGAGCCCGTCGTGGAGGAGGTCGTGCTCGCCGAGGTCGTGGTGGACGAGCCGGCCGTCGAGGCGGAGCCGGCCGCGCCGAAGCCCGCCGCGAAGAAGCCGGCCCGGGCCCGCAAGGCCGCCGACTCCGAGTGACGGTGCATCGGGGGGCACCTCCCGGCCCCGGGGGCTGCGGGGAACGGCACACCGCGGAACGTCGTTGATCCGGGCAGTGCCCGTGCCAGGATGGAAGAGAGAGATGAGGAGTCCCAGGTGCAGATCCTGTACGTCGATCTCCTGAACCCGTTCTGGTGGCTGGCCACGGCGATCATCTGCTACAAGGTGTTCGCGTTCGTGGACGCGGCGGTCCGCCGCGACGACGCGTACCGGGCCGCCGACAAGAAGACCAAGGGGTTCTGGCTGGTCGTGCTCGGCCTGGCGCTGGGCGCGGACCTGCTGTTCGGCGCCAACCCGGTCACCGGTCTGCTGACGCTGGCCGGCCTGGTCGCCGCGATCGTCTACGTGGTGGACGTCCGCCCCGCGATCAAGCTGGTCACCGACGGCCGCGGCGGAGGCTCGGGGGCGTACGGCCCCTGGTGAGCCCGCCCGCACGGCGACGAGAAGGGGCGGCCCCGCACGGGGCCGCCCCTTCTCCGTGTCCGCGGGCGCCAGGGCCCCGACAGGCCGTCAGCCCATGATCACCGGAACCGGGTTGCGCTCCAGCAGCAGCACCGCGACGTCGTCGGTCAGCGCCCCGCCGTTCAACTCCTCCACCTCGGCGATCGCCGAGTCCACCAGCCGGCCCCGGGTCAGCCCGGCGGCCTGGTGGTCGGCGATCAGGTCGATCAGGCCCTCCTGGCCCAGTCGCGGCGATCCCGCCCCGACCTTCCCCTCGACGAGGCCGTCGGTGTACAGCAGCAGCCGCCAGCCCGGGGGGAGCTCCAGCCGCAGCGCCGGCCAGGTGGACTGGGTGGCGTCGCACGGCAGCAGGCCCAGGGCCGGCCCGGCCTGGTCGGACGGCAGCAGCACCGGAGGGGCGTCCGGCCCGAGCAGCAGCGGTGCGGGGTGCCCGGCGAGGAACAGCTCCGCGGACTCCGCCTCGCCGTCGCCGCCTGGCGCGTCCAGCACCAGCATGCAGAGCGTCGCGAAGATCTCGTCGCTGCGGCGCTCGTGCTCCAGCACGTGCTGGAGGGTGGTCAGCAGCTGCTGGCCGGTCAGGCCGGCGAACACCAGGGTGCGCCACGCTATCCGCAGCGCGACGCCGAGCGCGGCCTCGTCCGGGCCGTGGCCGCAGACGTCGCCGATCACCACGTGCACCCGGCCGTCCGGGGTGCGGACGGCGTCGTAGAAGTCGCCGCCGAGCAGGGCGCGGCGGCGGCCCGGCCGGTAGCGGCGGGTGAAGGCCAGGCCGGCGCCGTCGAGTAGCGGGGTGGGCAGCAGGTGGCGCTGCAGGCGGGCGTTCTCCTGGCCGCGGATCTCCGCCTCCACCAGGCGGCGCTGCGACTCGTCGGCGCGCTTGCGCTCCACCGCATAGCGCAGGGCGCGGGCCAGCAGCGGGCCGGCGGTGTCCTGCCGGACCAGGAAGTCCTGGGCGCCGGCGGCGACCGCGGCCGCGCCGAGTTCGGCGCCGGCGGTGTCGGTGAGCACCACCACGGCGGTGTGCGGGGCGCGCTGCAGCAGTTCGCGCAGCTCGTCGAGGCCGTCGCTGCCGGGCGGGAGTTCGCCGGGCGCGCCGAGGTCGACCAGGACGCACTGGAAGTCGGTGTGCCGCACGCCGCGCCGGCCGGTGCCGGGCGGCGGGGGCAGCAGGGCCGCGGCCTCGCGGACGCCGTTCACCCGGTGCAGTTCGGCGTGCTCGCCGAGCTCCTCGGCGAGCGACTCGAACAGCCGGTGCTCGGGTCCGGCGCCCTCGATCACCAGCACCCGGAAGTCGGCGGCCGGTGCCCGGACCGGCTCGCTGCCGCCCGGGGTGCTGCGCGGATGCGGTATCGGCGCGGAGCCCGTGGGCCGGCTCCGGCGCTGCGCGTCGCGCCGGCTCTGACTGCGTTCGGCGGCCCCAACGTCGTCGGTCGCGTCGGGTGCCCGCCCGTCTCCCGTAGCGGGCATCGGTCGGTCCTTCCTTTCCCCGACAGGCCAACGGCTGGTGTCCGTCCGCGGTGCCCGCATGGCACCGGGCATCGGGGAGCTTCCCGCGACCATAACGTGATCTCCGAGGATTTCTTCGACTGAGCGGCGGCGATGTGGTTATTGCCACGCTTCCGGTGGCGTCGTTCGGTACGGTTTCCGCCACCGCTGGGCCGCAGTTGACGGGAGATGAGGACCGGTGACCCGGATCACGCTGGTGCAGGGTGACATCACGGATCAGCGGGTGGACGCGGTGGTGAACGCCGCCAACGGTTCACTGCTGGGCGGCGGCGGGGTGGACGGGGCGATCCACCGCCGGGGCGGGCCGGAGATCCTCGCGGAGTGCCGGAAGCTGCGCGCCTCGCACTACGGGAAGGGCCTGCCGACCGGCCGGGCCGTGGCGACCACCGCCGGCCGGCTCCCGGCGCGCTGGGTGGTGCACACGGTGGGGCCGGTGTTCCGGGCGGAGGACCGCCCGCAGCGGGCCGAGCTGCTGGCCTCGTGCTATCGGGAATCCCTTCGGGTCGCGGCGGAGCTGGGGGCGCGGACGGTGGCCTTCCCGGCGATCTCCGCCGGGATCTTCGGCTGGCCGCTGGACGATGCCGCCCGGATCGCCCTGACGACGGTGGCCGAGGAGGAGCCCGACCTGGACGAGGTGCGTTTCGTGCTGTTCGGTGCCGAGTCGTACGAGGTGTTCGAACGCGTGCGGGAGGAGCTGACGGCGGGGCCGGGAGAGCAGGGGCGCTGACGGGCGCTCGGGGGCGCGCGACGGCGCATTCGGGTGCTCCCATGGTGGCGCGGCAGGGCGTCAATGCGCCAGAGGGAATCGATAACTCGTTCGAGTGAACCGGTCGAACGGCTGCCCGCCCGTACCCGGTCAGCGCGGCGCCAGCGCCGCCCAGTCCACCGTCAGCTCGCCCTGCCGCCGTCGGGCCGGCCCGTCCCGCAGCGGCCAGTCCGCGGCCAGCGCCGCGCACGCCGCGACCCAGCGCTGCCGGGCCCCGAACGCGCCCAGCGGCGCGGCCGCCGCCCACGCCCGGTCGAAGTCCCGCAGGAACGCGTGCACCGGCCGCCCCGGCACGTTGTGGTGGATCAGCGCCTTCGGCAGCCGCTCGGCCAGGTCCGACGGCCGCTCCAGGCTCCCCAGCCGGGCCGCGAAGGTCACCGTCCGCGGCCCCTCCGGGCCCAGCGCCACCCACACGTGCCGCCGCCCGATCTCGTCGCAGGTGCCCTCCACCAGCAGCCCGTCCGGCGCCAGCCGCCCGCACAGCCGCGCCCACACCTCGGCGACCCGGTCCTCGTCGTACTGCCGCAGCACGTTCGCCGCCCGGATCAGCTGGGCCCGCGCCCCGCCCGGCAGCGGCACCTCGAAGCCGCCCCGGCGGAAGTCCAGCAGCGGCGGCTCGGCCATCGGCAGCGCCGCCGCCACCCGCGCCGGGTCGATCTCGATGCCCACCACCCGGACGTCCGCCCGCACCGCCCGCAGCCGCGCCGCCAGCTCCACCGCCGTCCACGGCGCCGCGCCGTACCCCAGGTCCACCGCCACCGGCGGCTGCACCGCCGCGCGCAGCGCCCGGCCGGCCGTGTGGGCGATCCAGCGGTCCATCCGCCGCAGCCGGTTGGTGTTCGTCGTCCCCCGAGTGATCGTCCCGACCGGCCGGCTGGACCGGCCCCGGGACGACGGCATGTCGCTTGCGGCCATGGTCACCAAGCCTACGCAGCGCCTTCCGCGTCCCGGCCGGCCCGTCCCGGCAGTTCGCCCGCCGCCGGGAATACGCGGACGCGACGCCGCGGTTGGCATGCTCGACGTCCCACCGCCCGCAGCTCCCGGCCGCGGGCGGCGGCGCGTGAGCAGGCACAACACGCAGTGACGCAGTCGGCACGACCACAGACGCAGCGACGGGCAGCGCCCAGGGAGGCTTCACGCAGGTGACCCACCACCTCGTCCGCATGCCCCGCGGGGAGTCGCGGTCCGCCGCGGCCCCCGCGCGCCCCCGCCGCCCCCGCCGGATCGCGATGCTCAGCGTCCACACCTCGCCGCTGCACCAGCCCGGCACCGGCGACGCCGGCGGCATGAACGTGTACATCGTGGAGCTGGCCAAGCGCCTCGCCGACCTCGGCATCGAGGTCGAGGTGTTCACCCGGGCGATCAGCTCGGACGACGCGCCGACCGTGCAGCTCGCCCCCGGCGTGCTGGTGCGGCACGTCACGGCCGGCCCGTTCGAGGGCCTGCTCAAGGAGGACCTGCCGGCCCAGCTGTGCGCCTTCACCCACGGCGTGCTGCGCACCGAGGCCGGCCACCGCCCCGGCTACTACGACCTGGTGCACTCGCACTACTGGCTGTCCGGCCAGGTCGGCTGGCTGGCGGCGGAGCGCTGGGGCGTGCCGCTGGTGCACACCATGCACACCATGGCGAAGGTCAAGAACGCGGCGCTCGCGGAGGGCGACACCCCGGAGCCGGTCGCCCGGGTGATCGGCGAGACCCAGGTGGTCGGCGCGGCCGACCGGCTGATCGCCAACACCGCGGAGGAGGCCGCCGAGCTGGCCCACCACTACGCGGCGCGCCCGGAGCAGCTCGCCGTGGTCCACCCCGGCGTGAACCTGGACGTGTTCCGGCCCGGCGACCGCGCCGCCGCCCGCCACCGGCTCGGCCTGCCGCAGGACGCCGCGGTCCTGCTGTTCGCCGGCCGAATACAGCCGCTGAAGGCGCCGGACGTACTGCTCAAGGCGGTCGCCCGGCTGCTGGAGCGCCGCCCCGAACTGCGCGAGCGGCTGGTCGTCCCGGTGGTCGGCGGCCCGTCCGGCACCGGCCTCGCCCGCCCCGAGAGCCTGCACAAACTGGCCGCGCAGCTCGGCATCAACGACGTGGTCCGGTTCCGCCCGCCGGTCGGCCAGCAGCAGCTCGCCGACTGGTACCGCGCGGCGACCGCGCTGGTGATGCCCTCGCACAGCGAGTCCTTCGGCCTGGTCGCCCTGGAGGCGCAGGCCTGCGGCACCCCCGTGGTGGCGGCCGCCGTCGGCGGCCTCCCGGTCGCGGTCAGCGACGGCGTGACGGGCACCCTCGTCCCCGGTCACGATCCGGACGCCTGGGCGCAGGCCCTGCTGCCGTACGCCACCGACCCGGCGCTCGCCCCGGCCCGCGGCGCGGCGGCCGCCCGGCACGCGGCGGCGTTCGGCTGGCTGACGGCGGCCGGCGCCACCGCCGAGGTGTACGCGGACGCGATGGCCGGCTCCCGTGCGGTGCGGGTCCCCTGACGGCGGGTCACCCCGCCGCGCGGGGTGACCGGGGCGACACCCCGCCCGGCCCGTCGGCCGGTTAGCGTGGGGGCATGGCCGCCAAGGACGACGCACTGCCCCTGCTCCGCGCCGCGCTCGACGAGGCCGGTGTGGCCTGGGAGCCCGCCGCCGCCGACCCGTACACGCTGGTCGCCTCGCTGCCCGGCACCCGCAAGCTGTCCACCGCGTGCGCGCTGCGGGTCGGCGACCACACGCTGTCGGTGAACGCCTTCGTGATCCGCCGCCCCGACGAGAACCACGAGGGCGTCTACCGCTGGCTGCTGGAGCGCAACACCCGGCTGTACGGGGTGGCGTACGCGATCGACCGGCTCGGCGACGTGTACCTGGTGGGGCGGCTGCCGCTGGAGGCGCTCACCGCCGAGTCCGTGGACCGGCTGCTGGGCACCGTGCTGGAGAACGCCGACGAGCCGTTCAACACCCTGCTGGAGCTGGGCTTCGCCACCGCGATCCGCCGCGAATGGGAGTGGCGCACCAAGCGCGGCGAGTCCACCCGCAACCTCACCGCCTTCGCCCACCTGGCGAGCGAGAACCCTCCGGCCGAGCACTGAGCCCGGTATCCTCCCGCCCGGGGAGGATACCGATGGACGACGAACGTGCCGCTGCACAACGGAAGTTGGCCTGGTTGGAGGCCGAGCTCGGCGACGAGCTGGTGGAACGCCGCCGCCGCCGGGACTGGGACCGGCGGCGCGCCCTGACCCTCCAACTGGCCACCGTCAGCCTGTCCGCCCTGGTCACCGTGCTGCTGGGCCTCAAGGTCGGCGGGCCGATGGCCGACCGGCTGGCCGACGCCGCGCTGGTGTGCGGCGCACTGGTCACCGTCCTGGCCGCCTGGGCGGCGTTCTTCGGCTACCGGACGCTGTGGATCCAGCGCGCCGACACCGTGCACCGGCTGACCTCGCTGCGCCGCCGCGTCACCCTGCTGAAGGCCGAGCACGGCGACGCCGTCCCGGAGCCGGACCGGGTGGCGGCGCTGGTCGACGAGTACCAGCGGATCCTGGAGGACGACCACGACTCCTGGGTGCGGCTGCGGCAGAGCGAGGGCGGCGGCGCGGCGGGCTGACCCGGCGTCAGGCCGTCGCGGCGGCCGGCTCTGCGGCCCGGTCGGCGTCCGGTGCCGCGTCCGGGGCGGGCCGGCGGCGGCCGATCGCCACGAACGCGCCGGCCGCCAGCGTCCCGCCGGCGGCGCAGCTGCCCCAGAGCGCCCAGCTGCCCGCGTACTGCAGCAGCAGGCCGCCGGCCGCCGGGCCGAGGAAGGCCGCCAGCGACCAGGACAGCGAGTACACGCCCTGGTAGCGGCCGCGGGCCCGGGCCGGGGAGAGCTCGGCGACCAGCCCCATCATGGTCGGCGCACTGATGATCTCGCCGACCGTCCAGACCGCCACCGACAGGGCGTACAGGGCGGCGGACGTGCCCGCCACCGCCGTCAGGCCGAAGCCCCAGCCGATCAGCAGCGCGCTCGCCACCAGCAGTGCGGTGCGGTTGCGGCCCTCCATCAGCCGGGTCAGCGGCAGTTGGAGCAGCACGATCAGCACCCCGTTCAGGCTGGCCACCAGGCCGTACTCGGCGGTCGAGATGCCGTGCCGGCCCATGTCCATCGCCAGCGTGGTGGGGCCCTGCTGGAAGACCAGGGCGAGCAGCAGGTTCACGCCGACCACCGCCATGAACGCGCCGTCCCGGAACACCGCGCCCAGACCGACGGCGGCCTCCGCCGGCTCCTCGGCCGCCTCCGCCTCGGCCTTCGCCATCGTCTCGGGGACCTTCACGAACACCAGCACCGCGCAGAGCAGGGTGGTCAGCGCGTCCAGCAGGAACAGCGTCAGATAGCCGTGCGTGGCGATCAGTCCGGCCACCGCGGCGGAGGCGCCGAAGCCGATGTTGACCGCCCAGTAGTTCAGCGAATAGGCGCGCACCCGGTCCGCGGCCGGCACCAGGTCGGCGATCATCGCGGACACCGCCGGACGGGACGCGTTGCTCGCCAGGCCCACCAGGAACGCGACCGCCGCGATCGCCACCTGTCCGTCCGCGAAGCCCAGCACCGCCGTGAACGCCGCCGTCGACAACTGGGCCACCAGCAGCGTGGGCCGCCGCCCGAGCCGGTCGGTCAGCACCCCTCCGCCCACCGCCGCGATCGCCGAGCCGAGCCCGAACAGACCCGCCACCAGACCGCCGTAGGACGCGGAGTACCCTCGATCGACTGTCAGGTACAGCGCCAGGAACGTGACGACGAAGCCACCGAGGCGGTTCACCAGGGTCGACGTCCACAGCCACCAGAACTGGCGTGGCAGCCCGCCCGCCGCCCTGCGCGCTTCGTTCACCAGACGGGCGGACACGGGCATGAGGGCTCCCCGGGGACAGCGGACAAGTAATGGGCAAACTCGCTTTGCGAACATTACATCCGGCGTGGACGGCCCGGCCATCGAATTTCCCCCTCCACTAAGCTGGCCCCATGGCTGACACGACCTACCGCTTGATCCTGCTCCGCCACGGCGAGAGCCAGTGGAACCAGAAGAACCTCTTCACCGGATGGGTCGACGTCGACCTCAACGAGAAGGGCGAGAAGGAGGCCGCCCGCGGCGGCGAACTGCTGCTCGCCGAGGGCCTGCTGCCGGACGTGCTGCACACCTCGCTGCTGCGCCGCGCCATCCGCACCTCGCAGATCGCCCTGGACAAGGCCGACCGCCACTGGATCCCGGTCCGCCGCAGCTGGCGCCTGAACGAGCGCCACTACGGCGCCCTGCAGGGCAAGGACAAGGCGCAGACCCTGGCCGAGTTCGGCGAGGAGCAGTTCCAGCTCTGGCGCCGCTCCTACGACACCCCGCCGCCGGCCCTCGCCGACGACGCCGAGTACTCGCAGGCCGACGACGCCCGCTACGCCGAGATCCCGTCCGAGCTGCGCCCGCGCACCGAGTGCCTCAAGGACGTCGTCGAGCGGATGCTCCCGTACTGGTACGACGCGATCGTCCCGGACCTCGCGGACGGCCGGACCGTCCTGGTCACCGCCCACGGCAACAGCCTGCGCGCCCTGGTCAAGCACCTCGACGGCATCTCCGACGAGGCCATCGCCGGCCTCAACATCCCCACCGGCATCCCGCTCGTCTACGAGCTCGACGCCGACTTCAAGCCGGTCAACCCCGGTGGCCGCTACCTCGACCCGGAGGCCGCCGCCGCCGCCATCGAGGCGGTCAAGAACCAGGGCAAGAAGTAACGCCGCGCGCGCTCCACGACCCCTCAGCCCCCTGTCCGGCGCAATGGCGCCCCGGCCCAGGGGGCTGTTCCGTTCCCGGGTGACGCGGCGTCAACGTCCGGGCGCGGTGGACTGGTTCAGACCACGAAGAATGGTTCAGACCATTGACGGGGTCGCCGGGGGGCTTCTAGCGTGAGGGCAATGTCGGCGCGGGCATGACACTGAAGGCCGCCCCCACGCGGTCCCGCGCGTGCCCGCGCATGTACTCCATCCACCCCCACGGAGGAGCACCATGCGCAAGCGCAACATCCTGGCGGTCGGCGTCACGGCCGCCGCGGCGATCCTGGCGACGGCGATCCCGGCCAGTTCGCACGGATACATCACCACCCCGCCGAGCCGGGCCGGCCTGTGCGGCGCGGGCGTGGTGAAGAAGTGCGGCCAGATCCAGTGGGAGCCGCAGAGCGTCGAGGGCCCGAAGGGCTTCCCGGCCCAGGGCCCGGCCGACGGCACCCTGTGCGCGGGCGGCGACGCCCGCTGGGCCCCGCTGGACGACCCCCGCGCCGGCGGCTGGCCGACCACCAAGGTGACGGCCGGTCAGCAGCTCACGCTCACCTGGAGCATCGAGGCGCGGCACGCCACCACGTCGTTCCGGTACTTCATCACCAAGCCCGGCTACGACGCCACCACCAAGATCACCAGGGCCAACCTCGACCCGACCCCGTTCCTGACCGTGCCGATGGGCGGCAAGCAGCCCCCGGCCACGCTCAGCCACACCGCGACGCTGCCCTCCGGCCGGACCGGCCACCAGGTGATCCTGGCGGTCTGGGACATCGCCGACACCGGCAACGCGTTCTACCAGTGCATGGACGTCACCTTCTGACGCACCGCACGACAGGGGCCGGGCACCCCGCAGGGTGCCCGGCCCCTCGCCGTACCGTCAGTGGCCGCCGCAGCAGGAGCCGGTCGCGCCGCCGCACTGGCAGGGCGCTCCCGACTGGCAGCCGCAGCCGCAGCCCGGACCGCAGCCGCAGCCCGCGGCGAGGACCGGCAGCAGCTTCGCCGCTGCCGGAGCCCACGGGCTCGGCGGGGGAGTGGTGGACGTGCCGGTCGTGGTCTTCATCGCGCTGCAGCCTCCTCGTCCGGGCGGAGCCGGACAGCCCGGTGGACGCCCGTCCCTTCGAGTGAAGCCCGGTTGCGACGAGGCGTCAACGGGCGCGCGGGGGCGGTCGGTTCGCGCCGAATGCGCCCCCGTCGGCCGTCGGCCGCCCGACTACTCGGCCGGCTCCGCCGTGGCGATGAACTCGTCCACGTGCTCGCCGGTGACCAGGAACACCACGCGCTTGGCGACCGAGACGGCGTGGTCCGCGAAGCGCTCGTAGTAGCGGCCGACCAGGGTGACGTCCACCGCGGTCTCGATGCCGTGGTGCCAGCGGTCGTCCAGCAGGTGCGAGAACAGCTCGCGGTGCAGCGCGTCGATCGCGTCGTCGTCCGCCTCCAGCTCCAGCGCCTTGTCCACGTCCTTGGTGGCGATCACCAGGCCGGCCTTGGCCACCAGGCGCTGCGCGAGCTGCCCCATCTCCAGCACGATCGCGTGCAGGTCGCCCGGGACGGCGGTCTCCGGGTAGCGCAGCCGCGCCACCTTGGCGACGTGCCGGGCCAGGTCGCCGCAGCGCTCCAGGTCGGCGCTCATCCGCAGCGAGGTGACCACGATCCGCAGGTCGGTGGCGACCGGCTGCTGGCGGGCCAGCAGGTCGATGGCCCGGTTCTCCAGGTCGTGGTGCAGGTTGTTGATCTTCTCGTCGGCGGCGATCACGCTCTCCGCCAGCTCCAGGTCCGCGTCCAGCAGTGCGGTGGTGGCCCGTCCCATCGCCGAGCCGACCAGGCGGGCCATCTCGACCAGGCCGTCGCTGATCGAGTCGAGTTCCTCGTGGTACGCGTCGCGCATTGCGCTCTTCTCCTCCAGTACCGGTGTCGGTGGCGGTGCCGACCGGACGCCCCGCACCGGGCGGCCCGACGCGGGGCCGACCGTACGGACGGCCGCTGCTGGTGGCGCGAATGGTAGCCGCGCCACCGCCCACACGGGCTTGCACGGCCCAGACTGAGCCGTTCGGGCGACCCCCCGCGGCCTCAGCGGTGAATCGGCAGCATCGTGGAGGTGAATTCTCGGCAACGCCCGGCCGATGCCTTGATCGCACCCTTACGGAGCGCGCCCGCCCACCATTTACGCTGGCAGACATGGACGTGAACGTGGCCGCCGCCGCTGCCTGCGCCATAGCCGGGCTCGGCGTCGGCCTCACCGCCTCCATCGCCTTCCGCTGGAGCGAGCGCGAGCAGGGCCGGGCGAACGGCAACAGCGGCAGGAACCCCGGACCGGAGCCCCTTCAGGAGCCGGCCCTGCCGCCCGGCGTGGACACCGTGCTCTCGGTGCTGCGCTCCTGCGCGATCGTGCTCGGCGACGGCGACGAGGTGGTCAAGGCCTCCTCCGCCGCCTACGCGATGGGCCTGGTCCGCGGCGGCAAGGTGGCCGTGGACCAGATGCTCGCGCTGGCCCGCTCCACCCGGCGGGACGGCGAGATCCGGCAGATCGAACTGGAGCTCACCCGCCCCGGGGCGTCCGCCCGGGCCGCCGAACCGCTGGCGGTCTCGGTCCGGGTCGCCCCGCTCGGCTCCCGGCTGGTGCTGGTCCTGGTCGAGGACCGCACCGAGCGCCGCCGGATCGAGGCGATCCGCCGCGACTTCGTGGCCAACGTCTCGCACGAGCTGAAGACCCCGGTCGGCGCGCTCTCGCTGCTGTCCGAGGCGGTCGCCGACGCCTCCGACGACCCGGAGGCGGTGCAGCGCTTCGCCGGCCGGATGCAGGTCGAGGCCACCCGGCTGGCCAGCCTGGTCCAGGAGATCATCGACCTCTCCCGGGTCCAGGACGACCAGTTGAAGGTCGATCCGGAGCCGGTCGCGGTGGACGAGCTGATCGCCGAGGCGATCGACCGCTGCCGGCAGACCGCCGCCGCCAAGCAGATCGTCATCGCGGCGGGCGGCACCACCGGCCTGTACCTGGTCGGCAACCGCGGCCAACTGGCCGCCGCCCTCGGCAACCTGGTGGAGAACGCGGTGAACTACAGCCCGCCGCGCACCAGGGTGGCCATCGCCACCCGCCGGATCTCCAGCGCCGCGGCGCTCGGCGAGGCGGACGGCGAACTGATCGAGATCTCGGTGACCGACCAGGGCATCGGCATCTCGGAGAAGGACCGCGAGCGGATCTTCGAACGCTTCTACCGGGTGGACCCCGCCCGCTCCCGCCTCACCGGTGGCACCGGCCTCGGCCTGTCCATCGTCAAGCACGTCGCCGCCTCGCACCGCGGCACCGTGTCGGTGTGGAGCGTCGAGGGCCAGGGCTCCACCTTCACACTGCGGCTCCCCGCCGGGCAGGCCCCGGTCGAGGACCGCGCATCCTCAGCAGCACCCACACTTCCTGCCCCGGAGGCCCGATCGTGACCCGTGTACTGGTGGTCGAGGACGAGGAGTCGTTCAGCGACGCCCTGTCGTACATGCTCCGCAAGGAGGGCTTCGAGGTGGCCGTCGCCGCCACCGGGCCCGACGCGCTGGAGCAGTTCGAGCGCAACGGAGCCGACCTCGTCCTGCTCGACCTGATGCTGCCCGGCCTGCCCGGCACCGAGGTCTGCCGCCAGCTGCGAGTCCGCTCCAACGTCCCGGTGATCATGGTCACCGCGAAGGACAGCGAGATCGACAAGGTCGTCGGGCTGGAGATAGGAGCCGACGACTACGTCACCAAGCCGTACTCCACCCGCGAGCTGGTCGCCCGGATCCGCGCGGTGCTCCGCCGCCGCGGCGAGGACGCGAACGGCGACGGCGCCGCCGCCCCCGGCGCGCTGGAGGCCGGCCCGGTCCGGATGGACGTCGACCGGCACGTGGTGACGGTGGACGGCGCCAAGGTCGACCTGCCGCTCAAGGAGTTCGACCTGCTGGAGATGCTGCTGCGCAACGCCGGCCGGGTGCTCACCCGGATGCAGCTGATCGACCGGGTGTGGGGCGCCGACTACGTCGGCGACACCAAGACCCTGGACGTCCACGTCAAGCGCCTGCGGGCGAAGATCGAGCCGGACCCGGGCGCGCCGCGCTACCTGGTCACCGTCCGCGGCCTGGGCTACAAGTTCGAGCCGTAGGCCGCACCGCGACCCGCGGAACACCGCGAAGGGGCCCCGCCGCGGCGGGGCCCCTTCGCGTGTCCGACCGAGGTCAGTGGGCGGAGGCCGACGGGCTGCCGGTGGCCGGGGCGCTCGGCGAGCCGCTCGCGGTCGCGCCCGGCGACGGCGAGGAGGTGGCGCCGGCGCTCGGCGAGGAGGTGGACTTCCCCTGCGGGCCGAAGCCCTGGTACAGGCCGGAGGCCGGCTGCACGTTGGCGGGGGCGGAGACCTCGCCGGCGGTCTTGAAGGTGAAGGTGGTGTCGGCGTAGCCGCCGACCGACAGCTTCGCGCCGGACACCTGGGCGCCGGCCGCGCCGTCCTTGCCGCCCAGCAGCACCGACTGGCCGGCCTTGATGGTGATCTGGGAGACCTGCGCGCCGTGCTCGTCGGTCAGCGTGGCGGCGGTGCCGCCGACCTTGACCGAGGTCAGCACCAGGTCGTCCTTCGGCGCGGTGTTGGCGATGTTCGCGGTGACGGCCACCGGACCCGAGTACTCGCCGGCCGACCCCGCGGGGGCGACCACGACGATGTTGTTGAGCTTGACCTCGTTGCCGATCGACGTCGCCGCGTTGTCCGGCTTGATCTGCAGCGTGTCGGCATCGTTGCCAGCCGCACAGGCGGACAGCGGCACGATCGCGGCGAGGACGAGGGCGGCGGCAGCGCCGCGTCGAAGGCTCCGGCTCACGGCGGCGACTTCTCCTTGGAGGGGACGATCCACGGAAGCGGGATCACGGTCGGTGGTCGAGGGCCACACTACCGACCACACATATCCGGCTATCACGGGGTGGCCCCGTGTCGCGGTCCGATCACGATCCCGGGCGCTCGGCGAGTCGGAGGTAAAAACTCAAGATCCAACCATGGTTTCGGGAGTGTGACCAGAGGTTTCGTTGCCCAGGTCAGACCGCCTCCGACCTGCGAGAAGCCCTCCTCGAACACCGGTCGCAGCATGCGACGGGGGTGGTTGTCAAGCCCTGGTACCGGCCCTGACCTGCGAAAACGCCCTTCGGGTCAGCCGAAAAGCGTGTTATTCTGGAAAGCCACGGAAGGGGTCCTGTCACATGACGTTCAAGGTTGGCGACACGGTGGTCTACCCCCATCACGGGGCTGCGCTGATCGAGGCCATCGAAACTCGCCAGATCAAGGGTGTGGACAAGACCTACCTGGTGCTGAAGGTGCAGCAGGGAGATCTGACGCTCCGCGTCCCCGCGGAGAACGCCGAGTTCGTCGGTGTCCGCGACGTGGTGGGCCAGGAAGGCCTGGACCGCGTTTTCGAGGTGCTTCGCGCGCCCTACACCGAAGAACCCACCAACTGGTCGCGCCGCTACAAGGCGAACCTGGAGAAGCTCGCGTCCGGCGACGTGATCAAGGTCGCCGAGGTGGTCCGCGACCTGTGGCGCCGCGAGCGCGAGCGGGGCCTGTCGGCCGGCGAGAAGCGGATGCTCGCCAAGGCACGCCAGATCCTGGTGAGCGAGCTCGCACTCGCCGAGAACACCAACGAGGACAAGGCCGAGACGCTGCTCGACGAGGTTCTCGCCTCCTGAGCGCAGGCCGACGCAGGCCCTGAGCACAGCTCCGAGCCCTGACGACCGACGCGCCCGACGGTGCCCGAAAGGGCGCCTCGGGCGCTTCGTCGTACCCGGAAGGGGACGGCACGGCGAAACGGTGGCGAACGGGTCGGCGCAGTTCCACTAACGTGCAGTCAGGAAGGGGGCCTGCCCGCTCGCGAATCCGCGTTCGGCACGGCCATACCCATCGCGACCAAGGAGCCAAACCTGAACGCCTCAGCACAGCTCGCGGCAGCGGTCGTTCCGGCCGCCGGGCGCGGCGAGCGACTCGGCCCCGGCGCCCCCAAGGCGCTGCGCGAACTCGGCGGCGTCCCGCTGCTGGTGCACGCGGTCCGGGCGCTGGCCCGCAGCCGGGCGGTCGGCCTGGTGGTGGTGTGCGCCCCGCCGGACGGCGTGGCGGAGGTCGTCGCGCTGCTGGACAGCCACGGCCTGGACGGCAAGGACGTCCGGGTGGTGCCCGGCGGCGCCAGCCGGCAGGAGTCGGTGCGGCTCGGCCTGGCCGCCGTCCCGGCCGGCACCCCGGTGGTGCTGGTGCACGACGCGGCCCGCCCGCTGGTGCCCGTCGAGGTGGTGGACGCGGTGGCCGCCGCCGTCCGGGCCGGCGCCGACGCGGTGGTGCCCGCGGTGCCGCTGGCCGACACCGTCAAGCGGGTCGAGCCGCAGCCGGCCGGCCCGGAGCCGGTGCTGGACACCCCCGACCGCTCCACGCTGCGCGCCGTCCAGACCCCGCAGGGCTTCGACCTGGCCGGCCTGGTCGCCGCGCACGAGAAGGCCGCCGCCGAGGGCGTCGAGGTCACCGACGACGCCGGGCTGATCGAGCGGTTCGGCGGCCGGGTCGTCGTGGTGCCCGGCCACGAGGAGGCCTTCAAGGTCACCCGCCCGCTGGACCTCGTGCTCGCCGAGGCCGTACTCGCCCGCCGGAGGGCCACCGATGCCTACTGAGAACCCCGCCGTGCCGGTCCTGCCGCGGATCGGCGTCGGCACCGACGTGCACGCCTTCGAGGCCGGCCGGCCGCTGCGGGTGGCCGGACTGGACTGGCCGGGCGAGACCGGCCTGGCCGGGCACTCGGACGCCGACGTGGCCGCGCACGCCGCCTGCGACGCGCTGTTCTCCGCCGCCGGGATCGGCGACCTCGGCGCGCACTTCGGCACCGACCGCCCCGAGTGGGCCGGCGCGGCCGGCGTGGCGCTGCTCGGCGAGGCCGCCCGGCTGGTGCGGGAGGCCGGGTTCGAGATCGGCAACGTGGCGATCCAGGTGATCGGCGTCCGCCCCAAGATCGGCAAGCGCCGCGACGAGGCGCAGGCGGCGCTGTCCGCCGCGGTCGGCGCCCCGGTGTCGGTCTCCGGGACCACCACCGACGGCCTGGGCCTGACCGGCCGGGCCGAGGGACTCGCCGCGATCGCCACGGCGCTGGTCTACCAACGCCCCTCCCTCTAGCCTGGCCTGACGATCCGTCGTCATCAGGTCACAGGAGGAACCCATGGGTGAGGTGCTCGCCGACAACGTGAAGGCGCTGCTGGACGCGAAGAGCTTCGCGGTGGTCTCGACGATCCAGCCGGACGGCAGCCCGCAGTCCTCGGTGGTGTGGGTGAAGCGGGACGGCGACGACATCCTGTTCTCCACCGTGCAGGGCCGCCGCAAGCACCTCAACCTGGTGCGCGACCCGCGGGTGAGTCTGCTGGTCAACCCGGCCGACAGCCCCTACCAGTACTTCGAGGCCCGCGGCGAGGTCACCCTGACCACCGAGGGCGGCCGCGAGCTGATCGACGAACTGTCGAACAAGTACCGCGGCCAGGACTACGCGTGGGACGAGCCGGACGCGGTGCGGGTGGTGGTGCGGCTCAGCCCGCGCAAGGTCGTCAACCACGTCTGACACCGAATCCGGCCGAGTGGGCGGAAGGTGGCGGGGCACCCCCCGCCGCCCACTACCCTGGACGCTGTGAGCCTTCGCCTGTACGACACCATGACCCGCCAGGTACGCGACTTCGTCCCGCTGGTGCCGGGCTGTGTCTCGATCTACCTGTGCGGCGCCACCGTCCAGGCGCCCCCGCACATCGGGCACATCCGGTCGGGACTCAACTTCGACGTGATGCAGCGGTGGTTCCGCTACCGCGGCTACGAGGTCACCTTCGTCCGCAACGTCACCGACATCGACGACAAGGTGATCGCCAAGGGGCGCGAGCAGTCCACCGAGTGGTGGAAGATCGCGCACGCCAACGAGCGCGCCTTCAACGAGGGTTACGACGCCCTCGGCTGCCTGCCGCCCAGTGCGGAGCCGCGCGCCACCGGCCACGTGCCGGAGATGATCGAGATGATGCAGGGCCTGATCGAGCGCGGCCACGCGTACGAGGCCGACGGCAACGTGTACTTCGCGGTCACCACCTACCCGGACTACCTGGCGCTCTCCAACCAGGAGTTGGAGAACCTCCGGCAGCCCGCCGGGGAGGGCGAGACCGGCAAGCGCGACCAGCGCGACTTCGCCATGTGGAAGGCCGCCAAGCCGGGCGAGCCGAGCTGGGACACCCCGTGGGGCCGCGGCCGTCCCGGCTGGCACCTGGAGTGCTCCGCGATGGTGCACAAGTACCTCGGCAGCTCCTTCGACATCCACGGCGGCGGGCTGGACCTGATCTTCCCGCACCACGAGAACGAGATCGCCCAGTCCAGGGCGTACGGCGACGAGTTCGCCAACTTCTGGGTGCACAACGCCTGGGTCACCATGAGCGGCGAGAAGATGTCCAAGTCGCTGGGCAACTCGGTGCTGGTCTCCGAGATGGTGCAGCGCTGGCGGCCGATCGTGCTGCGCTACTACCTGGCCGGCCCGCACTACCGCTCGATGATCGAGTACAGCGAGGAGTCGCTGCGCGACGCCGAGACCGCGTTCGCCCGGATCGAGGGCTTCATCGAGCGCGCCGTCGAGCGCTGCGGCACCGTCGACCCCGCGCCCGAGGTCCCGCTGGCGTTCGCCGAGGCGATGGACGACGACCTGGGCGTCCCGCAGGCCCTCGCCGTCGTGCACACCGCCGTCCGGCAGGGCAACAGCGCGCTCGGCGCGGACGACAAGGAGTCCACCGCGGCCCGCCTCGCCGAGGTCCGGGCGATGCTCGGCGTCCTCGGCCTGGACCCGCTGGACGAGATGTGGGCCGGCGGCGCCACCCAGGGCGAGGAGCTCACCGGCGTGGTCGACTCGCTGGTCAAACTGGTGCTGGAACAGCGCCAGGCGGCCCGCGCCCGCAAGGACTTCGCCACCGCGGACGCCATCCGCGACCAGCTCGGCCAGGCCGGGCTGGCGATCGAGGACACCCCGTCCGGCCCGCGCTGGACGATCAACCAGTAGCCCCTCGGGGCGCGTGGGGGCCGTACCTTTGTATGGGTGCGGCCCCCACGCACGAAGCAGACGCAGAGACAGGAAGTACAGCCATGGCCGGCAACAGCCAGCGCAGGAACCGCCGCAACCCCGGGTCGAAGAAGGGCGCGAGTGTCGGTACCGGCGGCCACAGCCGGAAGGCACTGCAGGGCAAGGGCCCGACGCCGCCCGGCGAGGCCCGCAAGGGGCACCCCAAGCAGCGCGCCGCCAACGCGGCGCTCAAGCGCGAGCGCGACGCCAAGTCCCGGGCCGGCATGCGCCGGGCCGGCGCCGGCTCGCGCAGCGGCCGCGGCGGCGCGGGCGCGGCCGAGCTGGTGGTGGGCCGCAACTCGGTGGTCGAGGCGCTGCAGGGCGGAGTGCCCGCGAACGCGCTCTACGTCCAGCAGTTCATCGACACCGACGACCGCGTCCGGGAGGCCTTCCAGGCCGCCAACGAGCGCGGCATCCCGCTGATGGAGGCCCCCCGCCCGCAGCTGGACCAGATGACCGGCGGCCTGAACCACCAGGGCCTGGTGCTGCAGGTCCCGCCGTACGAGTACGCGCACCCCGAGGACCTGCTGGACGCCGCCGCCGACGCCGGCCAGGACGCGCTGATCATGGCGCTGGACGGCGTCACCGACTCCCGCAACCTGGGCGCCGTGGTCCGCTCCGCCGCCGCGTTCGGCGCGCACGGCGTGGTGATCCCCGAGCGCCGCGCGGCCGGCATGACCGCGGGCGCCTGGAAGACCTCGTCCGGTGCGGCGGCGCGACTGCCCGTGGCGCGCGCCACCAACCTGACCCGCGCGCTGGAGGCCTACCAGAAGGCCGGTCTGATGGTGGTCGGCCTGGCCGCCGACGGCGAGGCCGAGATCGGCGACCTGGACGCGCTCACCGGCCCCGTGGTGATCGTGGCCGGCTCCGAGGGCAAGGGCCTGTCCCGCCTGGTGTCGGAGACCTGCGACCTGCTGGTCCGGATCCCGATGCCCGGCCAGACCGAGTCGCTGAACGCCGGCGTCGCCGCCGGTGTCGTGCTGTACGAGGCGTCCCGCCTGCGCGCCAGGCGCTGACGTTCCGTCACGGCGCATGACAGTGCGTCAATTTCGTGAGTCAACCGGTCGGGTCCGGTCGGGCCCGATCGGATCGCTCATGATCACTTCAAATCCTCGTCCGGAATGCACCCGGGAGAGTGTCCTCAGGGCCCGTCACCCGGTTAGAGGGGTGTGGACACCAGAACACCTCGGCGTTTCGGGCAGCGCCCCGCGGCGATAGACGACGGTCCGGGCCTCAACACGGTCCGGGTCCCGTCCGACCCGGCGAAGCTCAGCAGCACCCAGGCCAGTTTCCGGGTCAGGCTCTCCGGCCCGGTGACCGCGCTGATCGATCCGCCGGCCGGGGCCGCCTTCGGCGACCCGTACGGCCACCCGGTCGGCGCCCGTCCGCTGGTCACCCCGCAGGTCGTGGTGCCCGCGGCGTCGATGCCCGCACTCGCCGGGATCACCGCCGCCTCGGTCACCGGCACCGCGCCCCGCCGCAAGACCCGGGTGGTCACCTGGAGCGGCCAGGCCGCGCCCGGCGACACCGCCGCCACCCGGCTGCTCGACGCCGTCCGGCTGAACACCGTGCCCGCGCCGGCGAAGTCCTTCACCGACCAGGCCTTCGCCGACCAGGACACCCAGCAGCTCCAGGCCGTGCCCCGGCAGTACGGGCCCGATGCCGGCTCGGGCCTCGGCTCCGGCTCGGGCTCCGCCTTCGGGTCCGGTTCGGGCTCGGGCCTCGGCTCGGACTCCGACGAGACCCCGCACGCCGGGGTGCCCGACCTGCTGGACGACTCGGTGCGGGTCGGCGGCCGCAGCTGGCAGCCCGAGGGCGACCTGCCCGAGATGCCCTCGCTCGCCGACGGCTCCAAGCACGCCTGGTACCCCGGCCGCCGGGTCGACCTCGGCCTGGTGCTGCTGCCGCTGCGCGTGCTGCTCGGCTCGCTGTCGGTCTACGCCGGCTTCAGCAAGCTGTGCGACCCGGTGTACTTCGACGGCGGCGAGCGCGGCTCGATGATGCGCTGGCTGTCCTCGCTGCACCCGTGGAAGGTCGCCCAGCCGCTGCTGGACTTCGCGATGGCCCACCCGGTCGGCTCCGGCCTCGCCGTCGCCTTCGCGGAGATCGTGATCGGCGTGCTGTCCATCCTCGGCCTGTGGCAGCGGCTCGCCGCCGGCAGCGCGATGGCGCTGTCCGCGGCCCTGCTGTTCACGGTCAGCTGGAAGGCGGTGCCGGTCTACGACACCCCCGACCTGATCTTCCTCGCGGCCTGGAGCCCGCTGTTGATGGCCGGCGCGCCGTTCGCCTCGCTGGACGGCCGGATCGCGCTGGAGGCCTTCCGCCGGCACGGGCCCGCCGAGCCCGGCGCGGTGCGGCGACGGATGCTCCGCCGCCGCGCCGTCGTCACCGCCGTCGTGGTCGGCCTCACCCTGCTGTCCGGCTCCCTGCTGGGCGCGGCCGTCCGCACCGGACGCGAGGCGCCGATGCGCCCGCAGACGGACTACGGCACCCCGGTGTGGCCGAGCAGCGGCCCCTCCCCGGCCGCACCCTCGCCCACGCCCACGCCGTCGCCCGCGCCGAGCAGGACGACGCCGTCGCCCTCGCCCAGCCGCAGCGGCAGCAGCAAGCCCAAGTCCGGTGCCACGCCCAGCCCGACGCCGTCCCCGCACGCCAACGGCACCGGCGGCACCAGCAGCGGAAGCAGCTCCGGCGGCAGCACGGGCGGCTCCGGCGGCGGCACGGGCACCGGCGCCCCCAGCACCCCCCGCTCCCAGCCGTCGCACGGCGTGATCGGCGGCCTGCTCGGCAGCGGGCCGCCGCTGCTGGAGCTCGGCATGCGGCCGGCGGCCGCGGGGGCCTGAGGGCCCGGACAGGAGGCGCACGGCAGGGGCGCGGGACGCCCGTCGGCGGGGCCGCGACCACGAGCACGTCATCGCTCGGGTCGCGGCCCCGGCGGCGGGCGTCCCCTTGCGTGCGCTTCTGCCCTGCGCGCTTCTGCCCTGCGCGCTTCTGAGGGTGGCCCCGTGCGCCCACCCGCCGATGCCGTGCTGCCACCAACGGAAGAGCCCGCCTCCGGTCAGTCCGGGGGCGGGCTCTGCGACGGAGCGGGAGCGGCTAGCCGACGACGCCCGCGGCGAAGGAGCCGTCGCAGACCGGGCGGGCGAAGGAGCGGGCGCGCTGGACGTCGCCCTGGTACTTCTTCACCGCGGCGCGGCCGAGCTCGCCGGCGAGCGCGCTGCAGTACGGGGTGAGCGAGGGCTTCTCCCGCATGGTGCGCTCCAGCAGGTCGAGCGCGGAACCCGGGTTGTGGTTCTTCAGCTCCTCCAGGAGGTCGACCCGGAGCGCGTCCTGCGCGGCGAGGCCCTGGGTGTTGGGGGAGCCGGTGGTCCGGCCGATGGAGCCGTCCCCGCTGGACGCCGCGACGACCTGCTGGTCCAGCGCGGTGGGCGGGGCCCACGGGACACGGGTGACGGCGAGCGTGCCGGTGGTCACCAGGATCACCGGCAGGGTGAGGGCAACGGTCTGGCCGATACGGCGAACGAGCTGTTTCACGCACAGGAGAGTAGCGGTGTGTGGCGCGTCGGGCGCGCTGCGTTACACCAATGAGTGACGGGTGTCCTGGTTTGTGCCGCCATCGGGTTGACGGCGGGGCCCGGAACGGGGGAACGGCGGAACCCCCTGCCGACCGCCGTGGGCAGGGGGTTCCGGTTGCGTTCGCCGGCGCGGGCCGGGGCGTCGGCGGCTGAGGCCGTCGGCGGCTGGGGGCCGTCTTGCGGCTGGGGCCGTCTGCGGCCTCAGGGCGCCGTCAGCGGCTGAGGCGCTCGCCGGTGGTGGCGAAGACGTGGGTCTCGTTGCCGACCGGGACGACGTGGATGGTCTCGCCGCGCTGCGGGATCTCCCGGCTGTGCACGCGGACCACGATGTCCTTGTCCTGGCCCGACACCTGGGTGGTGCCGTACACGAAGCCGTCGGCGCCGAGCTCCTCGACCACGTTGACGGTGACCGCGACGCCCTCCAGGCCGCCGGCCGGGACCACCTGGAAGTGCTCGGGGCGGATGCCCACCACGACGTTCTTGGCGTCGCCGGCCTTGGCCAGGTCCGCGCGGTCGATGTTGATGACCGAGCCGCCGAACTTGACGCCGCCGTCGACCAGCGGGACCTCGACGAGGTTCATCGCGGGGGAGCCGATGAAGCCGGCCACGAACAGGTTGGCGGGCTTGTCGTACATCGCGCGCGGGGCGTCGACCTGCTGGAGCACGCCCTTGTCGAGCACCGCGACGCGGTCGCCCATGGTCATGGCCTCGGTCTGGTCGTGGGTGACGTAGACCGTGGTGATGCCCAGGCGGCGCTGCAGCGAGGCGATCTGGGTACGGGTCGAGACGCGGAGCTTGGCGTCCAGGTTCGACAGCGGCTCGTCCATGAGGAAGACCTGCGGCTGGCGGACGATCGCGCGGCCCATCGCGACACGCTGGCGCTGACCGCCGGAGAGCGCCTTCGGCTTGCGGTCCAGGTACTCGGTCAGGTCGAGGATCTTGGCGGCCTCTTCGACCTTGGTGCGGATGTCCGCCTTGTTCACGCCGGCGATCTTCAGGGCGAAGCCCATGTTCTCGGCGACGGTCATGTGCGGGTAGAGCGCGTAGTTCTGGAACACCATCGCGATGTCCCGGTCCTTCGGCGGCAGGTGGGTCACGTCGCGGTCGCCGATCCGGATGGCGCCGTCGTTCACGTCCTCCAGGCCGGCCAGCATGCGCAGGGAGGTGGACTTGCCACAGCCGGAGGGGCCGACCAGGACGAGGAACTCGCCGTCGCCGATCTCCAGGTCGAGCGCGTCGACCGACGGCTTGTCGGCACCCGGGTAGACACGGGTGGCCTTGTCGTACGTCACAGAAGCCATGCTGCTTCGCTCCTTCACCGGCAGGAACGTGCCGGACGATCCGAGTAAAGGTTGGGTTGTCTCGGCCGCCCCGAGTGGTCTGGACCACAGGCTCTCCGGCGCGACTCCCCGTGACGCTACCTGGCAGTTCATCCTTTTGTCAGCAGTCGGTCGCCCCAGACTTCCGCATCAATCCGGTCACGACCCCGGCCGCCCGCCCCCACACCCTGCCCACACCCCGCCCACAACCACCCGCATCCCCACGCCCCCGCCCGGTACACTGCCCTCTGGTGCCACCGCGGATCACCCGCCCGGCCACCACGCCTCCTTAGCTCAGCTGGCCAGAGCACCGCTCTTGTAAAGCGGGGGTCGTCGGTTCGAACCCGACAGGGGGCTCCGTGTACGAGGGCTGACGGAGGGCCGGTCGTCGGGAGGGATCCCGGGCCGGCCCTTTGGCGTTGGGGCGTCTGGCGGGCGGGTGGGGGATGCGCCAAGGGCCCGGCGGACCGGGCCCTTGGCGTTGTGCGACGGATGGTCAGATGTTGATGCGGTTGCCCTCGCGCCTGCCCTTGTTCCACTCGCCGACGATGAGCTGGTAGCAGGTGCTCACCCTCGATCCCGTTCCGCTGTGGCGCGTACCGCCGGCGGAGGCGAGCGCCGTGATGTTGGCGCGCCACCGGAAGGCGGGATCCTTCTTGCCGATCTTCTCGGCGAGGGCCTTGTCGTCGATGTCGTCGCCGTGGCGGCCCAGGAACATGCCGATGCCCCCGAGGAGCATGCCGTCCCAGGTCTCCTTCGTCCGTCCCCAGGCATCCTCGGCTACCTTGAGCGTCCGCTCCAGGGTTTCCGGCCCGTAGAGGTCGGTGATCCGGAGCACGCCGGAGACCGCGCCGACGGTGTTGGTTCCGGTCGAGCCCATCGCGAGGTTGCGCTTGCGCAGCGCGGCATCGGTGTCGACGAACAGCGGGAGGCCGGCAGTGAGGCCGATCTTGTATTCGTCGAGGGGCGTGGGCTTGCTCGACTCCCTGTTCTTGATCAAGAACAGTACGGCCTCTTCCTGCTGGTCGAGACCATGGTGCACCTCGGCCATCAGCGTGGGAATGCTGCGAAGCTTGCACACGTGCCAGCGGTGCATTCCGTCGACGATGTAGCGATCGCCGTTGGCTCGCTGGGAGACCACGATCGTGCCGAGTGCCTCGGGGACCAGGTTGTTGGCTATGCCCATCGCGCGCGGCTCGTTGAGAGTCCGCTGGGCCTTCTCGTCGATCTTGAGCTCGTCGACGGGGATCGGGACACCGTGCTCGACCACGTGTTCCCGCAGTTCGTACGAGTACTTCTTGCTGGGCATGGCTCTGCCCCTTCTGCGTCGCGCTCGGGAGTGTGGCTGACCGCCAGGAAGGGGATGCGACGCGGGGCCAACGTTAGCCCATATGCCTCAATTGACGCATCGTCATATCAAATGGGTGCATCATGCGGTCGATGCTTCTGCGGTCACGTCAGGCGGTTTCGGTGGTGGCGATGAGGTGGCGGATTTCGGCGACTTCGCGGACGTCGGCGTTGGCGAGGCGGGTCAGGGCGTTGCGCCAGGCGGCGAGGGCTTCGGTGGGGCGGCCGAGGTCGCGGAGGACGAGGCCGCGGACGTGTTCGACGAGGCCGGTGGCGTAGCCCTCGGGGAGGGCGGAGGCGTGGGTGAGGAGGTCCTGGCTGGCGGTCAGGGCCTCGGTGAGGCGGCCCTGTTGGCGGAGGGCGTCGATGCGGCCCTTCTGCGCTTCGACGCGGAAGTCCCAGGGGGCGCTGCCGGGCGGGAAGGCGAGGGACGCGTCGAAGTGGCGGATGGCGTCGTCGTGGGCGCCGAGGCGGAGGTAGGCGAAGCCGATGTTGAGGAGGCCGGCGACCTCGGCGGCGGTCATGCCGACCCGGCGGCCGAGTTCGATGCTGCGCCGGTGGTAGCTGATGGCGAGGTGCGGGTCGGTGGCCTCGGCGATGTTGCCGAGGTTGCCGTAGATGGTGGCCTCGTTGGAGATGTTGCCGTGCCGGCGGGCGAGTTCGGCGGCGGTTTCGAGGACGGCCAGGGCTTCTTCGTCGCGGTCGAGCGAGTGCAGCAGCACGCCGCGGTTGGTGGCCGCGATCCGTTCGTGGTGCGTCTCGCCGAGTCCGTGCCACAGCGCCTCGCCCCGTTCGACGAGTTCGAGGGCGGACAGGTAGCGGCCGACGTCGAAGTGCGCGCAGGCGAGGTCGCTGAGGGCGTACGCCTCGGCGAAGGCGTCGCCCGCCTGCCGGGCCGCGCGCAGGGCGGCGTGGTTGAGCTGGGCGAGTTCCTGGGTGCGGCCGCGGTTGCGGAGGTAGGGGAAGAGCGCCCGGACGGTCAGGAGCAGGGGTTCGGCGGCCCACGGCTGCTCGGCGAGGCGGTCGGCGAGGACCAGCAGGTTGCCGTACTCGGTGTCGCCGAAGGCCAGGGCGGCGGGCTGGTCGAGTTCCCGGTCCGGGGGGACGGCCGGGAGTCGGCGGTCGGGGTGCTTGTCCGGTTCGAGGGCCAGGGCGGCGGCGGATGCGGTGGCCCGGTACCAGTCCAGCGCGGCGCGGGTGAGCCGCAGGCGCTGCTCGGGGTCGGCGGTGAGTTCGCGGGCGAAGTCGCGGACCAGGTCGTGCGGCACGTACCGGTCGAGGCGCGGCTCGTCGAGGAGCGCGACCTCGGTGAGCCGGTCGAGGGCGGTGCCGGCCTGGGCGGGGGTGAGGCCGAGGACGCCGGCCAGCAGCGGGGCGCTGTACTCGGGCAGGTCGAGGGCGCCGACGGCGAGCAGGGCGTCGGCGGCCCGCCGGTCGGGCCGCCGGGCGGAGGCGCGCAGCGAGTCGTACGTCAGGGCGAGTGACTGACGGATGCTCAGGTCGTCGAGTTCGAGTTCGTCGAGGCGGTCCTCGCGGTCCTCCAGCCGGCCGACCAGGCCGCGGACCGGGAGGGTGCGGCGGGCGGCGAGCCGGGCGCCGACGATCCGCAGGGCGAGCGGGAGGCGTCCGCACAGCTCGGCCAGGCGGGCCAGGTCGGCCTGTTCGAAGGCGACCACGGCGCGGTCGGCGGTGGCGCGGCCCGCGGTGCGTTCGACCAGGGCGATGCTCTCGCGTTCGGAGAGGGTGTCCAGTCGCAGGTGGAGTGCGCCGTCCAGGGCGAGCATCGGGGTGCGGCCGGTGATCAGCACGGCGCAGCCCGGGCCGGCCGGCAGCAGCGGCCGGACCTGGGCGAGGTCGGCGGCGTCGTCGAGCAGCAGCAGGGTGCGGGTGCCGGTCAGGGTGGTGCGCAGCAGTGCGGCGGCGGTGTCGGGGTCGTCGGGCAGCCCGGACGGTTCGATGCCGAGGCCGCGCAGCAGGGTGGTGAGGGCGGGCAGTGCGCCCAGCGGGGTCAGGCCGGGGGTGGCGCCGCGGAGGTTGAGGAAGAGCTGGCCGTCCGGGAACTCGGTGCGCAGCGCGTGGGCGCAGGCCAGCGCGAGGGCGGACTTGCCGACGCCGGCCATGCCGCTGACCACGGCCACGGCGGGCCGGTCGGTGCGGGCCAGCAGGGCGGCGCGCAGGGTGGCGAGCTGCTCCCGGCGGCCGAGGAAGTGTGCGGGCGGGGAGGGGAGTTGGGCGGGCGCGGGGCGGGCGGCGCGGGGTTCGGCGGGCGAGGCGGGCGAGGCGGCGGGGGCGGGCGGGTCGGCGGGGGCCGGGTCGGCGAGGATCCGCCGGTGCACCTCCCGGACGGCCGGGCCGGGTTCGATGCCCAGTTCGTCGACCAGGGTGCGGCGCAGCCGCTGGTACGCGTCGAGGGCGCGGGCCCGCTGCCCGGTCCGGTCGAGGGCCTGCATCAGCTGGCCGTGGAAGCCCTCGTGCAGCGGGAACTCTCCGGTCAGGGCGGTGAGTTCGGCGATCACTCCGTGCGGGCGGTCCTGGCGCAGTTCGGCGTCGAAGCGCCATTCCAGGGCCTGCAGCCGGTTCTCCCGCCACTGTTCGAGCTGGGCGGCGTGCTCGGCGGCCGGTTCCGGGACGTCGGCGAGCGGTTCGCCGCGCCACAGCTCCAGGGCGGCGGTGGTCTCGGCGAGCACCTGCGGGAGGTCTCCGGCCTGGTGGGCGGCGCGGGCCCGGCGCACGGCCCGGTCGAACCGGAGGGTGTCCAGTTCGTCGTCGGCGACGTCCAGCCGGTAGCCGCCGGGGACGGCCCGCAGGCGGTGTCCGGATTCGTCGCCGAGGGCGCGGCGCAGCCGGGCGACCAGGTTGCGCAGCGAGGCCTCCGCCGTGGCGGGGCCGCGGGCGCCCCACAGGGTGTCGGTCAGGCGGTCGAGCGAGACCGGCCGGTTGGCGTGCAGCAGCAGGACGGCGAGCAGGGCACGGGCCTTGGGGCCGCGCACCGGGCAGTCCTTCTCGCCGTCGTGCGCCAGCAGACTGCCGAGCAGGCCGAACCTCACCGGTGTCCCTCCGTGACGCGTGCAGGTCCCCTCCGACTCCCGCCGGTGCACGTGAGGGAGATGTTAGCTGCCGGTTATCGGCCCACCCCAGGCTGTGTTCATCGGGACGCGACCGGAAGTGGGACACCGGCGGCGGCCCGGTTCCGTGGGCCGGTCACTCGCCGGCGGCCGGCCCGCGACCCGTCGGCCCCGGCTGTGCCCGCGCTGCTCCGCGCACGGCCCGGGGCGGCGAAGCGTCGGTGCGGCGGCGGGGGGACAGCGCCGTGCCGAGCGCCCTCGGAGCGGCACCCGTGGGGGGACGGGTGCCGCTCCGACGCGTCTGCGCGGTCAGGACAGCAGCAGCGGCATGTCCCAGTCGTGCGGGGTGCCGCCGGCCGCGTACGAGTCCAGGGCGAGCGCGGCGCCGGCGGCGCCGTCCAGGTAGCCGGAGACGTCCGAGGCGAACGGCTTGGCGGTCATGGTGAAGCGCAGGCCGAACGGCGCGTCCGGGTCGAACGCGTCGACCAGCCGGGCGGCGATCAGGTCCCGCCGCCGCTCGATCCGGGGATCGGCGAAGTGCTCGTTCAGGCGGCCCAGTTGGTGCAGGGCGCCGGCCCAGCCGTGGCACAGGGCGTGGTCGGTGATGCCCCAGTCGTCGAGCGGGACGGTCAGCAGCCGTTCCACCGAGGCGCGGGCCGTCGCCGTCCAGTCCGGGCGGTCGAGGACCGTCCCGGCGACCTGCAGGGCGCGGGAGACGCCCGGTGCCCCGTAGCACCAGGACGGCCAGCTCGGGGGCTTGTCGTAGGCGTCCGGGCCGGCCAGGTACTCGGTGAGGTCGAGGTAGCCCGGCCAGTAGGGGCCGTGCTCGTCGCGGACCGCCCAGTGGGTGAGCAGTCCGGCGGCGCTCTCCAGCGCCTCCTGGTGGCCGGGCAGCCGGACGCCGTCGCGCCAGGCCAGGGCGAGCAGCATGAGCGGGCCCGCGACGCCGTGCGACAGGCCGAGGTTGAGGTGGCCGTCGGGGAGCAGGTGCTCGGAGCCGGTGCGGGGCGCGTCCAGCGACCACCAGCGGGGCACCCGCACGCCGCGGTGGGCGGTGTCGCCGCGGGCCAGTTCGATCAGGTAGCCGAGGACGCGTTCCAGTTCCTCCCCGCAGGTCTCGGCGCGGGCCAGCAGGTACCGGCCGACGCCGGTCATGCCGCGCACCACCTCGTAGTGGCCGATGGTGGTCAGCGGGCCGTCCGGGACGGCGGGCAGCGCGGTGCGCACGAGCTGCCGCTGGTAGGCGTCGAGCCGGTGCAGGGCGGTGGTGTAGCCGCCGGTGGCCCGGTTGGCGGCCAGGACGGCGAAGGCCAGCGCCCCGGGGCCCTTGAAGATCCCGCTGGGCGTGGTGTCGCCGTCGGCGGCGGCCCGGGTGGCGACCGCGAGCCAGCCGTGGGCCCGGGCCGCCCGGTCGGTGCCCGGGCGGGCGCCGCCGCTGAACGCCAGGGACAGGCCGGGGCTGCCGCTGCCGAGCGTCAGTTCGGCCCAGACCCCTTCGGGCAGGCCGTCGTCGGCGGCCTCCGCCGGGATCCGGGTGGCGGCGATGGTGGCGGCCGGGTCGGCGAGCCGGTCGAGGATCCGGTCGGACACCGTTCCGGCCGCCTCGCGCAGCCCGGCCCGGTGGGAGGCCGTCGCGGTCGGTTCGGTGACGGTCATCGGCTGCTCCGGGGTCGAGGGGGCGGGGGTGCGACGGTCCGTCATGAACCGTTCCCGGTGTGGGCGCGGCGGCCCAGCAGGGCGCGGGCGGCGCCGCGCAGGACGGCGTAGCCGCGGGCCTCGGCGGCCGGGTCGATGCCGAACAGGCGGTTGTGGCGCATGTGCAGCAGCGACATCAGGGCCTCGTCGCGGTCGGCCTCCGGTGCGGCCAGCAGCAGCCGGCCGAACTCGCGCGGGGCGGGGGAGTCCGTCCAGAGCGTGGCCAGCGCGGGGACGCCGAGCAGGCCGGCGGCGTGCCGGGCGGCGTCGCCGGGGCGGATCAGCCGGTCGGTGAGGGCGCGGTGGCGCTGGTAGACCTGGTGGTCGGGGCTCTTGTCGAACAGGTGGTCGGCCCAGCCGCACCAGTCCCAGTCGCCGAGCGAGTCCAGCAGCACGGCGTGGCCGACGGCGGCCAGCACCTCGTCCGGCACCGCGGCGGCCCCGGCCCGGCGGGCCTGCAGCTGCACCACCGCGGACTGACTGTCCGTCAGGAACAGCTCCTCGGCGGCCTGCTGGGCGCCCGGTCCGAGGTACCGGTCGGTCTCCGGCCGGTACACGTCCAGCGCCATGGTGCGCAGCGCGCCGCGCTCGATCAGGGTGCGGACGTGCCGGGACAGGGCGGGCAGGACGCGGCCGGCCAGGACGTCCGGGGAGCCGTGCAGGCGCAGCCGCAGGTGCGGTTCGGGGTCGCGGTAGCGCAGGAAGAACCAGCGGTCGATGTCGTCCCCGAGGTCGCCGAGCAGGGCGGGCAGGTGCTCGGCGAGCAGCGTCTCGTGGGTCGACGGGTCGGCGTACAGCTTGGCGAACAGCCAGTCCTCGCCCGGCAGGTGGACGGCGGTCGGGGCGACGCGCAGCGCGGACCTGGCGAGCGGCGGGCGGTCGTCGGCGGCCTTCGGCGCCGGGGCGCGGAACAGCGGGACGACGATCTCGGTGCTGTGCCCGTGGTTCCAGCCGAGGCCGGCGCCGTCCGCGGTGAGGTCCTGGAAGAGCTGGAACCGCGGTTCGGGGGCGGTGAGTTCGGCGCGCAGCAGTTCGGCGTCCCAGCTCTCCCGCAGGTCGATCGGGAACATCCGGTCGTTGCTGGCGATCTGCAGCCGGTCGGGCACCCGGTAGCGCTCGCGCCACTCGCGCAGGCCCTGCGCCCAGGCGGCCGGACCGGCGGTGCGGGCGGCGTCGCGCAGGCGGCGGCCGGGCAGCCAGCGGCGCGGCGTGGTCAGGACCCGGCCGTAGCGGACGGCGGGCAGGTACGGCAGGGTGTCCAGGCCCGCCCAGTCCCAGCCGGACCACACCCGGGGGCGGGCCGCGGCCAGGTCGGACAGGAACCGGGCGACCGGCGGGGCCTGCGCGTCCAGGGCGAGCATGTGCGGGAACACCGGGACGACCTGACGGCCGGTCGCCGGGTGCAGCAGGCGCAGCCCGTCCTCGCCGGCGGCGACCAGCAGGGTGCGCCAGTCCAGGCAGTGCGGGTCGTCGCGGTCGGCGGCCACTCCGATCGGCAGGCGGTGCGGCAGCAGCGGCGGCACCTGGACGATGTTCAGCGACCGCGGGTCGCGCGGGGCCAGCTCGACCTGGACGGGCAGCACCTCGTCGTCGGCGGGTCCGGCGGCCAGGGCGGCGAGGCCGTCGGTCAGGCCGGCCAGGTCGGCGAACCGGCCGGCGGTGGCGCCGGCCGTCCAGGAGCCGATGTGCGGGCTGCCGAGCAGCAGGAACTCGCCGCGGTCGAGCGCGGCGGTGGAGTCGGCGAGCACCTGGAAGCAGAGCTCCAGGGTGCGCGGCGGGCGGGTGCTGCCCGGCCGGTGGCCGGCGGCGTCCGCGAGGCGGGCGACGTCGGCGTCGTCCAGCACCACGTCCCGGCCCGACAGCACGGCCTGCTGGACGAGTTCGGCGACGGCGTTGCGGCGCGGCCGGTCGGCGTCGTCGCCGGGCCCGGAGCGAGAGTGCGCGGGCAGCGCGCCGCCGTACTCGGGCGGCAGGCCGAGGCCGCGGTGCGGGTCCGCCAGGTCGCCCAGCGGGACGGCGCTGGCCGTGCCGTAGCGCTCGACGAACCGCTCCCGGTAGTCCCGCAGGTGCTCCAGCGTGGTCCACTCGGGCGTGATCGCCCAGATCGCGGCGGCGTACCGGCGCACCTCCTCGCCGATCGCCTCCGGCAGCACCAGGTCCGCGGGCATCCGCAGGTCGACCTGGACGGGCGGCCGCTCGCCGGCCCGGTCGGCCGGGTCCAGCGCCCGCACTTCGTCGAGCAGCGCCCGCCAGGACGCCAGCCCCTCGCCGGGCCGGTCGCGCTCGTGGACGGCCGCCGCGGCCCGGACGGCCCGCAGCCCCTCGGCGGCGCCGGGCACCGCCCCGTCGACGGCGGACTCGATCCGTGCCAGCAGCGCGTCGTCGATCCGGTGCGGGGTCAGCGAGGTCAGCAGGAAGCCGTGCTGGACGAGTCCGGCCAGCACGGCGTCGATCCGCTCGGCCGGCAGCTGCGGGAAGCGCTCCGCCAGGTCGGCCAGCAGCGCGGCGTAGCCGACCGGTCGGGCCGCCAGTTCGCGCACCCGGGCGACCAGTGCGTTGTCGCGCACCGAGACCTCGCGCTCGCCGGTGTGCCGCAGCAGCCGGCCGTCGCGCAGCACCGACAGGTCGTCCAGTACCACCTCGATCCGGCGGCGGACCTCCGGCACGGCCAGCCAGTCCAGCACGCGGCGGTGCAGCCAGCCGCCGTCCAGCCGCACCCGCACCTGGCCGGGCCCGGCCGGCGAGGACTTCGCGGCCGCCCCGAAGCGGGCCCGCCCGACGCCCGCGAACAGTCCGAACGGGGTGGGCCGGCCGCCGGAGCGGCGGGCGTAACGGGTCAGTGTGCGGGCCGCGCTGACGGTCCGCTTGCGGCCCAGCGCGGCCGCGCCGTCCGGCTCGCCCAGGCGCTGCAGGCTGAGCGAGAGGCTGCCGCTGGCGACCTCGACGGCCTGCCGCAGCAGCGGGTCGGCGGCCAGCCGGCGCACCCCCGGCACGGGGTCGTCGGGGTCGATCCGGGCCTCGGCGCCGGTCCGGGGCGTGCTGGCCATCCGCACCAGCACCGGCTCGCGGACCTCGAACAGGTCCTGCTCTGCTCGCACGTTCGTGGTGTCCCTCGGGGTCGCAGACGGTGGGGAGAACGAAGAACGCGGGGCGGGCCGCAGCCCGCCCCGCGCACGTGGTCTACCGACGTGTCGTCAGCAGCAGACCGGGCAGCGGGTGCCGATGGCGTAGCTGCTCGGCGAGGTGTAGGTGCCCTGGCCGAACTCCTGGGTCTGCTCCGAGACCTCCGCGATGCGGAGGTCGAGGTCGAGGTCGGTGTCCTGCTGCACGAGGATCTCGGTGCGCATTTTCCCCTCCTGAGGGCTCGTCGGTCCGGCCGGAACGGCGTCCCGACCGTCGCCGGCCGCGGACGAGGGTCCGCTGTCGGCGCCGAGGCCAACTTTTTCCCGGCTTCCCACGATGTGGTGAGTGCCGTCCTGGCCAACCTGTCGGCATATGCCCGCCGCCGGCTCCCGCGGCCCGCCCGACCTGCGGTTCGGGCCCCGACGGACGGTGTGCCGGGCGGGTCGGGCGGGTGCGCACCGTGTCCATTTCGGGTCGGGCCGGAGCCCCCCAGGTTTCAGCAGTGAAAACGATGAACGCTACTGGTCCCGGGCGGCGGGGCAGCAGTCGTGGGGCCCGTGCGACAGGAGTCCACGACCGGTTCGGCCGACGTTCACGGTTTTGACGCAAACTCTGCCGCCCGACCGCGGCCGGCCGGCTCAGTCCGCCGTGCCGGCTCAGTCCGCCGTGCCGGCCGGGGCCGGCCGGCCCTGCGCCTGGTCCCCCGCCGCCCGGTGCACCAGCGTCGCGGTGAGGAACGCCACCACCGCGCTCACGATCAGCAGCGGCAGCGAATCCGCCGCCTGATCGCCCAGCAGCAGCGCCGCCAGCACCGAACTCGTCACCGGCAGCCGGGTCGCCGCCGCACCGCTGGCCGCCATCCCCGCCGCCAGGCCCGCCTCCACGCCCAGCCCCGGCAGACCCCCCGCCGCCACCCCCAGCGCCGCACCCAGCAGCAGCGCCGGAAAGATCGGACCGCCCCGCATCGACCCCAGCGCCACCCCCCAGCCCAGCCCCTTGAACACCACCAGCGCCAGCAGCGCCCCCACCGGCCACGCCCGCGGATCCGCCGCCACCTGCGCCAGCGTCGCCTGCCCCGACAGCGCCGCCTCCTCCGGCGACCGGCCCGTCGCCACCGCGTACCCCGTCACGCACAGGCCCACCAGCACCGCGCAGATCACCGTCCGCACCCCCGTGCGCTGCGCCGTGAACTCCGCGAACCGGTGGCCCACCGTCTGGCCGGCGACCACCACCACCGCGACCGCCACCGCCAGCGGCACGCCCCACAGGAAGTCCCCCGCGTCCGGCAGCGACGCCTTCGGCACCGTCGGAAGGCTCAACGCCCCGATCGTCAGGCCCGTCCAGTGGCCGAACCCGGTGAACACCAGCGCTCCGACCCCCGACGCCAGCAGGCACGGCAGCAGCAGCAAGGTCAGCTGGGCCCCGCCCAGACTCGCCGCCTCCAGCATCAGCACCGCCGCCACCAGCGGACTCCCGAAGATCGTCGAGATCGCCGCCGTCGACCCCGCCGCGCCCAGCATCGGCGCCAGCAGCGGGCTCGCCGTCGGCCGCGCCCGCCCCACCGCCAGCAGCGCCAGACCGCTGCCCAGCGCCATCAACGGCGCCTCCGGACCCAGCACCACGCCCAGCGGCAGCGCCGCCAGCGCCGCCAGCACCACCGACGGCACCTCCACCGGCAGCGTCGGCGGCCCGCCCAGGCCGTGCACCGGCGTGTGCCCGCCCCGGCCCGGCAGCCGGGTGACGATCGGCGCCAGCAGCAGACCCGCCAACGCCAGCGCGGGCAGCGCCCACCACCACGGCGCCCGCCCGTACCCCAGTGCCTCCGGCGCCGACTGCCACACCCAGTGCTGCAACTCGTGCTCCAGGCCGACGAAACCGAACGCCGCCAGCGAGACCGGCACACCCACCAGCGCCGAGACCAGCAGCAGCCGCCCGTACCCCGGGCTGCGCAGCAGCGCCCGGATCCCGGGCGTCCCCGACGGGCCGGCGGCCTGCTCTGCCATCTGCGCTCCCTGCCTCGCCCGGACACACCTGCTCCGACCGTCCGCCGCCCCGCCGGGCCGGGCCATCCGGGCGCGCCGAACGGGCGAGCGGCGCACCCGCGCGGGCCCGGCCCGCCGGTCGTACGGTGGACGGAGGGGGACACCGGGGGGCCCGATCCGAGGAGAACGCGATGCCCGGTTCCATGACCATCGGCCACACCGACGCGCTCGTGATGCTCAGCCACGACGACGCCGAGCGGCTCACCGCCGTGCTGTCCGGCCTCTCCGACCTCGCCGCCACCGGCCGGCTCCCCGCCACCGAACTCGCCACCCTCTCCGGCGGCGACGCCCCGGACCGCGCCGAACTCGCCACCTGGTCCCGCCAGCTCGCCGCCTACCTGCGCGACCACCTCTGACCCGCTCACGCCCCGCGCCGCGAACGCCGCCGCCGACGGGCGGCCGCCCGCGGCGCGAGGCGTGTCCGGGGGCCTGCGGCGGACCGGGGCGCGCGGATAGGTTGGGGGGATGGAGCTGTCGTGGGTGACCGTGCGGACGCCGTTGCCGAGTGGGCCGATGCGGTTCGGGGTGACGGCGGACGGGGTGGCGGCGGTGACGTACGCCGGGGAGGTGTTCGCGGGGCGGCCGGTGGGGGTGCCGGAGTGCCGCGACGAGCGGAAGCGGGCGCTGGTGGAAGCCCGGGTGGGGGAGTACTTCGCCGGGCGGCGGCGGGAGTTGGAGCTGCCGATCGACTGGCGGTTCGCGTCCGGGCCGCAGCTGACCGTGCTGCGCTGCCTGTGGGCGGAGGTGGGCTACGGACGCACCGTGACCTACGGCGAACTCGCCGCCCGCAGCGGGGTGTTCGAGGGTGTGAACGAGCCGGGGGTGCCGGCCCGGACGGTCGGGCAGATGATGGGGGCCAACCCGCTGCCGCTGCTGGTGCCGTGCCACCGGGTGGTGGCCGCGGACGGCCTGGGCGGGTTCGGCGGGTCGTGGCACGGGGTGGAGGTGAAGCGCTGGCTGCTCACCCTGGAGGGGGTGCTGCCGCCGACCCTGGACTGGTCCGGGCCGGCGGACTGAGCGGGCGGGCGGTCGCTACCGGGCGAGGGCGGGCGGGAGCAGGCCGCCGGTCCGCTCCAGCGCCGGCGCCGCGGCCTGTCGCGGCAGGACCGCCTGGATGCCGGACACCAAGGTGTACTCGCCGAGCGCGAGTTCGTCCACGGCGGGCAGCGACGGCCGCCCGCCGAGCGCGAGTTCGAGCGCGGCGGCGGGCAGGTTGAGCCCGCAGAGCCGGAGCTGGTGCAGGCCGCCGGACGGGCGGGTGTTGATGTCGAGGACCACGGGGCGGCCGTCCGGCTCGTGCCGGAACTGGACGTTGGAGAGGTGGCCGACGCCGAACTGCTCGACCAGGCGGCGGGCCGGCTCCAGGTAGCGGGGGTCGACGGTGAAGCTGCGGCGGCGCCCCTGCTTGGTGCGGCCGACGGCGGCCAGCAGCTGCCCGTCCTGGTCGGCGAGGCAGTCCACGGACACCTCGGGGCCGTTCAGGTACGGCATCACCAGCAGGTCGGCGGGGGCGGTGGAGGTGCGCAACGCGGCCAGCACCTGGTCGAGTTGGACCCGGGCGTCGACGTACCCGGCGAGCCGACGGAGGCTGAACGGCTCGCGGGTGAGGATCCGGAAGCCCTCGCCGCCGGCGCCGCTCGCGGGCTTCAGGCATGCCTGCGCGCCGGTGGCCTCGATCTCCTCGACGGCGGCCAGCAGTTGGGCGGCGGTGTCGGCGTGCCGCCACAGCGGGGTGGGCAGGCCGGCCGCGTCGAGGGCGCGGTAGCCCTCGGCCTTGCTGTCGAACAGCGCCGTCGCGGCCGCCGGCGGGCAGATCAGCGCGGTGCCGAGGGCCTCGAAGTCGCGGCGGCGCAGCGAGATCGCCAGCTGGTGCAGGCGGGGCAGGAACACGTCCACGTCGTGGCGGGCGCAGAACTCCAGCGCGAACTCGACGTAGCTCTCGGCGGAGAGCCGGTCCGGTTCCAGCAGCCCGAGGTCGGCGGCGGCGAGCACCGGCGAGTCGGCGTCGACGTGGGTCGCCAGGACGTGCACCGGGCGCGGCGCGGCCCGCAGCAGCTCGATGAAGAAGACGTTCTCGGCGTAGGTGCGGTTGAGCCAGACGCGGACGGGCGCGGTCACGGAAGGTCTCCCTGGAGAAGGGCGTGCCGATGGGAGGTCACCGACCGGTTCGCCTGCGCTGTGGCGGCGGTCACCACGCGGTGAGGGGGCCACCTTAGCGCTGTTCCGAGGCGATTCGAACAACGGGCCGGTGAACTGCGCGGACCCCTCGAACCGGGGCCGGACGGGGCGTTCGGGGGGCGTTCGCGGGGGCGTGCGGAAGGGTGTCGGGAGCCCCTCGGGGTTCGAACGATGATCGATCCAGCGCACTGGTCGCACTATTCAGCTCGCACACCTGAATCACCCGCACGAGTGATTGCCGCGGTACCTGACCGACCGTCAGCATGGTTGCCGCCCACCGCCGTCGACGTGATCACGAGGTCCCTCGGAAATGACGACCGAAACCACCGCCGGAATTCCCCAGTCGAGGCCGCAGAGCAGCCTCTCGGTGGCGGCCGCCAAGAACCTCGCGTCGACCACCAAGTCCGCCCCGCAGATGCAGGAGATCAGCAACCGCTGGCTGCTGCGCGCCCTGCCCTGGGTGGAGGTCTCCGGCGGCACCTACCGGGTCAACCGGCGGCTGTCGTACGCCGTCGGCCGCGGCCGGGTGGCCTTCGTGCAGACCGGGCGCGAGGTGGCCGTGGTGCCGCCCACGCTGCGCGAGGTGCCGGTGCTGCGCGGCTTCGAGGACGACGAGCTGCTCACCGAACTCGCCGGCCGCTTCGTCCAACGGGACTTCGCGGCAGGCGAGTTGCTGATCGAGCAGGGCCGCGAGATCGACGAGGTCTACTTGGTCGCGCACGGCAAGGTCGACAAGATCGGCACCGGCCGGTACGGCGACGCGACCGTGCTCGGCACCTTCGCCGACGGCGACCACATCGGCGACGAGGCGCTCACCGTCGCGGACCGCCGTTGGCCCTACAGCGTCAAGGCCGCCACCGCCGGCACGGTCATGGTGCTGTCCTGGCCGGCCTTCCAGGAGCTCGCCGACCGCTCCGAGGCACTGCGCGACCAGATCCTCGCCCACATCGCGGGCTCCCGGCTGCCGCAGAACCGCAAGGGCGAGGCGGAGATCGGAATGTCGGCCGGCCACGAGGGCGAACACGAACTGCCCGGCGCTTTCGTCGACTACGAACTCAAGCCCCGCGAATACGAATTGAGCGTCGCGCAGACCGTCCTGCGGGTGCACAGCCGGGTCGCCGACCTCTACAACAAGCCGATGGACCAGACCGAGCACCAGCTGCGGCTGACCGTGGAGGCGCTGCGCGAGCGCCAGGAGCACGAGCTGGTCAACAACCCGGAGTTCGGTCTGCTGACCAACGCCGAGTACGGCCAGCGGATCCAGACCCACTCCGGGCCGCCCACCCCCGACGACATGGACGAGCTGCTCTGCCGCCGCCGCAGCACCAAGTTCTACCTCGCCCACCCGCAGGCGATCGCCGCGTTCGGCCGCGAGTGCAACCGCCGCGGCCTGTACCCGGAGACCGTGCAGGTCGACGGGAAGACGGTGCAGAGCTGGCGCGGCGTCCCGATCTTCACCTGCAACAAGATCCCGGTGGTGAACGGCTCCACCTCGATCCTGGCGATGCGCGTCGGCGAGGACAACCAGGGCGTGATCGGCCTGCGGCCCGGCAAGCTGCCCGACGAGGTCGAGCCCGGGCTGAACGTCCGCTTCATGGGCATCGACGAGAAGGCGGTCATCTCCTACCTGGTCAGCGCGTACTACTCGGCCGCGATCCTCGTCCCGGACGCCATCGGCGTGCTGGAGAACGTGGACGTCGCGAACTGGCACGACTGACCGCCGGGCGGGCCCGCCGTCCCGGGCCCGCCCGTCCGCCGCGCCGGCACTCGGCCCGCGCGGAGATCACCCCCGCCCCGCACCGGGGGCGGGCCAGAGGGGGAGGACTCACCATGGCCATCACCGTGTCCGAACGCGAGCACCACGACGAGGACACCGTCGTCGTCGAGGGCGCCCGCGACACCGCGGAGGCCCTCGCCCTGCTCGGCCGGGCCCGCGCCGTGGTCGACCCCGCGCTGCGGGCCGCCGTGGACTCCCTGCCGGACTCGATGCGGCAGATCGCCGGCTACCACCTCGGCTGGCTGGAGGCCGACGGCGCCCCCAGCGCCGCCGGCTCCGGCAAGGCGATCCGCCCCGCCCTGGTGTTCGCCGCCACCCAGGCCGTCGGCGGCCGCCCGCAGGACGCCGTCCGCGCCGCCGCCGCGGTCGAACTCGTCCACAACTTCACCCTGCTGCACGACGACGTCCTCGACCGCGACCACACCCGCCGCCACCGGCCCACCGCCTGGCGGGTGTTCGGCACCACCGGCGCCATCCTGGCCGGCGACGCCATGCACTCGCTCGCCCTCCGGGTGCTCGCCGAGGACCCGCACCCCGCCGCCCCGGCCGCCGTCCGACGCCTCGCCGACTGCGTGGTCGAGCTCTGCGCCGGACAGCAGGCCGACTGCTCCTTCGAGCAGCGCGACGAGGTCACCCTCGCCGAATGCCTCGCCATGGCCGGGAGCAAGACCGGCGCCCTGCTCGGCTGCGCGTGCGCGCTCGGTGCGCTGTACGCCGGCGCGGACGCCGCCACCGCCGACGCGATGGACGCCTTCGGCCGCGAGATCGGGCTCGCCTTCCAGCTGATCGACGACCTGATCGGCATCTGGGGCGACCCCGCGATCACCGGCAAGCCGGTCGGCGCGGACCTCGCCGCCCGCAAGAAGTCCCTCCCGGTGGTCCGCGCGCTCACCGCCGGCGGCGCGGCCGGGGCGGAACTCGCCGCGCTGTACGCCTCCGGCCGCCCGCTCAGCCCCGCGGAGCTGGCCGCCGCCGCCGACGCCGTCGACCGCGCGGGCGGCCGCGCCTGGGCGCAGGGCGAGAGCTGCGAGCGGATGGCCACCGCGATCAGCCACCTGGCGGTGGCCGTTCCCGACCCGGAGCGCACCGACGAGCTGCTCGCGCTGGCGGAACTGGTCACCCGGCGGAACCACTGACGGAGCCGCCCCGGCCCGGTCACCCGTTCAGCAGGGCCTTCTCCTTCTCCGGGTCGATGCCCAGCGGGGTGTCGAGCTGCCGGTAGGCGACCTCCTCGCGGCCGCCGGACTCGAGCCAGGCCCAGGTGTCGGAGACGGTCTCGGCGAGGGGGCGGATGTGCAGGCCGGCGGCGAGCGCGGTCGCGGGGTCGGCGTTCCAGGTGCCGTGCCAGCCGTCGGCGACCGGGGCCCAGAGCGGCAGTTCGACCCACGGGGCGACCTCGGCGGCGAGCAGGGTCTCGTCGGAGGTCCAGACGAACTCGGCGTCGGAGCCGGTCGCGGCGCGGCACGCGTCGAGGAACTCGCCCATGGTCGCCGAGCGGACGGACGCGGTGGTGACGAACCGTCCGGTCGCGCGCCGTTCGGCGAGGTCGAGGCCGAACGCGGCGAAGTCGCGGGCGTCGATCAGGCTGAGCGGGTTCTCGGGCGCGCCGGGCGCGAGGACGCGGCCGCCGCGGGCGATCCGGTCGAGCCACCAGGGGAGCCGGCCGATCGGCTCGTGCGGACCGATCAGCAGGCCGCAGTTGAGGATCGCGGCGGGGCCGAAGTTGTCGAGCAGGGCGCGTTCGCAGCCGGCCTTGAGGGCGTTGGCGAACGGCTGGTCCGGGCCGACGTCGCCGGCGCACTCGTGGGTGGGGGAGTCGGCGTCGACGGGGAGGGCGGGCCAGTCGGCGAAGGCGTGGACGGAGGAGACGAAGCCGTAGTGCCCGGCGCGGTCGCGCAGCAGGCGGGCGGCGGTGGCGACGTCGTGCGGCTGCTGGCCGGAGGTGTCGACGACCGCGTCCCACCGGCGGCCGTCGACGAGGCGGTGCAGGTCGTCGAGCGAGGTGCGGTCGCCGTGCACGGCCTCCACGCCGGGCAGGTCGGCGCGGCTGACGCCCCGGTTGAAGGTGGTGACGCGGTGGCCGCGGGCGAGCGCCTCGGCGGCGTAGGCGCGGCCGAGGAACTTGGAGCCGCCGAGCAGAAGGATGTCCATGGGACGAGGGTGTCCGGTCGGACGGCCCGCCGTCCGCATTCTTCGCTCCTGGCAGAGCCCGTCCCGTCACGGACGCGGACACGGAGTCGGCCGACCGGACGCCGCCCGGCGGCCCGTCGGAGCGTCGGGGGCGGCGGGCGGGGGAGCGCCGCATAGCATCCCCGGTGTACCGGTATGCCCGAATGGTCCCTTTTGTTGGGCGGGGGCGGCCGGCCCGGACCCGGGGCCGTCCCGCCCCCGCTGAACCCGTGGCAGGAAAGGACGTCCGCCATGGCTGACGCCACGCCCGAGATGCTGGCCGCCGAGGCCTTCGTGTACGGCTACCCGCTGGTCGCCGACCTGACCATGGTGGACACCATCCACCGGCGCGGCATGGGATCGATCGGCCCGACCGGCTGGAACACCTTCGGGCACGCCGCCGAACTGGCCACCCCCGACTCGCACTTCGTGTCCGTGAACAACGACACGGTGTACTCGGTGGCCCCGCTCGACCTGTCCGGCGGCCCGCTGCTGCTGCACGTCCCGGACACCGCCGGGGCCTACTACGTGCTGCAGTTCATCGACGCGTGGACCAACAACTTCGCCTACGTGGGTCGCCGTTCCTCCGGCACCGCCGAGCAGACCTGGCTGATCGCCCCGCCGCACTGGCGGGGCGCCGCGCCCGAGGGCGTGCCGGTGATCACCGCGCCGACGGCGGTGGCGGCGATCGCCGCCCGGCACGCCTGCGCCGGCCCCGAGGACCTGCCCCGGGTCCGCGCGCTGCAGCAGCAGTTGACGCTCACCCCGACCGAGGAGGGCCGGGAACTCGCCGGACTGCCCGAGCCGGACGCCGGCGTGCCCGAGGCCCTGGGCTTCCTGGAACGGCTGCGGGTGTGGATGGCGGCGTTCCCGCCCGGCCCCGCCGACGCCGAGTTCCAGCACCGCTTCGCCCCGATCGGACTGCTCGACCGCGGCCGCTCCCCGTACCTGGACGGCCCCGCGGACTGGGCGCAGGCGCTCGCCAAGGGCCTGGCGGCGGGCCGCGAACGGGTGGAGGCGGCGAGCATCGGCACCGTCGAGCCGACCGGCGAATGGACCGCCAGCCTGCACCTGTTCGACTACAACCTGGACTTCCTCGGCCCCGGCACCCGTGACGAGCAGCAGTGGAAGGTCGCCGACCGCCGCGCCACCTACCTGACCCGCGCCGTCGCCGCCCGCACCGCCCTGTGGGGCAACCACGCCTACGAGGCCGCCTACGCCACCACCTACCACGACGCCGACGGCCACCCGCTGGACGGCGCCCGCTCCTACACGCTGCGCTTCGAACAGCCGCCGCCGGTCGGCGCGTTCTGGTCGGTGACGATGTACGACACCCCCGAGTACCTGCTGGTCCCCAACGACATCGACCGCTTCTCCGTCGGCGACCGCACCCCCGGCCTGGTGTACGCACCCGACGGCTCGCTGACCCTCTACCTCCAGCACCGGCAGCCCACCGACGCCGACGAGTTCGCCAACTGGCTGCCCACCCCGGCCTCCGGCTTCCGCCCGATGGTCCGGATGTACCAGCCCCAGGAGGCGGTCCTCGACGGCACCTACCGCCTCCCGCCGATCCGGCCGCGCTGACGCCGGGGCAGCTGACGCGACCTCAGGACGGCGAGCCGCTCGGGCCGCCCGAAGACGCGCTCGGCGCCGGACTCCCGCCGGACGAGGCGGAGGGCGACGGATCGGGCCCCGCGGTCGGGCCCGCCGAACCGCTCGGACCCGCCGACCCGCTCGGGGACGGCGCGCCGGTCGGACTCGGCGACCCGCTGGGGGACGGCGACCCGCCGGGGGACGGGGAAGCGTCCGGCGCCGGCGTGGGCAGGCCCCGGTGGTCGGTGCCGCCCTCCAGGGTGACCACGGCGGTGGACGGCGGCAGCGCCAGGTGCGCCGTCCACCGGCCCTGCGGGGCGCGGGTCTCGTCGACCGTGACGGTGACGGTGATCCGCTGGCCGGGGGCGAGGGTGCCGGAGTCGCGGCTGAGCCGCAGCCAGTCGACGTCCAGCACGGCGTGCCAGGTCAGCGCGCTGCCGCCGGAGTTGGTCAGGGTGAGCACCGTGCGGCTGCCGTACTCGCCGGCCTCCACGGTCAGTCGGTCCCGGGCGGCCGGGGCGGCGGCCGGCGCCGGGTCGGACGGCCGGGCCGGGCTCCGCGGCGGCACCGGCACCGGCACCGCCGGGCCCTGAACCGTCGGCAGGGACGTTTCTGCGGCCACCGCGCCCGCCAGCTGCAGGGAGCTCACCGCGGCCGGCACCGCGGAGGCGGGCTGCGACTCCTGACGCTCCGGCGTCTCGTCCACCCGCACCGAGGACACCGCCGTCGCCCGGTCGTCCGCGCCGCCGTCCCGGTGCGCGCTCCACAGCGCCACCACCGGCGCGGCCAGCACCGCGGCCAGCACACCCGTGGTCACCATCCGCTGCCGGACCGCCGAGCCGCGGGCCGGGGCCGCCACCCGGTGCCGGGGGAAGCCGCGCCGGTCGAACTGCGGCTCGCCGCCGGCCAGGCCCTGTGCGGCCCGCCGACCGGCCGCCGCGCCGGACAGGAACGCGGTGCCGCCCGCCGCCGGCGGGGCCGGGCGCAGCCGGGCGGGCGCGGTCAGCAGCGGCAGGCCCGGCAGCCCGGCCGGGCCGTGCGGGAGCCGGCCGCCGACCCGCTCGGCGGTGCCCCGGCAGGTCGGGCAGTCCGCCAGGTGCTGCACCAGTTCGCGGCGCAGCGCCGGGCCGAGCACCCAGCCTCGCCAGGACTCCGCGCCGGCGCCGCCGAGCTGCGCCAGTTCGGGGCAGGAGCCCACGCCGAGCACCAGCAGGGCGGTCCTGGTCCGGCCGACCTCGGCGCCGGCGGCGTCCAGCAGCGCGGCGGCGTCCTCGGGGGTCATGCCGAGGACCGCCGCGACCTCGCCGGGCTCCAGCCGGTGCCGGATCGCCAGTTCGAGCGCCTCGCGCTGTTCGGGGTCGGTGCCGGCGGCCTCCGGCCAGGCCAGCGAGGCGAGTTCGCGGCGCCGCTCGCGGGCCGTGCCGGGGGCGGGCGCCGGTGCGGCGGGGGCGTCGGGCCCGGTGCGGTTCAGCCGGGCCAGGCAGCGGTGCCGGGCCAGGGCGTACAGCCAGGCGCGCAGCAGCGCCGGGTCGGTGAGCCGGTCGCCGTGGCGCCGGGCGAGGTCGCGGACCTCCAGGGCGGCCGCGGTGGCGGCGTCGTGGTCGCAGAGCACGGACAGGCAGTAGGTGAACAGCCCGTCGACGCAGGCGGCGTACGCCCGCAGGGCCGGGGACGGGTCGACGGGGTGGGGCTGGCCGGTGGTCACGTCATCGACGGTAGGGAGCCCAAACCCGCCGTCCGGCGGGTTTGGGCTGCTTGTCCTTCTTTCGGGTAACAGGACCGCTTCCTTGTTCGCCCGGTTGACGCCGGCCGTTGACCCGGCCCGCCGCCCGCCCGGCGCTGTCGGCGCGAGGCGCTACCGTGGCCCGCATGGCTGCCCGTACCAAGACCTCCGCCAAGCCGCGCCCGGCGTACCGCTGCACCGAGTGCGGCAACCAGGTGCCCAAGTGGGTCGGCCGCTGCCCCGAGTGCAACGCGTGGGGGACGGTCGAGGAGTACGGCGCGGTGCCGATCCGCACCACGGCGGCGGGGCCGGTCTCCTCGCCCGCGAAGCCGATCGCGCAGGTCGACGGGCAGGTGGCCACCGCCCGCTCCACCGGCGTGCCGGAGCTGGACCGGGTGCTCGGCGGCGGCCTGGTGCCGGGCGCGGTGGTGCTGCTGGCGGGCGAGCCGGGCGTCGGCAAGTCCACCCTGCTGCTGGACGTCGCGGCGAAGGCCGCCTCCGACCGGCACCGCACCCTGTACGTCACCGGTGAGGAGTCCGCCGGGCAGGTCCGGCTGCGCGCGGACCGGATCAACGCGCTCTCCGACCACCTCTACCTGGCCGCCGAGCAGGACCTCGGCGCGGTGCTCGGCCACATCGAGGCGGTGGCTCCGAGCCTGCTGATCCTGGACTCGGTGCAGACCATCGCCTCCGCCGAGCTCGACGGCGCACCCGGCGGCCCCGCGCAGGTCCGCGAGGTGGCCGGCGCGCTGATCCGGGCGTCCAAGGAGCGCGGCATGGCCACGCTGCTGGTCGGCCACGTCACCAAGGACGGCCAGATCGCCGGCCCGCGCCTGCTGGAGCACCTGGTCGACGTGGTGCTGTCCTTCGAGGGCGACCGGCACGCCCGGCTGCGGCTGATCCGCGGCGTGAAGAACCGCTACGGGGCGACCGACGAGGTCGGCTGCTTCGAGCTGCACGACGAGGGCATCGTGGGCCTCGCCGACCCGTCCGGCCTGTTCCTGACCCGCCGTGACAAGCCGGTGCCCGGCACCTGCCTGACCGTCACCCTGGAGGGCAAGCGGCCGCTGGTCGCGGAGGTGCAGGCGCTGATGGTGGACTCGCAGATCCCCTCGCCGCGGCGCACCACCTCGGGCCTGGAGTCGCCGCGGATCGCGATGATCCTGGCGGTGGTGGAGCGGCACGGCGGCGTGAAGCTCGGCAAGCAGGACATCTACACCGCGACCGTCGGCGGCGTGAAGCTCACCGAGCCGTCCGCGGACCTGGCGATCGCCCTCGCGGTGGCCTCCTCCTCGTCGGACACGCCGCTGCCGAGCAACCTGGTGGCGATCGGCGAGGTCGGCCTGGCCGGCGAGGTGCGGCGGGTGACGGGCGTGCAGCGGCGGCTCGCCGAGGCGCACCGGCTGGGGTTCACGCACGCCCTGGTGCCGCCGGACCCGGGCAAGGTGCCGCCGGGCATGAAGGTCGTGGAGGTCTCCGACATCGGCGAGGCGCTGCGGGCGATCCCCGGCCGCCGTCCCCGTTCGAAGCCCCGTCAGGACGCGGCGCCGCAGGGCGTCCCGGCCGGGCGTGCCCCCGGGCGGGGGCGCGCCGCCGAGCCGGTCCCGGCGTACGCGGACGAGCTGATGGCGGGCTGGGAGCCGCTCGACTCGGACGAACTGGCCTGACCCTCGTCCCGTTGCTGCCGCACGCAGTTAGACTGCACCTGCTAATTGCCATCAAGTGCAGTAATAACAGACAGACCGTCGGGCGCCGCGCCACACGGTCCGGGTCGGCCCAAGGAGTCATGTGGCAGCCATCGACCGGGCGGACAAGTCCACCCGCGAGGAGGCCCTGCTGCGGGCTTCCCTCAGTGCGATCGCGCCGGGCACGGCGCTTCGGGACGGCCTCGAGCGGGTGCTCCGGGCCAACACCGGCGGCCTGATCGTCCTCGGCTTCGACAAGAGCGTGGACGCCCTGTGCACCGGCGGCTTCGTGCTGGACGTCGAGTTCACCGCCACCCGGCTGCGCGAGCTGTGCAAGCTGGACGGCGCGGTGATCCTCGACAAGGACATCACCAAGATCCTCCGGGCCGGCGTCCACCTGATGCCGGACGCCAACATCCCCACCGACGAGACCGGCACCCGCCACCGCACCGCCGAGCGGGTCAACCGGCAGACCGGCTTCCCGGTGGTCGCGGTCTCGCACTCGATGCGGCTGATCGCCATGTACGTGAACGGCACCCGCCGGGTGCTGGAGGACTCCACCACGGTGCTCTCCCGCGCCAACCAGGCGCTGGCCACCCTGGAGCGCTACAAGCTGCGCCTCGACGAGGTGGCCGGCACGCTGTCCGCCCTGGAGATCGAGGACCTGGTCACCGTCCGGGACGTCTCCGCGGTGGTCCAGCGCCTGGAGATGGTCCGGCTGATCGCCGGCGAGATCGCCGGCTACGTGCTGGAACTCGGCACCGACGGCCGCCTGCTGTCGCTGCAGCTGGACGAGCTGATCGCCGGCGTCGAGCCGGAGCGCGAGCTCGTGGTCCGCGACTACTTCCCGGACCGCGCCGCCAAGAAGGGCCGCACCGTCGCCGAGGTGCTGGACGACCTGGAGGCGCTCACCCACGCCGAGCTGCTGGACCTGCAGACCGTCGCCAAGGCGCTCGGCTACACCGGCACCCCCGAGTCGCTGGACTCCGCGGTCTCGCCGCGCGGCTACCGGCTGCTCGCCAAGGTGCCGCGGCTGCCGAACACTGTCATCGAGCGGCTGGTCGACCACTTCGGGGGCCTGCAGAAGCTGCTGGCCGCGTCCATCGACGACCTGCAGACCGTGGAGGGCGTCGGCGAGACCCGGGCCCGCTCGGTCCGCGAGGGGCTGTCCCGGCTCGCCGAGTCCTCCATCCTGGAGCGCTACGTCTGACGCCCCGTCAGTCCCCGGTGGGCTGCTGCGGGGCGGGCTGTACGGCGTACAGCAGCGCGAACAGGGTCACCTCGACGGTGTCCGGGCCGGTGGACTCCTCCTCCGCGAACAGCTCGTCCAGCACCTCGTCGAGCCGGGCGCGCAGCCTGCGCAGCCGCTCCGGGGTGAGCCGCGTGGTGGTGTGCGCGAACTTGCTGGGCCGGAGGTTGCCCTGTGAGGCCGGGGTGAGGTCGATCCGGCCGGCCAGGAAGTTGCGCCGGAAGTCGGCCCGCACCAGGTCCATCGCCGCCAGCATCGCGCCCAGCGCGGCCGGCGGCTGCTCGCCCTCCGCGTAGACCTGCGGCGACAGCCGCAGCGACTGCTGGGCGGACCGGTAGCGGCTCTCCACGATCCCGGAGACCAGCCGGGTCTCCGCGACGAACACCAGCCCGGCCTGCTCCAGCTGCTTCACGTGCCGGTACAGCTTGGTCGGCGCCTCGTCCAGGTCGGCCGCGATCTCCTTCACCGACACCGGTTCCGGATCCCGCTTCATCAGCGAGCCCAGCACGGCCAGGCGCAGCGGGTCGGCGAGGGCCTTCAACGTCGCGACGTCGGTGACCTCGCGCTCCTTCATCTGATCAACCACGTTCTCATTCAGCCACAGCGTTCACCTCTTGTGCAATCATTCGCGGCCGTGCAACCATTCACGCCTGCGTGAATGGTTGTCGATGCGTGAACGGGGTGGAGTGATGACGGTGGCCGAGAACCCGACGACGACGGTGGGCGCGACCGCACCCGCGCCGGTGCCGCTGCGCCGCAACCGCCGGTTCCAGACCCTGTGGGCCGGATCCGCCGCCGCGATGCTCGGCACCTGCGTCGCCGACACCGCCTACCCGCTGCTGCTCCTCGCCATGACCGGATCGCCCACCCTCGCCGGGGCGTTCGGCGCCGTCCAGTTCGGCGCGTCCGTCCTGTTCGGCCTGCACGGCGGCGCCGTCGCCGACCGGCACGACCGGCGGCGGGTGCTGATCACCGCCGACGCCGTCCGGCTGGCCACCGCGCTCAGCGTCGCCGTCGCCCTGCTCGCCCACCGGCTGACCGTGCCGCACACCCTGCTGGCCGCCGCCGTCATCGGCGCCACCATGGCCTACGGCGGCCCCTCCCGGATGCTCGCGCTGCGCGCCGTCGTCCCGCCCGAGCAACTGCGCCAGGCCCTCTCCCAGGACGAACTGCGGGTCAACGGCGCGGCCCTGGCCGGACCGCCCCTGGCCGGCTTCCTGCTCGGCCTCGGCCGGGCCGTCCCCTTCCTCGCCACCGTGCTCGCCTCCGCGGCCGCGCTCGGCGCGTCGATCGCCGTCCGCTTCGACGACGGGAAGGCCGACTCCCCGGCCGCGGCCGGGGAGAAGGAGAAGGGCGCCGTCCTCGCCGGACTGCGGTACCTGCTCGCCGACCCGACCCTGCGCGCCACCGTGCTGGTCGCCGTGGCCCTCAACGTGGCCGGCTCCGCGATGCTGCTGGCCGTCATGGTGCTGCTGCGCGACCACGGCACCTCCGAGGCCGGCACCGGCCTCGCCCTCACCGGCGAAGCCGTCGGCGGCCTGCTCGGCGCCCCGCTGGTCACCCGCCTGCACCGCGCCGTCGCCCCCGGCGCGCTCCTGCTCGCCGTCGCCTGGGCCGCCCCGCTGCTGTTCGGCGTCCTGGTCCTGCTCGACGGCCCGGTCGCGGTCTTCGGCACGCTCCTGGTGATGTCCCTCGGCATCCCCGCCCTGCGGGTCATGCTCGACGTCCTGGTCTTCCAGCAGGCCCCCGACGCGATGCGCGGCCGCGCCGTGGCCGCCACCATGACCCTGCTGATGGGCGGCATGCCCGTCGGCACCATGACCGCGGGCCTGCTCCTCGACCGGCTCGCCGCCGGCACCGTCCTGCTGCTCCTCGCCGCGACGCTCGCCGCGGGGCTGCTCCCCCTCACGCTCGGCCGCGCGCTCCGCGGGACGGGCTGGCCGCAGGGATGAGGCGCAACGAGGGCAGCGCGGTGCGTTCCTGCGGTCAGCCTTCGAGGCGGATCGAGGTGCGGGCCGAGAGCGGGCCGCCGGCCGGGCCGGTGAGGTCGGCCTGGACGAGGTAGTTGCCGGGCTGGGCGGGCGTCGGGTCGGCGCTGGCGCACTGCGGCTTGGAGCGGGTGCGGTCCCAGGAGAAGGTCTCGGTGACGCCGCTGTTGCCGGCGATCTGCGCCCAGGCGTCGACCTTCTCCCGGATGCAGTCCGCGGACGACCAGACGCGCTCGTTGGTGCTGGAGGTGATGGTCAGCGCCGAGCTCTCGTGGGAGAGGTTGACCCGGCAGCCGGAGCCCGAGGAGTTGCGGACGGTCAGGGCCAGCCGCGGCTTGTCCTTGGCCGCGAACGAGGTCTGCGCCGGGGCCAGTTCCAGCGACAGCTGCGAGGTGGCGCAGACCGGGAGGGCCATCACCTCGGGGGTGTTCACGGCCGGCGAGGGCCCGGGCGCGGCGGCCCGGCCGCCGGTGCTGCCGCCGCCGGAGCCGCCCGTCGAGCCGCCGGCGCCGCCACCGGTCGAGCCGCCGTTGCCGCCGGTGCTGCCGCCGGTCACGTTCAGCTCTCCGGCCGCGCCGCCGCCCGTTCCGCCGGAGCCGCCGCCGCTGCCGCCGCCGGGGCGGCTGGTGATGGCGGAGCCGCTGGGGGAGGCCCCGGGCGTGATGGACTGGGCGGGCGCCGGCTGCGGGCTGCCCTCGGAGGCGGCCTTCTTCTGCTTGCCGTCGCCGCCGGTGCCGAACGCGAGCCAGCCGACCAGCAGCACGACGACGGCGAGGGCGGCGAGGACCACGAGGCGGCGCCGCCAGTAGATCGAGGCGGGCAGCGGTCCGACGGGCTGGCGCAGAGAGGGCACGGGCAAACTCTACGAGACCTTGTGCATCTGTTGACGCATCAACACCTCAGCAGGGCCACTTCTTTCACATGATCCGCCATTTGCTCCGTCAGAGGGACTCGACACGACGGTGCGCCGCCCTATAGTCGCCCTCATGGCCTCCCTGCTCGACCGGACTCCCGGACCCGCGACGCTCGACCCCGCGCAGCTGATCGCCGAGGCGCGCCGGGCGTTCTTCACGATGTTCGGCTTCCTCTGCCTGATCTGGGTCGTGCAGCTGGCGAACTGGGCGATGGACGAGCAGATCGCCCTGCAGCACGGCATCCGCTCGCACCAGCTGGACAGCCTGCCGGACCTGCTGACCGCGCCGTTCCTGCACCTGAACTGGCAGCACCTGGAAGGCAACTCGGGCCCGCTGTTCGTGTTCGGCTTCCTGGCCGCCTACCGCGGCGTGCGCAAGTTCCTCGGCCTGACCGCGCTGCTGGTGGTGACCAGCGGCATGGCGGTCTGGCTGTTCGAGCGGGAGAACGTGGTGACCGTCGGCGCCAGCGGCGTGATCTTCGGGTACTTCGGCTACGTGGTGCTGCGTGGCCTGTTCGACCGCAACCTGATCGACTCGCTGATCGGCCTGGTGATGGGCGCGTCCTTCGCGTACCTGCTGACCACGGCGATCCCCGGCACCCCCGGGGTGTCCTGGCTGGGGCACCTGGGCGGCCTGGTCGGCGGCCTGGCCGGTGCGTGGATCTTCCGCACCCGCGGCCCGAAGCGGACGGCGGCCCCGGCCGCCCCGGACCCCGCCCCGGCCGTCGCCGGCGGCGCCCCGGCGGCGGCGAGCCCCCGCGCGGACCTGCTCAAGGAGCTCGACGACCTGGGGCTTTAAGCCCGCGCGGCACCTCGTGGCAGGATCGGAGGGCCATGGTTGCCACTGCTTCGACTCCCACCCCCGCCGCCCTCCGGGCGCTGCACTCGACCGTCATCGGCTGGTACGAGGCCAACGCCCGCGACCTGCCCTGGCGGACCCCGGACGCCTCGCCCTGGGCGGTGATGGTCAGCGAGTTCATGCTCCAGCAGACGCCCGTGAAGCGGGTGCTGCCCGCCTACGCGGCCTGGCTGGAGCGCTGGCCCGCCCCCGCCGACCTGGCCGCCGACGCGCCCGGCGAGGCGGTCCGGATGTGGGGCCGGCTCGGCTACCCGCGCCGGGCGCTGCGCCTGCACGCGGCGGCCACCGCGATCACCGAGCAGCACGGCGGCGTCGTCCCCGACGACCACGCCGCGCTGCTGGCGCTGCCCGGCGTCGGCGAGTACACCGCGGCCGCGGTCGCCTCGTTCGCCTTCCGGCAGCGGCACACCGTGCTGGACACCAACGTGCGCCGGGTGTTCGCCCGCGCCGTCACCGGCGTCGAGTACCCGGCGAACGCCACCACCGCCGCCGAGCGCCGCACCGCGCACGAACTGCTGCCCGCCGGCGACGAGCGGGCCGCGACCTGGGCGGTGGCCGTGATGGAGCTGGGCGCCCTGGTGTGCACCGCCCGCGGCCCCGAGTGCGGCGCCTGCCCGCTGCTCGCGGACTGCGCCTGGCAGCGGGCCGGGTGCCCGCCGCACCAGGGCCCGGCCCGGCGCGGCCAGACGTACGAGGGGACCGACCGGCAGGTGCGGGGCAAGCTGCTGGCGGTGCTGCGGGACGCCCACGGGCTGGTCACCCAGGGGCAGTTGGACGTGGTGTGGCCGGACGCGATCCAGCGGGCCCGGGCGTTGGACGGGCTGGTCGCCGACGGCCTGGTGGAGCCCGTCGGCCCCGGCACCTACCGGCTGCCGCAGTAACCGAAGAACGGCCCGGGACCAGTCGGTCCCGGGCCGTCCGTCGTGCCTGGGCAGCCGTCAGACCGCGCCCTCCAGGGCGGCCTCGGCCTTGGCCTCGGCGGCGTCCGCGCCGCCGCGGAGCTTGACCTCGCGCAGGAACAGCGAGGCGGCGACGGCGATCAGGCTGATCACCGCGCCCCACAGGAAGACGGTGTGCATGCCGTTGGAGATGCCGTGCTGGTAGGCGTCCAGCACGTCGGGCGGCAGCTTGCTCAGGGTGGCCGGGTTCATCGCCGACATGCCCTCGCCGCCACCGTTCTGCTGCATGTGCTGGAGGACCTCCGGCGGCAGCTTCTCGATGCTGTGGTTGACCTGGTTGGTGTACAGGGTGCCGAACAGCGCGACGCCGAACGAGCCGCCGATGGTGCGGAACAGGGTGGCGGAGGAGGAGGCCACGCCCATGTCCTTCATCTCCACGCTGTTCTGCGCGACCAGCATGGTGACCTGCATCAGGAAGCCCATGCCGGCGCCGAGCACCACCATGTAGCAGGAGGACGCGAAGCTGGTGGTGTCCACGGACAGGGTGGACAGCAGCAGCGAGCCGCCGCCCATCACCACGGTGCCGATGATCGGGTAGATCCGGTACTTGCCGGTCTTGGTGATGGCCTGGCCGACCACCAGCGAGATCACCAGCATGCCGAACATCATCGGCATCAGCAGCAGGCCCGAGTTGGTCGCCGAGGCGCCCTGGACGATCTGCTGGTAGGTGGGCAGGAAGGTGACCGCGCCGAACATCGCGAAGCCGACGATGAAGCCGATGATCGAGACCATCGTGAAGTTGCGGTTGCGGAACAGGCCCAGCGGGATGACCGGCTCGGCGACCCGCTGCTCGACGTAGCAGAAGCCGATGATCGAGGCCACGGACAGCGCGCCCAGGCCGAGGATCTGCTTCGAGCCCCAGGCGTACTCGTGGCCGCCCCAGGTGGTGATGAGCACCATCGAGACGATGCCGACGGTCAGCAGCACCGAGCCGAGGTAGTCGATCTTCGCGTTGGAGCGGACCTTCGGGAGCTTCAGCACCACGACGATGAAGACCAGCGCGATCGCGCCCAGCGGCAGGTTGACGTAGAACGTCCAGCGCCAGTTCAGGTGGTCGGTGATGAAGCCGCCGATCAGCGGGCCGCCGATGGTGGCCAGCGCCATGACGGCGGCGAACATGCCCTGGTACTTGCCGCGGTCGCGGGGCAGCACCAGCGCGCCCATGATCGACATCACGCCGACCATCAGACCGCCGGCGCCCAGGCCCTGGACGGCGCGGAAGGCGATCAGCTGGGTCATGGTCTGCGACATGCCGGACAGCGCCGAGCCGACCAGGAAGATCGCGATCGAGACCAGGAACGAGCCCTTGCGGCCGTACAGGTCGCCGACCTTGCCCCAGATCGGGGTGGAGGCCGCGGTGGCCAGGGTGTAGGCCGTGACGACCCAGGCCATGTGCTCGGCGCCGTTCAGCTCGCCGACGATGCGCGGCATCGCGGTGCCGACGATCAGGTTGTCGAGCATGGCGAGCAGCATGGTGATCACCAGGCCGATCATCACCAGGCGGACCTCGCGGTGCGGCCGCTGCTCGAATCCGTCGCCCTTGGCGGGTTCGACGGATGGCTCCTCCGGAGCCGCCTCGGACTGCTGGGTTGTCATGGTGCGTCTCTCCCGTGGCGCGAGGTGCCGCAGAGCTGTCCGCGGCGGGTACTTACTTGACGACCGGCTAGTTAATTGCCGTCCGGCACGGTAAGTTGTTACCCAGCCGGTCGTCAAGCCAGTTTCGTCGCAGCCCCCCTGGGCAGGGAGAATGCCGACAGAACCGGACCTTGACACCCGTCCGCTCCCGCTTCCCGAGGCAGGCCGCCAGCGATGACCACCACCCCGAGCCCCCGCAGCGACACCCGAGCGCGGATCATCGACGTGGCCCTGGAGTTGTTCGCCGAGCACGGCTACGAGAAGACCTCGCTGCGCGAGATCGCCGACCGCCTGGGCGTCACCAAGGCCGCCCTCTACTACCACTTCAAGACCAAGGACGACATCGTCCGCGGCATCGTCGAGAAGATGGCCGCCCCGCTGGACGACGCCATCGCCTTCGGCGAGGGCAAGGAGTGGTCCCCCGAACTGCGCGACGAACTGCTCCGCCGGTTCGCCGCCGGCATGGGCGAGCGGGCGCCGCTGCTGCGCTTCTTCCACGAGAACCAGCCCGCGCTGCGGGAGTCCGCGGCCGGGCTGGCCTTCAAGGACCGGATGATCAAGATGATCACCCTGCTGCACGGGCCGGAGCCGACCTTCCGCGACAAGCTGCGCGCCACCGTCGCGCTGACGTCCATGCACTCGGCGATGTTCCTGCTCAAGGCCGACCTGTGCGAGGGGTCCGGCGGACAGCCGGCGGCCGCCGCCCCCAGCCTGGACGAGGCGATGGAGGCGGCCCTGGAGGTCGCCCTGGAGGTCGCCGCACGCATCGAGCCGTCCGCGCACTGACGCGGACGGCTCGACGGGTCCCCCGGGCGGCCGGGGCCGGGGCGGTTGGCGGGATCAGAAGTTGCTCGCGCCGTGGCCCTTCAGGTAGCCGACCGGGTCGATCACCTTCGCGTACTGGTTCACGGTGCGGATCTCGAAGTGCAGGTGCGGGCCGGTCGAGTTGCCGGTGTTGCCGGACTTGCCGATCTGGTCGCCCGCGTGCACGTGCTGCCCCGCCTTCACGCCCAGCTGCGACAGGTGCGCGTACTGGGCGAAGCGGCCGTCCTCCAGCTTCAGCACGATCTGGTTGCCGTACGCGCCGGCCCAGCCCGCCGACACGACGGTCGAGTTGCCGACCGCGACCAGCGGGGTCCCCACGGAGACCGCGAAGTCGGTGCCGGTGTGGTAGCCGGCCGCGTACGAGGCGTTGGTCTTGTGGTACGGGTTGCTGATCGTCGCGCCGGGGGCGGGGGAGGACCAGTCCGGCTTGGCCGGGGCGGGAGCCGGGGCCGGCGCCGGGGCGGGGGCGGGCTCGGGCGCAGGGGCGGGCTGGGGGGCCGGCTGCTGCGCCGGGGCGGGCTGCTCGGCCGGGGCGGGCGCGGGCTGCTGCTCGGCCGCCGGCAGCTCCTGGCGCTGCTCGCCGCGCGAGGCCTGCTCGTCCTGGTGCGGCTGGTCCTGGTGCTGGTCGGCGGAGTGCTGGTCGTCGGCCGGGTGGGCCAGGCGCTCCAGGTTGGCCGCGACCACGGCGATCGGGCTGGTGGTGTCGCCCTGGTGGCTCACCGGCTCGGACAGCTGGACGTCGGCGGAGTCCGGGTGGGCGTCGGCCGGGGCGAACACGGAGGCGCCCAGTTCGGCCGGCACCGGCTGGGCGGCGGCCTGCCCGCCCGGGATCATCAGGGCGCCGAAGGCGACCACGACGGCACCGGAGGCGACCGCCTTGGCGGGGGCCCGGCGGACCGAGGCCAGGGTGTCGGCCGACAGGACGGACCGGACGTGGGAGGCGCTGATCGCCTGGAGAAGCCGGCGGCCGGTGGCGGGAAGAGAACGCATCGGGAGTCGGTACCTCACGGACGGGGCCAGAGCGGGGCCGAGCCGCGGGGCTCGCCGAACTGGTGGAACGACTCCGGTGTAAACGACCCCCCGGGGCGGGCCCAAGCGTGTGACGTACGACGGCGGGTAGTCGACGAAGCTCACGGAATAGCCATCCGGAGCATCGGACAGACCGGTACAAGAGCCCGTAAACCTCCTACCGTCGGTCGTACGTCGCCGGGAGCCTGTGACCATCGCCACCGGGAAGCGGCCGGTTTGGGTCCGAAGCGGTTCGGGTAGAACGGGCTTTCGAACCAGCTGTGCCGTCCGGTCCACCCATGCCGTCGGAGATGATCAGCTGATGAACGACACCCCGGTGCAGGACCCCCGCTTCACCGCCCGCCGCCGGGCCGACCGCCTGCTGTCCGGCGGCCGCCCGCAGACCGTCCGCGAGTCGCTCGCCGACCTCGCCGCGCTCGCCGACGGCCCCTACCCGCTGGACGAGCCCACCGACCTGTACGGCAACGGCATCGTGCGCACCCTGGAGCGCCGCACCGCCGACCTGCTCGGCAAGCCCGACGCCGCCTACTTCCCCACCGGCACGATGGCCCAGCAGGCCGCCCTGAAGACCTGGGCCGCCACCCACGGGCCGGTCGTCGCCATGCATCCGCTCGCCCACCCCGAGGTCCACGAACGCCGCGCCCACCAGGTGCTCAGCGGCCTGCGCACCGTCCCGCAGGCCACCGGCCCGCAGCAGCCCACCGCCGCGCAGCTCGCCGCCCTGGACGAGCCCTTCGACGTGCTGATGCTGGAACTCCCGCTGCGCGACGCCGGCTTCCTGCTGCCCAGCTGGGAGGAGCTGACCGCGCTGTACGACTTCGCCGCCGACCGCGGCCTGCCGGTCCACCTGGACGGCGCCCGGCTGTGGGAGTCCGCCCCGCACCTCGGCCGGAGCCTGCCGGAGATCTGCGCCCGCGCCGGGTCGGTGTACGTCTCCTGCTACAAGTCGCTCGGCGGGCACAGCGGCGCCCTCGTCGCCGGCGAGGAGGAGTTCGTCCGCCGGATCAAGGTCTGGCGGCACCGCTACGGCGGCAAGCTGTGGCAGCAGTGGCCCGCGGTGCTGTCCGCGCTGGCCGGCCTGGACCGCGAGCTGCCCCGGCTGCCCGAGTACGTGGCGCACGCCAAGGTGATCGCCGCCGCACTCGCCGGGACCCGGGGGGCCCGGATCAACCCGGCGCCGCCGCACACCCACCAGTTCCAGCTCTGGCTGCCGCACCCCGCCGAGCAGCTGAACGAGGCCGGCCACCGGCAGGCCGAGGAGCAGGGCGTTTCGCTGTTCGGCGGCTGGCGGGAGCCCGGTCCGCAGCCCGCCGCGTCGATGACCGAGGTGACGGTGGCCGCCGCCGCCCTGGAGTGGACCGCCGAGCAGGTCACCGCCGCGATGGCCGACTTCCTCGCCCTGCTCCCGCCCGCCGCCCGGTAGGACGCCGAAGGGCCCCGGCGGTTCGAAAACCGCCGGGGCCCTCCGTTCAGGACCTTCGCTCAGCCGAGCGTCACTTGGTGCGCTTGACGGAGATCAGGGCCTCCAGCTCGTTGTGCGACTGCCACAGCACCTGGATCTGGGTGCCGGTGTTCGGCACCTTGACCCCGCTGTACTTGTTGCTTTCGTCCCAGTAGGTGTTGGTGCGGTCGTTGAAGACCGTCACGCCGCGCTCGCTGGGGATCTTGGTGAGCGCGTCGGCCTTGTGCAGCTGCAGGCCGGTGGTGCGCTCGAAGCGGAAGGTGTCGTCGTACGCCTGGAAGCGCGGGCGCATCAGGGTGCCGTCGTTCCACTTCAGCGGCGCCGGGTGGGCGTCGATCGGCAGGATCAGGCCCTGGCCGGGGTGGTTGGCGACGTTGTTGTCCGACTGCGAGGAGTCCCACAGCCAGATCAGGATGCCGTTCTGGTTGGCGTAGTGCTCCACCCAGTCCGGACGCGCGGCCGAGCCGAAGTTGTACGGGCCGGTCTTCAGCGTGGTGTCGAAGGACACGTACTGACGGTTCTCGACCAGGTAGTGCTGGTCGTAGTCCTTGCTGAACTTGCCGGAGATCCGCGAGAAGCCGGACACCGCCCAGCCGTTGTCGCCGTTCTCGGCGCCGTCGGTGAACACGGTCGCGCCGTCCGCCGTCACCGCGATCTCGTCCAGGGCGAGGCCCTTCATGTGGACGCCCGGGTCGGTGGTGTTGTGGAAGCGGACCTTGATCGCCTTGCCGGCGTACGCGTCCAGCGGGAACGACAGGTCGCCCCAGCCGTTCGAGTTGCCGGTGATGGAGTTCTCCGGCAGCGCGGCGCCGTTGAAGGTGCCGGCCAGCGAGGACCAGTTCTGGCCGCCGTCGACGGAGACCTCGGCGTACGCGAAGTCGTAGTCCTGCTCCAGGTCGTACCAGGCCTTCGCGGTGAGCTTGGCCGAGGTCTTGCCGGTCAGGTCGACGTCACGGGTCAGCGAGACGTTCAGGTTGTCGGCGCTGCCGCTCCACCACTCGTTGCCGCCCGCGAAGGGGGTGTTGATCTCGGTGACGACGGTCTTCGCCGGCAGGTCGACGATCAGGCCCTGCTTGCGCTTGGTGTTGTACTCGACCGGGCCGAGCAGGCTGACGGCGTTCTTGCCGGCCTTGGCGGTGTCGTAGTCCAGCCAGCCGAGCTTCAGCTTCGACCAGATGTCCAGGTCGTTCGGCATGTCGCCGATCTCGTTCTTGCCCTCGCCGAGCCAGGAGCCCGACGACATCAGGGACCAGAAGCCGACCGAGTTGTCGATGCCCTGGCCGCTGGTGTCGTACAGGTCCGGCAGGCCCAGGTCGTGGCCGTACTCGTGGGCGAACACGCCCAGGCCGCCGTTCTCCGGCTGCATGGTGTAGTCGCCGACCCACAGGCCGGTGGCGCCGATCGGGGTGCCGCCCAGCTTGTTGTTGTCGGGGCCGGTCTTGCCCGCCTGGTTGGCGTACACGTACGAGCGGTGCGCCCACAGCGCGTTGTCGCCCTGCGCGCCGCCGCCGGCCGACTGGTCCTCACCGGCGTGGACGATCTGGAAGTGGTCCAGGTAGCCGTCCGGCTCGTTGAAGTTGCCGTTGCCGTTGTAGTCGTAACGGTCCCACTGGTCGTACTGCGCCAGGTCGGCCTTGATCTGGGCGTCGGTGCGGCCCTTGGCCTTCTGGTCGGCGACCCAGGCGTTGATGCCGTCGCGGATCAGGTCCTGCGCGTTGGCGCAGACGTGCTGGCCGCAGTAGTCCGAGCCGTAGCGGGCCTCGTTCCACGGCACCCGCACCCAGTCGGTGACCAGGCCGTCGACCGAGTACCGGCCCGAGGACTGGCGCTCGTAGTAGGTCTTCAGCGACGGCTTGTCGGGCGCGAAGTACAGGTCCTGGTAGTGGGCCTGGTTGTAGTCCGCCTGCCAGGCCGTGGAGTTGTCCTTGGTGCGGTCCGGGGCGGCGATCTGGTTGCGGGCCGGGCCGGGGGTGCCGCCGTACTTCACCTTGCCGTCGGCGGTGGTGGTGGTGTTGTCCACCTGGTCACCGAAGTCGACGAGGATGGTGAAGATCCGGTCGGTGCGCTCGCGGGACAGCTCGACGTACTTGTCGCGGCCCAGCTTCACCGAGGAACCACTGCCGTGCTTCTCGACCTTGGCCGTGCCGTTGACCAGCTGCTCTATCGCGGCCTTCTGCTCGGCCTGCACCTTGTCGGCCAGCGGGCTCTGCAGCTCGCGGGGCACGGTGTCGTTCTGGATGGCCTCGGCCGGGTCCTTGGCGACCGGCGTGACCGGGGCGGCGGTGGCCGTGCCCGGCAGCATGCCCGCACCCAGCGCGGCGGTCACCGCGATGGCTGCGGAGGCCGCGGCAACCTTCTTGGTCATCTTCAACGTGGTGACGTCCTCCCCTAACCGGATACGGCTGATGGCCGAGCCGGTGAACCAATGCAAGACAGGTGGACGACATTTGACCCAAGGTCGGGTAAAAAAGAAAGACCTTGACCATGGCATGGCCACGCCGCTATGCTCCGGCAACTCCCATCAGCTGACGATCCGTCAATCTACCGACGGCGCAGACGGCAGCCGGGTCGGTCGCACTCGTACCGCGTCGGAGCCCACCCGTTCGGCAGCGCACCCGCCCGCATTCACAGCACACGGAAACCTAAACAGTTTTTCAACTGAAAGACCGGGCACCGAAAAGCCGCCGCCCCCGACCTGAACAGGTCGGGGGCGGCGGCTTTGCGAACGCTATTACTTCGTCAGATCCGGGCCGGTCGCCGAGACCGCCGCCGGGGTGTCCGCCACCGGGGACTTCTCCTCGCCGCGGAAGGTGAACTTGGCGTTCTTGCCCTCGCCCTCCACGCCGACGACCACGATGTGGCCGGACCGCAGCTCGCCGAACAGGATCTTCTCGGACAGGTGGTCCTCGATCTCCCGCTGGATCGTGCGGCGCAGCGGACGGGCACCCAGGATCGGGTCGTAGCCGCGCTTCGCCAGCAGGCTCTTCGCCTCCGCGCTGAGCTCGATGCCCATGTCGCGGTCCTTCATCCGCTGGTCCACCTTCGCGATCATCAGGTCGACGATCTCGATGATGTTGGCCTCCGACAGCTGGTGGAACACCACGATGTCGTCGACACGGTTCAGGAACTCGGGGCGGAAGTGCTGCTTGAGCTCCTCGCCGACCTTGGCCTTCATCCGCTCGTAGCCGGTCTGGACGTCACCCGTGGCCGCGAAGCCCAGGTTGAAGCCCTTGGAGATGTCCCGGGTGCCGAGGTTGGTGGTCATGATGATGACCGTGTTCTTGAAGTCCACGACCCGGCCCTGGGAGTCGGTCAGGCGACCGTCCTCCAGGATCTGCAGCAGCGAGTTGAAGATGTCCGGGTGGGCCTTCTCGACCTCGTCGAACAGGACCACCGAGAACGGCTTGCGGCGCACCTTCTCGGTGAGCTGGCCGCCCTCCTCGTAGCCCACGTATCCGGGCGGGGAGCCGAACAGCCGCGACACGGTGTGCTTCTCCGAGAACTCGGACATGTCGAGCGCGATCAGCGCGTCCTCGTCCCCGAACAGGAACTCCGCGAGGGTCTTCGACAGCTCGGTCTTACCGACACCCGAGGGGCCGGCGAAGATGAACGAGCCACCGGGGCGCTTCGGGTCCTTCAGACCGGCCCGGGTGCGGCGGATCGCCTGGGACAGCGCCTTGATGGCGTCCTCCTGGCCGATGACCCGCTTGTGCAGCTCGTCCTCCATGCGCAGCAGGCGCGAGGACTCCTCCTCGGTCAGCTTGAAGACCGGGATGCCGGTGGCGGTGGCCAGGACCTCGGCGATGAGCTCCTCGTCCACCTCGGCCACGACGTCCATGTCGCCGGCCTTCCACTCCTTCTCCCGCTTGGCCTTCGCCTGGAGCAGCTGCTTCTCGTTGTCGCGCAGCGACGCGGCCTTCTCGAAGTCCTGCGCGTCGATCGCGGACTCCTTCTCCCGGCGCACCTCGGCGATCTTCTCGTCGAACTCGCGCAGGTCCGGCGGCGCGGTCATCCGGCGGATGCGCATCCGGGAACCGGCCTCGTCGATCAGGTCGATCGCCTTGTCCGGCAGGAAGCGGTCCGAGATGTACCGGTCGGCCAGGGTGGCGGCGGCGACCAGGGCGGCGTCGGTGATCGAGACGCGGTGGTGCGCCTCGTACCGGTCGCGCAGGCCCTTGAGGATCTCGATGGTGTGCGGGAGCGAGGGCTCGGCGACCTGGATCGGCTGGAAGCGGCGCTCCAGCGCGGCGTCCTTCTCCAGGTGCTTGCGGTACTCGTCCAGCGTGGTGGCGCCGATGGTCTGCAGCTCACCGCGGGCCAGCATCGGCTTCAGGATGGAGGCGGCGTCGATCGCGCCCTCGGCGGCGCCCGCACCGACCAGGGTGTGCAGCTCGTCGATGAACAGGATGATGTCGCCGCGGGTGCGGATCTCCTTGAGCACCTTCTTCAGGCGCTCCTCGAAGTCACCGCGGTAGCGCGAGCCGGCCACCAGGGCGCCGAGGTCCAGCGTGTAGAGCTGCTTGTCCTTCAGCGTCTCCGGGACCTCGCCCTTGACGATCGCCTGGGCCAGGCCCTCGACGACGGCGGTCTTGCCGACGCCGGGCTCGCCGATCAGCACCGGGTTGTTCTTGGTGCGGCGGGACAGCACCTGCATGACCCGCTCGATCTCCTTCTCGCGCCCGATCACCGGGTCGAGCTTGGCCTCGCGGGCGGCCTGCGTCAGGTTGCGGCCGAACTGGTCGAGCACCAGGGAGGTGGACGGGGTGCCCTCGGCCGGGCCGCCGGCCGTGGCCGACTCCTTGCCGCTGCCGGTCTGGTAGCCGGACAGCAGCTGGATCACCTGCTGGCGCACCCGGTTCAGGTCGGCGCCGAGCTTCACCAGGACCTGGGCGGCGACGCCCTCGCCCTCGCGGATCAGGCCGAGCAGGATGTGCTCGGTGCCGATGTAGTTGTGGCCGAGCTGAAGGGCCTCGCGGAGCGACAGCTCCAGCACCTTCTTCGCCCGGGGCGTGAAGGGGATGTGGCCGGACGGGGCCTGCTGGCCCTGACCGATGATCTCCTCGACCTGCTGGCGGACCGCCTCGAGCGAGATGCCGAGGCTCTCCAGCGCCTTGGCGGCGACACCCTCGCCCTCGTGGATCAGGCCCAGGAGGATGTGCTCGGTGCCGATGTAGTTGTGGTTGAGCATCCGGGCTTCTTCCTGTGCCAGGACGACAACCCGCCGCGCGCGGTCGGTGAACCTCTCGAACATCGTTAATCGCTCCTCAGAGCGGTCGGTCAGTTCGGGGGCCGTCCCCGCCCTGTCCTTCCGCATGCTAGTCCCGCTCAGCGGCGCGGCTACGGAACTCCCACCGGAGCGGGAGAAACATGCTGCGCGACCAGCCGACACCTTTCCCAACCTGATGCTGGGAGACGGTGTTCCCAGCGGCGGGCCCGATGCACCGGATACCGCTACGCCAACGGCGAACACGGTCCGATGGAACCGGTGGACCGGCCCCGCGCAGTGCTGCGGCCGGGCTCGTACGACCCCGTCCACCTGCATTCATACCCGGTCGGGCGGCCGGTTTCGCGTGGATTCCCGGGGGTGCTTGTTCGCCTGGCGAGAAGTCGGCCGTCCGCACACCCGGCGTGACGGAGCGTCAGGCCGGTTCCCCGGGAACGGCCACCGTGTCGGCGGCGGTCCCGTGACCGCGTCGCCCACTCCAGCGTTGCACAGGTCGTGACCCGCCCGCCGCCCGCCGCCGCCCGCACCCCGGCGCCCGTGGCCGGCTGGCGCGGATCGGACCGGGTGACCGCACCGCTGCGGCCCGCACTGGCCGCGCTCGACCGCCTGGACCGGCTCGGCCGCACCACCGGGCCGGTGCTGCGGCGCGGCGGCCTCGCCGTCTTCCTGCTCGCCCCGGGGGCCGCCGAGCCGGTGCCCGACCTGCTGGGCTGGCTCGGCTGGGGCCCCGAACTGCGGCTGCCGATCGACGCCGTCGCGGCGCACCCGGGAGAAGCCCGGGTGCCCGAACCGCGGACCGCCGACTGGCTGCGGGCCGGTGCCGCGCGGCCCGCAGCGGACCTGCGCTCGCCCGACCTGCTGTGCCTGCTGGACGCCCTGGCGGACGCCTGCGCGCGGGAGCGGCTGGGGCTGCCGCCCGCGCGCTGAGACCGGACGCCTCAGGAGGCGTTGGCCTTCTCGTACGCCTCGCGCACGTTGCTCGGGACCCGGCCGCGGTCGTTGACCGGGTAGCCGTTCTCCTTCGCCCAGTTGCGGATCTTGGCGGTGTCGGCCTGTCCGGCCGAGGAGGCGGAGCGGCCGGCGCCCCGGGCGCCGCCGCGCCGCGGCGCGGTCAGCCGGCCGCTCTGCTTGCGGCCCTTCTCGACGTACGGGGCCAGCAGGCCGCGGAGCTTGTCCGCATTGTCGCTCTTCAGGTCGATCTCGTAGGCCACGCCGTCCAGGGCGAACGTCACCGTCTCGTCCGCGGAGCCGCCGTCGAGATCGTCTTCCAGAATGACCTGAACCCTCTGTGCCACGGGCTTCCCTTTCCGCGATAACGGTCCATTGCCTAGAGAAAGGAAAGCGCCTTTTCCCGCAAAACACAAACCCCTGTGCCGCCGGTCGCGCCCGGAGAGCCGCATCAGAGGTGCAGCAGCATGCGCGAGTTGCCCAGTGTGTTCGGCTTCACCCGCTCCAGGTCGAGGAACTCGGCGACGCCTTCGTCGTACGAGCGCAGAAGTTCTTCATAGACTTCTGTGGCCACGACTGCCGGGTCTGCCGTACGATCGTCGTTTTCGCCGATCTCGACGAAGCCGTGTTTCGAGAAGAACGCCACCTCGAACGTCAGGCAGAAAATCCGACGGACGCCGAGCCAGCGTGCGGTCTCCAGCAGCTTGTCCAGCAGCTTGTGGCCGACGCCCCGGCCTTTGCAGACCGGATCGACCGCGAGGGTGCGCACCTCGGCCAGGTCCTCCCACATCACGTGCAGCGCGCCGCACGCCACCACGCGGCCGTCCTCGTCGCGTTCCGCCACCCAGAACTCCTGGACGGATTCGAACAGGGTGACGGTCGGCTTGTCGAGCAGAATGCCGCCGCGGGCGTAGGTGTCGATGAGCCGGCGAACGGCGCGCACGTCGGTGGTCCGCGCACGGCGGATGGTGACCTCCATGCCGGGGAACGTTATCGTGCCCCGGGCGGGCGGGTCTCCTCGGTATCGACGCCCGCCACCCGCAGGGCGTCCCGCAGCCACTCGCGCTGTTCCGGCGACATCATCCCGAAGAAGTGCACCAGTGCGGCGGCCGGATTGTCACTCGTCGCCCAGGCGTCGTTCATCAGTGCCGCGGTGTAAGCCTCGCGCGAGGAGACCGGCTCATATCGGTATGCGCGCCCGGCGCGCTCCCGGCGCACCCAGCCCTTTCGATAGAGCTTGTCGAGCACCGTCATCACGGTCGTGTACGCGATTTCACGTTCCGATCGCAGATCCTGCAGAACCTCCCGAACGGTGACCGGGCGGTTCCACTGCCAGACCCGGGTCATGATGTCGTTCTCGAGTTCTCCGAGTGGCCGCACCATAGTGCGGCCCAGGATAGGACCGAAACGGACAAAGGGCGGCAAACGGCAAACGGACCGGCGCGCCGTTCCCCCTTTCGGGGAGAACCGCGCACCGGCCCGCGGCCGCGCTATTCGGCGGTGGGACGCGCCGCCATCGCCTCGGCGGCGGCGTCCTCCTTGGACTTCTGCGCGCCGCCCTGGCTGCGGACGATGGCCCGCACCAGGAAGGCGAAACCGATCGCCATGAACAGCGGCGGCACGATCGCGCTGACGTACTCCACGGGTTACTCCTCGGTGTCCTCGTCGGCTTCGGCGCCGGCCTCGGCGGCCTTGTCGCCCTTTCCGGCCTTCTCCGGCTTCACCAGCGGGAACAGCACCGTCTCGCGGATGTTCTTGCCGGTCAGCAGCATGATCAGGCGGTCCACGCCGAGGCCGAGGCCGCCGGTGGGCGGCATCGCGTACTCCAGCGCGCGCAGGAAGTCCTCGTCCAGCTGCATCGCCTCGACGTCGCCGCCGGCCGCCAGCAGCGACTGGGCGGTCAGCCGGGCGCGCTGCTCGACCGGGTCGATCAGCTCGGAGTAGGCGGTGCCGATCTCGGTGCCGAAGATCACCAGGTCCCACTTCTCCGCCACGCCCTCGATCGAGCGGTGCCGGCGGGTCAGCGGGGAGACCGAGGTCGGGTAGTCCTTGATGAAGGTCGGCTTGATCGCGTGGTGCTCCAGCAGGCGCTCGATCAGCTCCAGGACGATCTGGCCGTGGTCCCAGCTGTCCTCCAGGTACTGGTCCAGGCCGTGCTTGGCGGCCAGCTCGCGCAGCTCCTCGACGGAGGTGGCGGGGGTGACCTCGGTGCCCAGGCGGGCGGAGATGCCCGGGTAGACCGAGACCTCCTCCCAGGGCTCGGCGAGGTCGATCTCGTGCTCCACGCCGTCCGGGCCGAGACCCCGGACCACGGTGGTGCCCAGCGCGTCCCGCGCGGCGTTCACGATGATCGCCCGGATCAGCTCGGCCTGGGTGTCGTAGTCGCCGTACGCCTCGTACGACTCCAGGGCGGTGAACTCCGGGTTGTGGGTGGCGTCCGCGCCCTCGTTGCGGAAGTTCCGGTTGATCTCGAAGACCTTCTCGGCGCCGCCGACCACCAGGCGCTTGAGGTACAGCTCGGTCGCGATCCGCAGGTACAGCTCGATGTCGTACGCGTTGATGTGCGTCTTGAACGGGCGGGCGTTGGCGCCGCCGTGGATCGGCTGCAGCATCGGGGTCTCGACCTCGAGGTAGCCGCGGTCCTCGTAGGTGCGGCGGATCGAGCGGATCACCTTGGTGCGCAGCTGGAGCATCTCGCGCGCCTCGGGGTTCACGATCAGGTCGACGTAGCGCTGGCGGACCCGGGCCTCCGGGTCGGTCAGCCCCTTGTGCTTGTCCGGCAGCGGGCGCAGGCACTTGGCGGTGAGCTCCCAGCGGTCCACCATCACGCTCAGCTCGCCGCGGCGGGAGGTGATCACCTCGCCCTCGACGCCGACCTGGTCGCCGAGGTCGATGTCGGTCTTCCAGGCGGCCAGCCGCTCCTCGCCCAGCTTGTCCAGGGACAGCATCACCTGGAGGTCGCCGGAGCCGTCGCGCAGGGTGGCGAAGCAGAGCTTGCCGCCGGTGCGGGCCAGGACGACCCGGCCGGTGATGCCGACCCGCTCGCCGGTCGCGGTGTCCGGCGCCAGGTCGGGGTGCTTGTCCCGCAGTTCGGCGATGGTCGAGGTGCGGGGGAAGCCGACCGGGTACGGGTCGATGCCGGCGGCCCGCAGCCGGTCCAGCTTCTCGCGCCGGACGCGCATCTGCTCGGGAAGGTCGTCGGTCGCGGGGAGAGTGCTCTGATCGCTCACCCCACCAGGGTAGCCAGGCTCACGGGCTGTCCCGCCACGGGATGTCGCGCCGCGCGCCGCCGGGCCCGGCCGTGCCGGACCCCCGGGCCGCCGACCCGGCGGCCCGGAGGTTCCTGACGCGGTGTCAGCCGTGCGCCCCGCGCCGGCGGCGGGCCACCAGGGCGATCACGCCGCCGCCCAGCACGATGGCGCCGACGCCCAGGCCGACCATGGTGCCGGTGCCCTCGCTGCCGGTGAACGCCAGGCCGCCGCCGGACGTCCTGGACGCCGAGGCGCTCGGGGCGCCCGAGCCGGACGGGCGGGCCGAGGCGCTGCCGGTGGGCTGCACGACGGGCGGCGCGACGGTGGCGGTGGCCGTCGTGGTGGGCTTGGCGGTCGCGGTCGGCAGTCCGCCGCCCGCGGTGGTGCCGAGCGCGACCTCGATCCGGTCGTTGGCCGGGTTGTGGTCCCAGGACATCACGGCCGACGGGTGGCCGGGCTCGTTCGCGCTCACGGTGTTCTGCAGCGAGACCACGGCCTTGGCGGCGGCGGCCGGGTCGTCGACCTTCAGCTCGAAGTCGTAGCTGCGCAGGTAGCCGGACGGCACCCAGAACGGGCCCTCGCAGCTGTACTTGTTCGGGTGCTCGACGTGCTGGCCGTTCTCCCACTCGACGGCCCCGCAGCCGGCCGGGACCTTGGTGACGCTGACGCCGGCGGGGAGGACGGTCGAGAGGTGCGGCGTGGCCTCGCCGCCGGAGCGGTCGAAGATCGAGGCCGGGCCGGAGTTGGCCTCGACGACGGTCAGCGTGCCGGTCCGGCCGCCGTTGGCGGGGGCCCAGGCGGCGGAGGCGGAGAAGTCCGCCGGGTTGTCGGCGATGACCTCCTGCTCGATCCGGTGGTCGTAGCCGTTCAGCGGCGCGCCCAGCAGGTCGGCGTCGGTGGTCTTCGCCAGGGTCAGGGCCGGGCCGGTGCCGCGCTTCAGCGGGCCGTTGGCGCGCCACAGGGCGGCCTGGGAGTTGTCGGCGTCGGCGGTCGGGAAGACCGCGATGTCCGCGAAGGTGTACTCGGCGGTCGGGGCGACCTTGAAGGACACCGGGGAGAGCTTGTAGACCTCGCCGGCGCCGACGGCGGCGTCCACGGCGCAGGCCATGTTCACCGAGCCGGGCCAGCTCTTCTCGCCGTAGGCGCCGTCCGGGTTGTCCTGGTACTCGCAGTTGGCGGGCACCTGCACGGGGTTCAGCCCGGAGACGGCGGTGACCTCGACGAACACCTTGCTCGCGGCGGTCTCGCCGCGGTTGGCGAACACCACCGACGGGGTCACGGTGTCGCCCGGCCGGGCGCCCTTGACCGGCGGGACGTCCTTCAGCTTGAACCGCGGGCCGCCGACGTCGACCCGGACGTCCTGGGTGGCCTCGGTCGCGCCCGCGCCGGAGAACCGCAGGTGCAGGACGCCGCTGCTGCCGGGCTTGGCGCCGGCCACCGCGCTCAGCCACGGGTGGCCGGTGAAGTTGATCGACTCGTACTGCAGGTGGTCCACGTTGCAGGTGATCAGGGTGCCGCTGGTGGCGCAGCCCCCGACGGTCAGCTGCGCGACGCCGGCCAGGTCCTTGGTGTCGAAGGTCAGCTTGAGGCCGTCCAGGATGCCGGTGCCGGTGCGGCCGTAGCGGACGGACAGGTTCTCGTCCCACTGCCCGGGGGCCTTGGGCGTCGAGGGGATCTGCACCGAGGCCGGGACCTCCAGCTTCAGCTGGTGGTCGGCCGCCTGGGCGGGAGCGGCGAACGCTCCGAGGGCGAGGGCGGTGAACGCGGCGGAGACCGCGAGGGCGCGCGAGCGCGGGTGGTGCATGGAAGTCCCCCTGGGACAGGAGTGGAAGGGGCCGCCGGGACCCGCGGCTGCGGGTCCCT
>NZ_JBHWDS010000008.1:0-27062 GCF_042734615.1 Kitasatospora sp. NPDC059646
GGCCGGGACGGGCCCGTCCTGGCCGCGCGGGCCTGCCGGCCTCGCCCTCGCCGGCCGAGCCCGTGGTTACGCCTCGGTAGGGTTGGCGGGTGGACAACCCTGGAGGCGGCGTGCGGAAGTACCGGGCGATGGTGGCGGTGGGCGACTCGTTCACCGAGGGCATGTGCGACGACGTGCTGCCCGGCGGCGAGTACCGCGGCTGGGCGGACCGCGTCGCGGAGGCGCTCGCCGCGGAGCAGGACGGGTTCCGGTACGCGAACCTCGCCGTCCGGGGCAAGCTGATCGGCCAGATCCGCGACGAGCAGGTCGACCTGGCCGCGGCGACCGACGCCGACCTGGTGACGCTGGCCGGCGGGCTGAACGACGTGCTGCGCCCCGGCTGCGACGTCGCCGAGGTGGAGCGGCGGCTCGGCGAGTGCGCCGCCGCGCTGGTCGCCGAGGGCCGCACCGTCGTGCTGTTCACCTCCACCGACCCGACCCGGCGGATGGCCGGCAGCGCCCGGCTGCTGCCCGCGATCCTGCGGATGAAGGCCTTCGTCGAGCGGACGGTGCGGGAGAACCCCGGCCGGGCGGTGCTGGTCGACCTGTTCTCGGCGCCCGCGTTCGACGACCGCCGCCTGTGGGCCGAGGACCGGCTCCACCTGTCGCCGGAGGGCCACCGCCGGGTCGCGCTGGCCGTGCTGGAGGCGCTCGGCCGCCCGTCCGAGGAGGACTGGCGGGCGCCGCTCGCCGAACCCGACACCCGGACCCGCGGCCGCAGGCTCCGCGACGACGCCCGCTGGCTGCGCACCCACGTCGGCCCGTGGATCGGCCGGCGGCTGCGCGGCCGCTCCTCCGGCGACGGGCGCCCCGCGAAGCGCCCCGAGCTGCTGCCGTACCAGGCCTGACGCGGCGTCAGGACGGTCCGGTGGGGCGGATGGTGAGGCCGACCGTGCCGTCCCGGCCGCGGCGCAGCCGGCTGCCGAGCAGGGTGAGCCGGCCGATCAGCCGGTACTTGCGGGCGATCAGCCGCCGGTAGCGCTCGGTGGTGGCCGGGTCGGCGACCACCGCGGTCGCCGGGACGGCCTCGCCGGTCGGGTTGCCGCGCACGTCGCACGGCCCGACCAGGACGTCGGCGCGCCGCCGGATCCGCTTCACCTTCCACGAGTCGGCGACGGTCCACACCCCGAGGGCGTCGCCGTCGCGGACCACCCACACCGGCGTCGGCACGGCGCTGCCGTCCTTGCGGTAACTGGTGATCAGCAGGTAACTGCCGGCGGCGAGCCGGTCCAGCGCGGTGTCGGCCATGGCGGCGAGTGTACGGCCGACGGCCGGTCAGGCGGAGCGGACCGGGTCGGCGTCCGGCTGCGGCCCGGCCGCCGCCGCCGCGGCCCGGCGGTCCGCGGCGGACGGCACGGTGGCCCGCCACAGCCGGCCCGCGGACCACAGGCCCGCGCCCAGCAGCAGCGCGTTGCGGGCCACGATCAGCGCGGTCGGCCGCCAGCCGCCGGCCTGCGCCGCGTCGAAGAACAGCGGGTAGTCGACGGTGGTCAGCCCCGCCACCGGGATCAGCAGCAGCGCCACCGGCCGCTGGCTGGTGCCGCGGACGGTGAGGGACACCGCGGCCAGGCCGATCAGCCAGACCAGGTACTGCGGGGAGATCACCCGGCTGGTCACGGTGAACAGCAGCACCGCGCTGAGCGCCGCGTCGTACGGGGTGGCGGCGGTCCAGCGGCGGGCCCGCAGCCGCCACAGCAGCAGCCAGGCGAACGCGACCGCGGTCATCAGCAGGGACAGCTGCGAGGCCCGGTGGACGTACGGGCCGAGGAACTCGATCGAGCCGTAGCGCTGCTCGACCCGGCCCGGCCAGCCGAACAGCCGGGCCAGTTGGAAGCCCGAGCCGGCCAGCGACTCGATCTCCACGCCGCGGGCGCGCTGCGCCGGCAGGAAGTCCAGGACGTGGTCGAACGCGGCGGCCAGCACCAGCAGCAGGGCGAGCGCGGCGGCGGCGCCGGAGGTCCAGACCTGCCGGGTGGTGCGGCCGCGCGGGGTGCCGAGCACGGTCAGCGCCGGCCACACCTTGAGCAGGGCGCCGATCCCCGCCAGCGCCCCGGCCGTGCGGGGCCGGGCGGCGGTCAGCAGGAGCGAGGCCACCGCCAGCGCGGTGACCGCCACGTCGTAGCGGGCGTACGGCAGTCCGAGCAGCAGCGGCAGGGCGAGGGCCCACAGCCAGGCCCCCGAGGTGGACCGCCCGGGCCGGCCCGCCGAGGCCCGCAGCAGCGCGAACTGGGCCAGCGCGTCGGCGAGCACCATCAGCCCGACGAACGCCTGAAGGTACGTCAGGAACGGCACCGCGGTGGGCGCGAGCATCGGCAGCGCCGCTCCCGGCGGGTACTGCCAGCCGACGTCGTCCACCGGGAAGCTGCCGGTGCGCAGCACCTCGGCCCAGCCGTGGTACAGCCGGTGCACCTCGATGGCGGGTTCGGTCTTGCCGGAGCGGACCAGACCGACCATCAGCATCCGGCTGGAGAGCCAGTACGCGGCCAGCGCGAGGACCTCGCGGGGCCAGGTCACGGGGCGGGTCCAGCGGATCGGCCGGTCGGGGGCCTGCACCACCGTGTCCTCCAGTGCGTCGGGCGATCATCGGATCCATCTCATATCAGACAAATCGGGTGGGCCCGGCCCGGCACCGGCGCGTGTCCCCGCACGTCCCCGGAACGCGCCACGCACCCCTCGGCCACCCGGCCCGCCGGATTCCGTCGGCCGGACCTGCCAGAATGCACGGGCGACTCCACGCGCAACCGTCAGAAAGGGTGACCGGCATCGTGACCATGCCCGTCGAACGCAAGATCGCCGAGGAACTGGGCGTCCGCGAGAACCAGGTGCAGGCCGCCGTCGGCCTGCTCGACGGCGGAGCGACCGTCCCCTTCATCGCGCGCTACCGCAAGGAAGCCACCGGCGCCCTCGACGACACCCAGCTGCGCACCCTGGAGGAGCGGCTGCGCTACCTGCGCGAGCTGGAGGAGCGCCGCACCGCCGTGCTGGAGTCCATCGACTCCCAGGGCAAGCTGGACGACACGCTGCGCGCGCAGATCCTCGCCGCCGACTCCAAGGCCCGGCTGGAGGACATCTACCTCCCGTACAAGCCCAAGCGGCGCACCAAGGCCCAGATCGCCCGCGAGGCCGGCCTCGAACCGCTGGCCGACACGCTGCTCGCCGACCCCTCGCAGGACCCGGCCGCGCTCGCCGCCGGCTACACCAACGAGCAGGTCGCCGACGCCGCCGCCGCACTGGAGGGCGCCCGCGCCATCCTGGTCGAGCGCTTCGGCGAGGACGCCGACCTGGTCGGCTCGCTGCGCGAGCGGATGTGGACCCGCGGCCGGCTGGTCGCCAAGGTCCGCGACGGCAAGGAGCAGGACGGCGCCAAGTTCGCCGACTACTTCGACTTCGCCGAGCCCTACACCAAGCTGCCCTCGCACCGGATCCTGGCGATGCTGCGCGGCGAGAAGGAAGAGGTCCTCGACCTCGAACTCTCCCCGTACGACGGCGCCGAGGAGGCCGACCTGCCCGGCGCGAGCGACTACGAGCAGCGGATCGCCGCCCGCTTCGGCATCGCCGACCGCGGCCGCCCCGCCGACAAGTGGCTCACCGACACCGTCCGCTGGGCCTGGCGCACCCGGATCCTGGTCCGGCTCGGCATCGACCTGCGCACCCGGCTGCGCGCCGAGGCCGAGGACGAGGCGGTGCGGGTCTTCGCCGCCAACCTGCGCGACCTGCTGCTCGCCGCTCCCGCCGGCACCCGCGCCACCATGGGCCTCGACCCGGGCTTCCGCACCGGCGTCAAGGTCGCCGTGGTCGACGCCACCGGCAAGGTCGTCGCGCACGAGACGATCTACCCGCACCAGCCCGCCAACAAGTGGGACGCCGCGCTCGCCACGCTGGCCCGGCTGGCCGCCGAGCACCGGGTCGACCTGGTCGCGATCGGCAACGGCACCGCGTCCCGGGAGACCGACCGGCTCGCCGCCGACCTGATCAAGCGGCACCCCGAGCTCGGGCTCACCAAGGTGATGGTCAGTGAGGCCGGCGCGTCCGTGTACTCCGCGTCCGCGTTCGCCGCCCAGGAACTGCCCGGCCTGGACGTCTCCATCCGGGGCGCGGTCTCCATCGCCCGCCGCCTGCAGGACCCGCTGGCCGAACTCGTCAAGATCGACCCCAAGTCGATCGGCGTCGGCCAGTACCAGCACGACCTGAGCGAACTCAAGCTCTCCCGCTCGCTGGACGCCGTGGTCGAGGACTGCGTCAACGCCGTCGGCGTCGACGTCAACACCGCCTCCGCGCCGCTGCTCACCCGGGTCTCCGGCATCACCGGCACGCTCGCGGACAACATCGTCGCCCACCGCGACGCGAACGGTCCGTTCCGGACCCGGCGCGCGCTGAAGGACGTCGCGCGGCTCGGCCCGAAGGCGTTCGAGCAGTGCGCGGGCTTCCTGCGCATCCCCGGCGGCGACGACCCGCTCGACGCCTCCGCCGTCCATCCCGAGGCGTACCCGGTGGTCCGGCGCATCCTCGCCGCGACCGGCGGCGAACTCGGCGCCCTGATCGGCAACGGCGCGGTGCTGCGCTCGCTGCGGCCCGCCGACTTCGCCGACGACACCTTCGGCGTGCCGACCGTCACCGACATCCTCGGCGAGCTCGACAAGCCCGGCCGCGACCCGCGGCCCGCCTTCCGGACCGCCACCTTCAAGGACGGCGTCGAGAAGATCTCCGACCTGGAAGTCGGCATGGTCCTGGAGGGCGTGGTCACCAACGTCGCCGCGTTCGGCGCCTTCGTCGACATCGGCGTGCACCAGGACGGCCTGGTGCACGTCTCCGCGCTGTCCAGGAACTTCGTCAAGGATCCGCGCGAGGTGGTCAAGCCCGGCGACATCGTCCGCGCCAAGGTCACCGCCGTCGACGTCCAGCGCAAGCGCATCGGTCTCACCCTGCGCCTCGACGACGAGACCCGGCCCGCCGCCGGGCCCCGCGAGGGCGGCGGCCGCCGCGACAGCCGCCCCCCGCGCCAGGACCGCCGCCAGGCCGACCGCACCCCGCCCGCCCCCGCCAACTCCGCCATGGCCGACGCCCTCCGCCGCGCCGGCCTGGGCAAGTAGCAGCCCCGCCCACGACGGCCGGTCCCGCCGCGGACCGGCCGTCCGCCGTCAGCCGCCGCTGCGGGACTCCGCGGCCAGCGCGACGAGTTCGGGCCACCACGGGTCGCGGTGGCGGGACAGCAGGGACTGCGCCTCCTCGGGCGTGGTGAGGCGGACTTCGAGGACCTGCTCGCCGTCCGCCGGGTTGGTGGGGAGCGAGTCGACCAGGACCTCCGCCCAGCCCCAGAGCCACGCCTTGACCGGGTGCGGCTGCCACGGGCGGTACGGGGAGGGGCCGTCGGACACCGCGAGGTGGTGGCCGATCCAGGTCGGGGGGCCGATCAGGCGGGCGCCCGCCTCCTCGCGCAACTCCCGGGCCAGGCAGGACTCGATGCTCTCGGCGGCCTCGCGGGTGCCGCCGGGCAGGAACCAGTGGCCGCGCACGTCGCGGCAGAGGACCACCCGGCCCTCGGTGAACCCCACCAGGTGGATGTTGGTGACCAGTTCGTCCGGCGGCAGCTCGGTGGTGAACTGGGCGTCGATGCCGCCCCACTCCCAGCGCTGGGGCGCGTGGAGGGCCGGGAACCTGGCCGCGACCGCGGCTCTGTCGTCTGCTCTGCGCGTCGTGTCCGTCATCGATCGATCGTAGTCCGGGCCGGGCGGAACCGAACCCGGACGGTCAACAAATCGGACGGAACGTCACCCTCCGGTGGCCGCACGGCAATTCGCCGCACCGGGAGGTCACCTCCCGGTGGCCTCCCGGCCGCCCCAGGGGATTCCCCGTCGGACGGCCGCGGGCGCCGGCCGGGGGGGAATCCCCGTCCGACGCCCGGCTGCTGTCGGCCCGTCAGGCGCGGACCAGGTTCTTGCCGGCGTCGCGGGCGGCGTCCAGGGCCTGGGTGTGGTACTCGGCGGCCAGGCCGCGCAGGCCCTCCATCGCCGGGTTGACGGCGGCGAGGGTCAGTTCGCGGCGGACGACGGTGAGGTCGGCGCCCCAGACGTCGCGCAGGATGCGCTCCAGGTACGGGGTGGAGTGGTCCCAGCCCTCGCGCGGGGTGCCGGGGGCGAAGCCGCCGCCGAGCGAGGTGGCCAGGACGACCGGCTTGTCCTTGAGCAGCTGGTCGGACGGGCCGGCGCCGGCGATCACCACGTCGACCCAGGTCTTGAAGTGCTGGGAGACGCCCCAGTTGTACAGCGGCACGGCGATGATCGCGGCGTCCGCGGTGCGCAGCTCCTCGGCGAGCTCGGCGCCGAGCGCGACGGCGGCGCGCTGCTCGTCGGTGCGCTGGTCCTCGGGGGTGAAGGCGGCCAGCGTGGCGGGGGCCCAGACGTCGCCGGGCAGCGGGTCGGTGCCCAGGTGGCGGCGGGTGACGGTGCCCTCGGGGTGGGCGGCGGTCCACTCGGCGTGGGCGGCGTCGGCCAGCTCGGAGCTGGTCGAGGTGGCGGGCAGGATGCTGGCGTCCAGGCGGAACAGGTGCATGACAGTTCTCCTCGGATTCCGGCCGCCCGCCGGGGGAGCGGCGGACGCGAACGGGACGGGACGGGCGGGTGGGGCGGTCTCGGGCGGGCCGCCTGCGGGGCCGAACCGGACTTTACCCCGCTTCGACGAACCGGACTTTACCCCGTTTTTCTCGGAAGGTAAATTGGCAGCCATGGACGTCCCCTTCGGCAAGCCCCCGGTCGAGCGCGCGGACGCGGCCCGCAACCGCGAGGCCCTGCTCTGCACGGCCCGCGCGATGATCGCCGAACTGGGCACCGAGAAAGTCACCATGGACGGGCTCGCCGAACGCGCCGGCCTGGGGAAGGGGACCGTCTTCCGCCGCTTCGGCACCCGGGCCGGCATCTTCCGCGCCCTGCTCGACGCCGAGGAGCAGTGCTTCCAGGAGCAGGTGATGTCCGGCCCGCCGCCGCTCGGCCCCGGCGCCGACCCGGTCGACCGGCTGATCGCCTACGGCCGCGAACGGACCCGCTTCCTGCTGGCCCGGCACGACCTCGCCCGCGCCGCGATCGAACGCAAGGGCGCCGTCCCGTCCGGCGGGCCGGTGTTCACCCAGCCGCACCTGCGGATGCTGCTCGGCCGGGCCGACCTCGGCCTGCGCGACCTGGACACCCTCGCCTTCCAGCTCACCAGCGCCCTCGAAGGCCCCCCGCTGCTCTTCCTGGCGATGGACCCGCCCACCCCCGAGCAGGCCGTCGGCCGCTGCGGGAACGGCGACCTCGGCACGCTGCTCGCCGACAGCTGGCAGGCACTGGTCGAACGGCTCGCCGGACGCTGAACCGGCCGGGAACGCGAACGGGGACGGCCGTCGGCCGTCCCCGTCGGTCGCAGCCGGGACCTCGTCAGGCCCCGGTCACCCAGATCATCTTGCGGCCGGTCTCCGCCGGGGCGGTCGGCGTCGCCGCGTCGATCCGGTCCAGCGTGTAGCCGAGCTTGCGCGGCACCGCGGCGCTCGCGGCGTTCGACTCGTCGCAGTGGATCTCCGCCCGGGTGATGCCCGGCAGGGCGAGCGCCGCCTCGGTGAGGGCGCGGGCGGCGGCGGTGGCCAGGCCGCGGCCGGTGTGCTCGCGGTGCACCCAGTAGCCGATCTCCAGGGCGCCCGGGCCGATCCGGCCGTGCAGGCCGAACCCGCCGATCACCAGGGCCGGTTCGGCGTCCAGCCCGAGCAGGTACATGAAGTCGGTGCCCTCGTCCCAGACCTGCTCGCCGCGCACCGACAGTTGCTCGCTCTCCGGCAGCGTCGGCGCCTGGGCGGCCCACGGCATCCACGGACGCAGGTGGTCGAGGTTGGCGAGCACCGCGGCGTTCAGCCCGGCCGCGTCCGCCACGCGGCGGCGGCGCAGGTGCGCGCCGCCGCCGAGCGGCAGCAGCTCGGGCGGCCGGCCCGCGGTCAGCGGGCGCACGGTGTTGTCAGGAGCGTCGGTGGAGTGACTCATGATCCGGAGTATGGGCCATCCGCGACCGCGCCCACCAGCGGATATTCCGTACTCTCACGGCACGTTCACCGCCCGGGCCGGGGCGGGGCCGCGCACGCCGGAGCGCCGCCCCGTCCGCGCCCGCGCCCGGTGGCGCTCAGAGCCGCACCATCACCTCGTCCAGCGCCTTGCGCTCCAGGTCCGGCACCCGGGCGTCGTCCGCCGGGTACCCCACCGGGATCACGTACGCGGCGCGCTCCTCCTGCGGGCGGTCGCAGATCTCGTTCAGGAAGCGCATCGGGCTCGGCGTGTGCGTCAGGGTGGCCAGGCCCGCCTGGTGCAGCGACGCCAGCAGCAGCCCGACGGCGATCCCGACGCTCTCCTTCGTGTAGTACGGGCGCGGCGAGTTCGGGCCCTTGTGCACCTCGAACACGACGATCACCGCGGGCGCGTCCTCCAGGAACGGCTTGCGCCAGTCGGTGCCGATCGGCGCCAGCGCCGCCAGCCACTCGTCGGACGCCCGGTGCGCGTAGAACTCGCGCTCCTCCGCCTCGGCGGCCTCCCGCAGCCGCCGCTTGCGCTCCGGGTCGGTCACCACCACGAACCGCCACGGCTGCACGTGCGCCCCGCTCGGCGCGGTCGCCGCCGTGCGGATCGCCCACTCCAGCACGCCCTCGGGCAGCGGACGGGTCGAGTAGTCGCGGACGGTGCGGCGCTGCGCCATCACCTCGTGGAAGTCCCGGCAGCGCTCCGCGGCCACCTGGGCGGGCACGCTCATCGGGCGGAGCGGCACCGTCGCGAAGGACGGCGCCTCGGTGGTGGATGCACTGTCAACCATGGGCGACAGCACAGCACACGGCGCACGCCGAGTGGAAGACCCGGCCTTGCCAGGACTTGCCGATCAGGCCTCGGCGACCCTGCCGTCCGCGACCACCAGCCGCCGGTTCACCTGCACGGTGTCCAGCATCCGCCGGTCGTGGGTGACCAGCAGCAGCGTCCCGGTGTAGGACGCCAGCGCCGACTCCAGCTGCTCGATCGCGGGCAGGTCCAGGTGGTTCGTCGGCTCGTCCAGCACCAGCAGGTTCACCCCGCGGGCCTGCAGCAGCGCCAGCGCCGCCCTGGTCCGCTCGCCGGGCGACAGCGTCGCGGCCGGCCGCAGCACGTGCACCGCCTTCAGGCCGAACTTGGCCAGCAGGGTGCGGACGTCCTCCGGGTTCAGGTCCGGCACGGCGGCGGAGAACGCGTCCAGCAGCGCACGCTCCGCGTCGCCGCCGAACAGGTGGCCGCGGGCCTGCTCCACCTCGCCGATCCGCACGCCCGAACCGAGTGCCGCACTGCCCGAGTCCAGCTCCAGCCGGCCCAGCAGCGCCGCCAGCAGCGTCGACTTGCCGGCGCCGTTCGCGCCGGTGATCGCCACCCGGTCCGCCCAGTCGATCTGCAGGTCCACCGGCCCGAACGCGAACCCGCCGCGCTTCACGGCGGCCTGACGGAGCGTCGCCACCACCGAGCCGGAGCGCGGCGCGGCGGCGATCTCCATCCGCAGCTCCCACTCCTTGCGGGGCTCCTCCACCACGTCCAGCCGCTCGATCATCCGCTGCGTCTGGCGGGCCTTCGCGGCCTGCTTCTCGGTCGACTCGGCGCGCTGCGCGCGGGCCTTCTTGTCGTTGTCGCCGCCCTTGCGGCGGGCGTTGCGCACGCCGTGCTCCAGCCAGTTGCGCTGCATCTGGGCGCGCGCCTCCAGCCCGGCCCTGGTGTCCGCGTACTCCTCGTACTGCTCGCGGGCGTGCCGGCGGGAGATCGCCCGCTCCTCCAGGTACGACTCGTAGCCGCCGCCGTACAGGTTCACCTGGTTCTGGTGCAGGTCCAGTTCGAGCACCCTGGTCACCGTCCGGGCCAGGAACTCGCGGTCGTGGCTGATCAGCACGGTGCCCGCGCGCAGGCCCTTGACGAACGCCTCCAGGCGTTCCAGGCCGTCCAGGTCCAGGTCGTTGGTGGGCTCGTCCAGCAGGAACACGTCGTAGCGCGACAGCAGCAGCGAGGCCAGGCCCGCGCGGGCCGCCTGGCCGCCGGACAGCGCCGTCATCGGCAGGTCCAGCGACACCTTCAGGCCCAGCTGGTCGGCGACCTCCTCGGCCCGCTCCTCCAGGTCCGCGCCGCCCAGGTCCAGCCAGCGGTCCAGGCTCGCCGCGTACGCGTCGTCCGCGCCCGGTCGGCCCTCCACCAGGCCCTCGGTGGCCTCGTCCAGCGCGGCCTGCGCCGCCGCGACGCCGGTCCGCCGGGCCAGGAAGTCGCGCACCGACTCGCCCTCCCGGCGCTCCGGCTCCTGCGGCAGGTGGCCGACGTTCGCCGTCGGCGGGCTCAGCCTGAGGCTGCCGCCCTCCGGCGCGTCCAGCCCGGCCAGCAGCCGCAGCAGGGTGGACTTCCCCGCGCCGTTCACCCCGACCAGCCCGATCACGTCCCCGGGGGCGACGACCAGGTCCAGCCCGGAGAACAGCGTGCGCTCACCGTGGCCGGCGGCGAGGTCCTTGACGACGAGAGTGGCAGTCATGATGGGTCGATTTTAGACGGCGGGCCGGGCGCTCCCCGCCGGGCCGTTCGACCCGGGCCCGCCGGTGGCCGCGCGCCGCGCTCACCGGGGCCGGCCGCCGGTGGCCGCCGCGGCTCCGGACCTGCGTCCCCCCGCCGAGCGCACCGGCCGCTTCCGCGTCGGCGGCGACCGGCCCGTCCTGGACGCCGGGCGCGCCCCGTGGCGTCGGACCGCGCGACCGGCCGCGCCGCCCGGGACGGGACTTAATTCCGTTGCACGGGTGCGGCGGTGTTCCCTACGCTCGGAGGCGTCACATTTCCGCATGTCTGGAGAACGCCGTTGTTTGTCTGAGGTCATGAGACACCGCGCTGCGCCACACCCGTGTCGATTCCGGGTACTTCGGCGTGCGGGCGCGAGTGCGACCTCGGCAGGGCAGCGACCAGCGGCTCCCGTGCGGGTTCCCTTCCGGCCCCGTGACGGCCCTTCTCGTACCCGCGTCCCCGGTGTCTCCCCGTGTTGTCCCCTTCCCACGGCAACCAACGGAGGCCCTCCATGGCGCAACCCACCACCTCGATCCTCTGCACCGACCTCGGCTTCGAATGGCCCGACGGCCGTTCCGTGCTGAGCGGTTTCCACCTCGCGGTCGGCCCCGGCCGCACCGGACTGGTCGGCCTGAACGGCGCCGGCAAGTCCACCCTGCTGCGGCTGATCGCCGGCGAACTCACCCCGACCGCCGGCACCGTCCGGATCTCCGGCGAACTCGCCTACCTGCCGCAGGACCTGACGGTCGCCGCGGGCCGGCGGGTGGACGAGACGCTCGGCATCCGCGCCCAGCGCGAAGCCCTGCACGCCATCGAGTCCGGAGACGTCGACGAACGGCACTTCACCACCGTCGGCGACGACTGGGACGTCGAGGAGCGCGCCCGCGCCACCCTCGACCGGCTCGGCCTGACCGGCCTGGAGCTCGACCGCACCACCGGCGAACTCTCCGGCGGCCAGGCCGTCCTGCTGCACCTCGCCGCCCTGCTGCTGCGCCGCCCCGACGTCCTGCTGCTCGACGAGCCCACCAACAACCTGGACGCCCAGGCCCGGGCCCGGCTGTACGACGCGGTGTCCGGCTTCCCCGGCGTGCTGCTGCTGGTCAGCCACGACCGGGAGCTGCTGGAGCGGGTCGACCAGATCGCCGACCTGCGGGACGGCGAAGTCACCTGGTACGGCGGCAACTTCAGCGCCTACCAGGAGACCCTGGCGGCCGAGCAGGAGACCGCCGAGCGGACGGTCCGCAACGCCGAGGCCGACGTGAAGCGGCAGAAGCGCAACCTGGTGGAGGCGACCCAGCGGCTCGCCAAGTCCGCCGCCTACGGCAAGGCCCGCTCGGTGCGGCGCAACGACCCGAAGGCGCTGGCCGACAAGCTGCAGGCCAAGGGCGAGGAGACGGCCGGCCGCCTGCGCGGCATGCACACCGAACGCCTCAACGAGGCCAAGGAGCGCCTCGCCGCCGCCGAGGAGGCGGTGCGGGACGACGCGGAGATCCGCATCGACCTGCCCCGCACGGCCGTCCCCGCGGGCCGCACCGTGCTGATGCTGGAGAAGGTCCGCCTGGCCCACGGCGGCGCGGTCGACCTGGAGCTGCGCGGCCCCGAGCGGGTCGCGCTGATCGGCCGCAACGGCTCCGGCAAGACCACGCTGCTGCGCACCGTCGCGGGCGAACTCGCCCCGGCCGAGGGCATGATCACCACACCGGTGCCGATGCGGTACCTGCCGCAGCGCCTCGACGTGCTGGACGACGGGGCCACCGTCTTCCGGAACGTCAAGGCGTTCGCCCCGGCCGCCACCGACAACGACGTGCGGGCCCGGCTCGCCCGGTTCCTGTTCCGCGGGGCCCGGGCCGACCAGCCCGCCGGCACGCTGTCCGGCGGCGAGCGCTTCCGGGCCACGCTGGCGGCCCTGCTGCTGGCCGACCCGCCGCCGCAGCTGCTGCTGCTCGACGAGCCGACCAACAACCTGGACCTGGCCAGCGTCCGCCAGCTCACCCAGGCCCTCGCGGGCTACCGGGGCTCGCTGATCGTCGCCAGCCACGACTACCCGTTCCTGCGGGAGATCGGCATCACCCGCTGGCTGGAGTGGGACGCGGGTGAGCTCCGCCCGGTGGATCCGCGCTGACCGGCCGGCCGGCGGGGCGTCAGGCCCTGGTCACCGTCACGTCGTCGCACCAGCCGTAGCCGCTGCCGCTGCGCGCGTAGCAGTAGATGCGCGCGGTGGTGGCGGTCGGCCCGGTGGTGAAGACGGCCGAGCCCTGGCTCCAGCCGGTCGCGGTGAACGCCGCCCGGTTGCTGGAGCCGGCCGTGTCGTACTCCTTGACGCCCAGCGACAGTTCGGTGCCGGCCGCCGACACCCGGCCCCAACCGGTCAGCCGGTAGGCGGTGTTGGGCTGCAGGGAGACCACCTGCTCGGCGGCGGCCTGGGCCGGCCCGACCCGGACGGCGGCGCTGCCGCTGTGCGGGTTCGCGGTGTCCAGTTGCACACCGCCGTAGTACGTCCACGGGGCGAGCGCCCCGGCCTCGAAGCCGCCGTTGCGGACGGGGTCGGGCGTGCTGCAGCCCGCGTCGTCGAAGGCACTGGCCTGCTGGAAGCCGATGTCGGGGCGGCACACCTGCGGCACCGGGGCGCCGAAGTAGTCCCGTCCGCCGTTGGCCGGGACGACGGCGCCCGCGCCCCGGGCCGGGGAGGCCGCGCCCAGCCGGTAGTCGGCCGGGTCGGCGCCGCCCGGGGCGGCGAGCTGCGGGTCGGCGGTGAACTTGCGGGCGTCGGCCGGCTCGTTCGCCGGGTGGGCGCCGTAGAAGGCGTTGGCGTCCCAGCTGAAGTCGCCGGGCTTGTAGACGCTGCCGCCGAAGCCGGTGTAGCCGCCGCTGCCCAGGTTGTAGAACAGGTTGCCGCTCATCGCGGTGGTCGAGGTGCCCGAGCCCTGCTGGACGATCGCGGTGGTCGAACCGGCCGGCAGGTACACGGTGTTGTTGTACATCCGGGCGTTCTTCTCACCGACCGCGAACAGCCAGCGGCTCTGGTCGGCCCGGCTCAGGTTGTTCCGCACCACCGTCCCGGTGGAGGAGGAGCCCGCCCCGCACGCACCGCAGAACAGCATGAAGCCGCCCTGGTTGTCGTGGCTGTAGTTGTACTGGAACAGCGCCCCGTTGTTGCCGTAGTCCGAGTCGAAGGCCATGCCGTCGTTGTTGTCGGACAGCCGGCGCACGTGGTGCACCTCGTTGTACTGGACCGTCGTCCAGTCCGAATTGATGGTCCAGATCCCGGCGTTCGAGCCCATCGGGCGCATCGCCAGGTCGAAGGCGGTGTTGTGCTCGACCAGCGCGTGGTCGGCGGCCCGCACCACGATGCCGTCGCCGCCGGTGTCCTGGATCGTGTTGCCGCGGAACACCAGCCGGGTGGTGGCCCGCCAGTTGTTCGTCGTGCCGCAGCCGTCGCCGGTGCCGTAGCTCGGCCGGCACATCCAGGTCGAACGGTTCGTCAGGCCCTCGCGGTCGACGTGCGCGATCTGCGAGTTCTGCACCACCACGTCGTCGAAGTTGGTCGGGACGGCGGTGCCGGAGACCCGGAACTGGATGCCGTTGGACCACTTGGTGGCGTCGCCGTTCACGTCGTGCACGTACACGTCGTCCACCAGGTAGTGGGTGCCGACGCCGCTCGGCAGGTCGGCGATCTCCACCAGCAGGCCGTTGCGCTCCCGCTTGGCGGCGGCGGTGTCCCGGAAGGTGATCTCCAGGTCGCGGATCTCCCACTGCTCCACGTTGTAGAGGTGGACGGCGGCGTTCTGGCTGCTCGCCGGGTCGCCGGCGACCACCGGGCGGGCGGTGCCGGTACCGTAGCCCGCCAGGACGATCGGCGCGCCGGCCGTGCCGGAGCCCTGCGGCTGCAGGGTGCCGGTGCAGGTCGTGCCGCGCTTGAGCAGCAACTGGTCACCGGGCCGGAAGAGGTGCGCGTTGGCGGAGGCGAGGCTGTTCCAGGGGCTGTCCTGGCTGCCCGAGCCGTCGGCCGCGGCCGAGCAGTCCAGGTACCAGGCGGTGCCGGCGGCGGTGGCGGCGCTCGCCGCGGTCGCCGGAAGCGCGGGGGTCAGGAGGGTGGCGGCGGCCAGTGCCAGTGGCAGGGCACGCCGAAGGGGACGGTGCAGGAGCATCGTGCGGACTCCCGAGAATGGAGGGTGGGATGGGGCGCCCGATTCGGCACCGTAGGTTCGCCATGTGATCGAGTCAATAACTTCAGACCTTTCGATCGAATGGCGATCGAATGATAAAAAGTGATCGGCAGGGGTGTCGTCCGTCGACCCCGCTGCCACCGCGGCCCGACCGGGCCCGCGGCCCTAACCAGGAGGGGACGCCATGACCGTCACGGCAGACGAACGCCGGGCGCGGATCCTGCAGGCCGTGCGCGACCTCGGCACCGTCCGGGTGGTCGACCTGGCCACCCGCCTCGGCATCCCCGCGGTCACCGTCCGCCGGGACGTCGCCGCCCTCGCCGACGCCGGCGAACTCGCCCGCTCGCACGGCTCCGTCGCCCTCCCCGACAGCGGCCCGAACGCCCGACCCGGCCGCCACGACCGGGTCATCGGCATGCTGGTGCCCACCGTCGGCGGCTACTTCGACGAGGTGATCGCCGGAGCCCGCGCCGCCGCCGCCACCGCCGGGGCCCGCCTGGTCCTCGGCATCGCCGCCTACGAGGCCCGCGACGACCGCGCCCAGGTCGACCGCCTGCTCGAATCCGGCGTCGACGGCCTGCTGCTCACCCCCAACTGGCAGCCCGGAGACCCGCCGCACCACCCCGGCGACCAGCACTGGCTGGCCGAACTCCCCGTCCCCGCCGTCCTGGTGGAGCGCAAGGCCGACCCCGGCAGCCGGGCCGCCGAACTCGACGCCGTCGGCTCCGACCACCGCCACGGCGTCCTGCTCGCGCTGCGCCACCTCGCCGGACTCGGCCACCGCAGCGTCCTGCTCGCCGCCCGCGCCGACACCTGGACGGCCCACCAGGTCCGCACCGGCTACGCCGAGGCCGCGCCCCTGCTCGGCCTCGAACCCCGCCCCGTGATCGACATGCACCGCCCCGGCGCGCCGCTCACCGGCTCCGACCCCGACTGGGTCGCCCAGCAGATCGCCGACGCCACCGCCGACGGCGTCCGCGCCGTCCTGGTCCACAACGACCAGGACGCCATCCAGCTCCCGCCGCTGCTGCGCACCCGCGGCCTGCGCGTCCCCGAGGACGTCGCCCTGATCTCCTACGACGACGTCTTCGCCGCCCTCGCCGCGCCCCCGCTCACCGCCGTCGCCCCGCCCAAGAAGGCCGTCGGCGCCACTGCCCTGGAGATCCTGCTGCGCCGCCTCGACGGCGGCGCCGCCCTGCCCGCGCTGCACGTGGAACTCCTCCCCGCCCTGAAGGTCCGCACCTCCTGCGGCGGCGACGGCCCGGCCTGACGCCTCCCCTGGGCGGCCCGGCCTGTCCGTGCGAGCTGTTTGAATGCCCCGCATGACTGTCGAACAGGTCGCCGCCGGGCTGCCCGGGATCGCCGAACTCCGCGCCCACTGCCGGGCGCTGGCCGTCCTGGACGCGATCCTGCTGCCCGACCGGCCGGACCGGTACTTCTCCTACGACTCCCGGTGGAACGCGGCCGCGGGCGAGCAGCTGGCCTCGATGCGGGACGGCAGCGGCGACGAGTACGCGATCGTCTTCACCCCGGCCGGGGTGCTCGTGCGCGGCTTCGCCCACGAGGCGGAGATGAGCCCGTACGGCCACGAGGACCGCCAGGTGTGGCCCGGCGTGCTGGACGAGGTGCCCGCGGTCTTCGCCGGGCAGCTCGCCGAACCGGCGTTCGGCGACGAGGACGACGTCCCCGCGGTGACGGTCTGCCTGTGGCGCCGGAACGCCGACACCGCCTGGCGGCACGGCAGCATCGACTTCCCGGCCGGCCCCGACCCGGACGGCGCGGACGGCCTGTTCGCCCTGCTGACGGACCGTCGGCCGGAGGCGTACCACGCGCACGCGGAGGAGTACCTGGAGGCCGAGGTCGACCTGGCCGCCGTCCGCGCCGTCCTCGCCGGCGAGCCGCTGACGGACGAGCTGGTGGCCGCCCTCAACCCCGGACTCGGCCCGGCCGACCTGGCGGAGGACCTGGCGGAGATCGGCTAGCCGATCGCGAGGCCCGTGCCCGGGGCGGCGTACTCGACCGGGCCGGCGTACCGGGTCGCGGCGCGGGCGACGGCCTGCCGGGGCGTCAGCGAGCGGCCGACGTGGGTGACGATCAGCCGCCGCGCCCCGGCGGCCGTCGCCGTGGCGCCCGCGTCCTCGGGGGTGTGGTGGACCCGGGGGCCGTCGGCCGGCGGCCGGGAGCTCTCCGCCTCGCAGAGCAACGCGGTGCAGTCCGCGGCGAGTTCGGTGAGGCCCGGGCAGGGGGCGGTGTCGCCCGAGTACACCAGCGCGGCGCCGCCGGTCGCCACCCGGAGCGCGAACGCCGGGATGCCGTGGGAGACCGCCCGAGCGGTCAGTTCGAGGGTGCCGACGGTCGCCCGGTGTCCGTCCGTCAACTCGGTGACGGCGAAGGCGGATTCGACGGGGCTGCGGGTGCCGGAGTTGGTGAGGAACCCGGCCAGCCGGTCCGCGGTGCCGGGCGGGCCGAACAGCGGGATCGGGGCGGCCGGGCGGAGGTCCGCGTACAGCAGGCCGTAGTACGCGGTGAGCAGGTCCGCGCTGTGGTCGGCGTGCAGGTGCGAGATCCAGATCGCGTCGAGCCGGTCCAGCCGGACGTGCCGCTGCAGGGGCCCGAGCGTCCCGGTGCCGGCGTCCACCCAGATCCGGGTGCCGCCGCCCGCCACCAGGTAGCCGGAGCACGGGTTGTCGACGCTCGGGTACGGCGTGGCGCTGCCCAGGACGGTGAGGTGGAGCGGAGCGTTGGTCACCCCGGGATCCTAGGGCCTGTCCTCAACCCGCGCCGCAGCCTGCGGCGACCCGACGGCCGGTCAATTCCTGTGCGGCAGAAGCGGGTTCACCTGGTTCGTTTGTTCGGATCGACGGTATGCGGAAGGCTCTCCGGGTCAGTGGCCGCCTCCGGCCGTTCCCGACCGCAACCGGAAGACCGATGATCGAAGCCTCCCTCTCCGCCGCTCCCGCCCTGTTCCCGACCTTCGCCGCGCTCGGCCTGATCCTCGGCGGGACGGCCTTGTGGCTGGCCCGGCGCAGGGACCGGCCGGTGCTCGTCGCGGTGCTGTTCGCCCTGTCGGTGGCGGGGGAGGTCGCGGCGACCCTGACGCCGACCAGCTCCGGCTCGTGGGGGAAGCCGACCTGTTCGATCGGCTCCGGCGTGTGGGACACCGCCACCACGCAGCAGGGCCTGATGAACCTCGCCATGTACGTGCCGGTGGCCTTCTTCGGGGTGCTCGCGCTGCGGCGGCCGCTGACCGTCCTGGCCGGCGGCGTGGTGCTCTCCGGGGTGACCGAGATCTGCCAGACCCTGCTGGGCACCGGGCGCTCCTGCGACGGCGCGGACCTGGTCGACAACGCTCTCGGCGCGGCCGTCGGCACGGCCGCCGCGGTCCTGTGGCAGCTGATCCGCCGTCACCGGCCGCTGTCGGGCCGCCGGGACGCCCTGCACTCCCTCGCCACGGCCGGCACCGGCTTCGCGGCCGTCTCGGCCGCGGTCCTGCTGTTCGTGCCGCTGCACCACGACCCGGCGGGCTTCGGCGCGGGCCCCGGGACCGGCAGCGCCGAGGTGCCGCAGCGCATCGCCGTCCAACTCTTCGGGCCCGGAACCCTGCTGGAGGTCACCCGGGAGACCGTCGACCCCGAGGACCCGTCCCGGCCGGTCCTCGACGCCGGAACCGACCGCGGCCGGTTCCGGATCGAGTGGCCCGGCGGGCGCCTCCTCGGCAGCACCGCGGCCGACGCCCCGGCGGGAGCGCAGACGCTGACGCCGGATCAGCTCCTCAAGGTGGGAGCGGACTTCGCCGCGACCTGGTTCCCCGAGGTCACGGCCGGTGCGAGCCCGACCCTGACCCCCGTGGACGGCGGCCACCTGGTCAGCTACCGCCGCTACAACGCCGACCACGTCCTGATGCCGATGCGCCTGGACGTCACCGTCTCCGCCGCCGGCCGGGTCACGGCCTCCGCCGCCGGCCGGGACGCCGACCCCGAACTGCCGCACCCCACCGTCACCGCGGAGGCGGCGACGCAGCAGGCCGTCGCCGCCCTGCCCGGTTCCCGCGCGGGCGGAACGACCCTGCTGGCGAAGCGGATCGACGGCCGGTGGCGGCCGTGCTGGTCGGTCGAGCTGGTCCGGCCGGGCGAGGCGAAGGCTTCGGGCGCCGTCGCGTTCGTCGACGCCGTCACCGGCCTGATCGTGGCGCAGCGGGGCTGAAGCCGCCGGCCCGGACGGTCCACGACGGCCGCCCGGGCCGTCAGCCCCGGTTCGGCCACTCCTCGCGGAGCATCCCGAACAGCACGCTGTCGTAGCGCTTCCCGTCGAGCAGTACGGCCTTGCGGCGGCGGCCCTCCTCGCGGAAGCCCAGCCGGGAGAACGCGCGCACGGCACGCTCGTTGCCGCTCCAGGTGTCCAGCTCCAGGCGCAGCAGGCCGTACGCGCCGAACAGGTGGTCTACCAGCAGCCGCATCGCCTCGCTGCCGTGGCCGCGCCCCCAGAACTCCCGCTCGCCGATGGTCACTCCCAGCGTGGCCACGCCCGCGTACGGGTCGAGGTCGCGGTAGTCGACCATGCCGATGGCGTTCCCGCCCGCCAGGTCCTCGACCGTGAACACGGCCGACTCCCGCGGGTTCAGGCGCAGCATGGTGTCGAACCCGAGAGCGACCGCCTCCGCCGTGACCGGGCCGAAGCCGGGGTCTCCGGCGGTGGCCCAGCGCACCACCTCCGGGTCGTTGCGCCACCGGAGATGGTGCTGCGCGTCCTCGGAGCGCAGCGCACGCAGCCTTACCAGCTTTCCTTCGAACATCCCGTCAGCCTATGCAGGTAGGACCGGCCGTCGGCCAGCAGGGGTGCGAAGGGGGCGGCGGCGGGATGCCAGGGGGCTTCGTACTCCCAGGAGACCCAGGTGTCCGGGGGCAGCCGGTCCAGGCAGGCGGGGAGGGGGAGGACGCCCGCACCGAGCGGGAGCGGGGTGAGGTCGTCGGCGGAGGCGACGTCCTTGACCTGGACGTAGCCGAGGCGGGGGGCGAGCAGGCGGTGGGAGTCGGCCGGGGCCTCGCCGGCCAGCCAGGTGTGCAGGACGTCCCAGAGCGCGCCGACGGCCGGGTGGCGGGCGCCGGCGAGCAGCGCCGCGAGGGCGGCCCCGGAGCGGTGCGAGTCGTGCGTCTCGACCAGCACGGCGACGCCCAGGTCGGCCGCGGTGTCGGCGAGTTCGAGCAGCCGCCGGGCGGCGGTCCGGGCGCCCTCGGACGGGTCGGCGCCGCCGCGCGGGAAGACCCGGACGTACGGGGCGCCGAGGTCGGCGGCGAGGTGGAGGTGCGCGAGCAGTTCGGCGCGGACGGGGGCGTCCGGGCCGGGCTCGGCGATGCCGACGTACGAGGCGACGGTCAGCGGGGTGACGGCCGCGGACGCGAACTGCCGTGCGGCGGCGCGGCGTCGGGTGGAGCTCAGGCCGGTGTGGACGGGTTCGCCGGGGGCGGCGCGGAGTTCGAGGCCCTGCCAGCCGTGTGCGGTGGCGAGGGCGAGGACGGCGTCCAGGGAGTGCCCGGGCAGGCCGAGGGTGGAGAAGGCGAGCGGCATGGAGGTCCTCGGGGTGGGGCGGTCCCGGCGCCCGCCGGGAGGAGCGCCGGGACCGGCTGGTGAGCGGGCGTCAGGAGGCGGGCGGGAAGGCGAGGTCCGTGGTGGTGCCGTCCGGCCAGGTGATGGCGAGGCCGTGGTCGGCGAGGGCGACGGCGAGGGCGGTGAGCGGGGGGAGCGGGTCCGGGCTCGCGGTGAGGCGGGCGGCGGTGGCCAGGACGGCCGTGCGGCCGGCGAGGGCGCCGTGCAGGTGGGCGACGGCGGCGGTGGGGCCGAACGCGGTGCCGTCGGGGGCGGGGGAGACGGCGGCGGTGGACCAGCCGTGCAGGGCGCGGAGTTCGGTGTGCAGGCGGTCGTCGCCGGTGATCCGGGCGTGCGTGCCGGCGACGGCGGTGGCGGGCGCGGCGCCGGTGACGGCCCAGCCGCCCTCGCGGACGGCGGTGCCGGGCGCCGCGCCGTCCACCCGGTGCACCCGGACCTCGTCGGCGCCGTGGACGACGGTCAGCGAGGTGACGGTGACGCCCGGCAGTTCGGCGCCGGCGTGCCGGGGGCGGTGCGAGGACGCGGCCCAGGCGGCGGCGCCGGCCCGGCCCGCGCCGAGCGGGGTGACGGGTCCGCGCTCGGTGGGCTCGCCGCCGACCAGCAGGGCGAAGTGGTTGTCGCCGGCGGCGGCGTTCGGGCCGGTGCGGGTGGAGTGGGCGAGGCGGGAGTACAGCGGGTCGTCGGCGACCGGCGCGTCCGCGGGCTGGTCGTCGCTGCCGTGGTTGTGCAGGCGGACCAGGCCGTCCGCGGCGGTGGACTGGACCAGCCAGCCGGGGGCGGGCAGCGGGGTGACGGCGTCCGCGGCCTCGGCGGGGGAGGGCGTCTCGGGGTCGGTCCACACCGGGTGCTCGGGCGGCAGCAGCAGGCCGAGGAAGCCGCCGGACGCCCAGTACGGGGAGGCGGGGCCGGAGTACGGCTGGACGATCGGCGGGTACGGGCCGTGCCAGCCGAGGGTGAGCAGGCCGCGCTCGTCGACGGCGCCGCGGTCGAGGAAGTAGCGCAGCGCGCCGGAGGCCAGCCGGCGGGTGGTGCCGGGGGCGAGCGGTGTGGTGCCGAGCAGCGCGCCGGCCCACAGCGGGGCGGCGGCGGCGAACCGGTAGCTGAGCGATCGGCCCTGGTGGACGGGTGCGCCGGTGGCGTCGAACAGCCGGGAGCAGTCGGCCAGGTAGGCGTGCAGGCGCGCGCCGTAGCGGGCGGTGAGCGCCGGGTCGGCGGCCAGGTGGGCGTGCAGCGCGGGGTACAGGTGCAGCGCCCAGCCGTTGTAGTGGTCGATGGCGCGCGGGCGGCCGTCGGTGTACCAGCCGTCGCCCAGGTACCAGCGGTCGATGCGTTCCAGGCCGCGGTCGATCGCGGCGTTCGCGGCGTCGGTGTCGATGCCGACCTCGGCGAGGAAGCCGCCGACGGTGAGCGGGAACAGCCACCAGTTGTTGTCGACCGGCCGGCGGTGCAGGGCCTGGGCGAGCCAGGCGCCGGCGCGTTCCTGGACGGCGGGGTCGAGGCGGTCCCAGAGCCAGCGGCGGGTCAGCCGCAGGCCGATGGCGACGGAGGCGGCCTCCACCATGGGCTGGCCGCGGTCGGTGACGGCGCCCCAGGAGGTGAGGTCGCCGTCGGCGAGGTCGCGTTCGGCGGTGGGGGTGCGGGTGCCGGCGGCGAGGCCCGCGGCGTAGCGCTCCAGCAGCCCGGTGGGGTCGTCGCCGTCCGCGCCGGCCACCCGGATCGCGGCGAGCAGGAAGGTGCGGGCGTAGCCCTCCAGGCCGTCCGAGCGGTGGCCGGACCAGCTGGGCCGGGCGCCGGGCAGGTTGATCAGGGCGTCGGCCGGCCCGGCGTAGGGGCGGACGGCCGCCAGCAGCCGGTCGGCGGCGGCCTCCCAGTGGGCCCTGGTCCAGCCGGTGTGCGGGCTGAGCGCGCGGTCTTCCGGCGGGAGGGGGAGCAGGTGCGGCATGGCGGCCTCGGTTCCTGTGGGCGCGGGGTGGGCGCGGGGATACCCGGCCGACCCTAGGAAGAGGTGATCGCCCCGTCAAGGATCGCTGATCGAATGATCGCCTTGATCCGATTGTGACCTCCGGGAGAACGCCGAAAACACAAGGTGAACGCCGTCTGTCCGGGCAAATGTGACTGATCATTGCGGATCATTTGATCCCGATCTCTTGACGACTGATCGGAGGCCGTCCCAAGATAGCGGTCAACCCGGCCCGACCTGCTCAAATCGGGCGATCGGGTACCTACCCGGCGTTTCAAGGACCCCCACAGGAGCCGTGCCATGTCCTCTCCCGCTCTCCACCGCCGCAGAGCCCTCCGTCTCGCCGCCGCCGCCACCGCCACCGTCCTGGGCGTGACCCTGCTCGCCGCCTGCGGCAGCGACGGCGACACGTCGGCCTCGGGCGCCGACGCGGGCAGTGACGGCAAGCCGGTCTCGATCACCTTCTGGGGCTGGGCCAAGGGCACCAAGGACGTGGTGCAGGCGTTCAACGCCTCCCACCCGAACATCCAGGTCACCTTCGAGGAGATCCCGTCCGGCGTCGCCGGCGGCTACGCCAAGATCTCCAACGCGGTGAAGGCCGGCAACGCCCCCGACGTGTTCAACGTCGAGTACCCGCAGCTGCCGGACTTCGTCAGCCAGGGCGCGGTGCAGGACATCAGCAAGCTGGTCTCCGCCGACCTCAAGGGCAAGTACCTGCCGCAGTCGATGGAGCTGACCACGCTGGGCGGCGCCACCTGGGCGCTGCCGCTGGACGCCTCCCCGCAGGCGCTGTACTACCGCAAGGACCTGTTCGAGAAGGCCGGCGTGGCCGTCCCGAAGACCTGGGACGAGTTCAAGGCCGCCGCGGCCAAGCTGAAGGCCGCCGACGCCAACACCCGCATCGCCACGTTCTTCCCGGACGACCCGAACACCCTGGAGGCGATGGCCTGGCAGGCCGGCGCCAAGTGGTTCGGCACCAGCGGCGACAGCTGGAAGGTCGACCTGGCCGGCGCCGAGACCAAGAAGGTCGCCGACTACTGGCAGAGCCTGATCGCCGACGACCTGGTCCGGGTCCAGCCCTCGTTCAGCCAGCAGTGGACCGCCTCGCTGCAGAAGGGCGAGACCGCCGCGTACCTCGGCGCCGCGTGGGGCGGCGGCGTGCTGAAGTCCTCCCTCGGCACCGACCCGGCCGCCAACGGCAAGTGGGCCGTCGCCCCGATGCCGAGCTGGGACGGCCAGCCCGCCTCCGGCATGCTCGGCGGCACCACCTTCGCCGTCTCCAAGGACAGCAAGAAGGCCAAGGCCGCGGTCGAGTTCGCCACCTGGGCGACCACCACCCCCGAGGGCATCCAGGCCCGGATCGCCTCCGGCAGCTCCTCCGCCTACCCGGCCGACCCGGAGCTGGTGCCGGTCGCCAAGGCCGCGTTCAAGACCGACTTCTACGGCGGCCAGGACGTCTACGCGATCTACCAGGACGCCGCCAGGTCCATCAAGCCGAACTGGTCCTGGGGCCCGACCATGGGCGCCACCAACAGCGCGATGAAGGACGCCTTCGGCAAGATCGGCCAGGGCGGCACCGTGCCGGCCGCCGTCGACGCCGCCCAGCAGGCCACCCTCGCCGAGCTGAAGAACCGCGGTCTGAAGGTGGCCGGCTGATGTCCGGCAGCAGCACCGTCCCGGGCGGCGCCCCCGCCGCCCGGGGCACCCGGAAGCGCCGGGCCCCGCTCGGCGCCCCGGCCGTCCTGCTCGCCCCGTTCCTGGCGCTGTTCACCGCCTGCACGCTGATCCCGATCGGCTACGCCGTCTACCTCAGCCTGTTCAGCGAGCGCCGCTCCGGCCTCGGCTTCGGCGGCACCACCACCCAGGTGTTCACCGGCCTCGGCAACTACACCAGGGCGCTCGGCGACGCCGCGTTCCGCGACGGCTTCTGGAACACCGCCCAGTACTGCCTGCTGTACATCCCGCTGATGCTCGGCCTGTCGCTGGCCGTCGCCCTGCTGCTGGACTCCGCGCTGGCCCGCGCCAAGCGGTTCTTCCAGCTCGCGCTGTTCCTGCCGCACGCCGTCCCCGGCATCATCGCCGCCCTGGTGTGGACGTACCTGTACACCCCCGGCATCAGCCCCGTGGTCGACGCGCTCGACTCGGCCGGCACCCAGCTCGACGTGTTCGGGCACCCGCTCCCCGCGATCGTCAACATCGCGGTCTGGGAGTGGACCGGCTACAACATGGTGATCTTCTACGCCGCGCTGCAGGCCATCCCGCGCGAGGTGCTGGAAGCCGCCGTGGTCGACGGCGCCGGGCCGCTGCGGACCGCGTTCAGCGTGAAGATCCCGCTGATCCGCGCCTCCGTGGTGATGGTCGGCCTGTTCACCGTCATCGGCTCGCTCCAGCTGTTCACCGAACCGGTGATCCTGCACGACGTCGCCCCCGGCGTGGGCTCCACCTGGACCCCCAACATGTACGCCTACTCCGCCGCGTTCGACCGCAACGACTACGGCCTGGCCGCCGCGTCCTCGGTGCTCCTCGCCCTGGTCGCCGCCGCGCTGTCCTTCGTGGTCACCCGCCTCACCCGCGGCCGCGACGAGAAGCGCGCCGAGAAGCGCACCGAGAAGCGGACGGAGACCGCCCGATGAGCAGCACCCTCACCCCCGTGCGCCCCGCCGTCGAGGCCGCCGCCGGGAAGCCGCGCCGCCGCCCGTGGACGATGTCCAGGACCGCCGTCAACGGCGCGCTGGTCCTCGCCACGCTGTACACGCTGCTGCCGCTCGGCTGGCTGCTCACCGCCTCCGCGAAGAACACCGCCGACCTGATCGGCGGCCGCTCGCTGGGCGCGGGCAACTTCCACCTCGGCCAGAACCTGCACGAGCTGGCCACCGCCGGCGACGGCATCTACTTCCGCTGGTACCTCAACTCCCTGCTGTACGCCGGGATCGGGGCCCTGCTGTGCGCGCTGATCTGCGTCTGCGCCGGCTACGCGTTCCACGTCTACGGCTTCCCCGGCAAGGAGAAGCTGTTCGGCGTGGTGCTGCTCGGCGTGCTGGTCCCGACCACCGCGCTGGCCCTGCCGATGTACCTGCTGGCCTCCCAGCTGCACATCGTCAACACCTACTGGGCGGTGCTGCTGCCCTCGCTGGTCAACCCGTTCGGGGTGTACCTGGCCCGGGTGTTCTGCGCCGGCTACGTGCCCGGCGAGACCCTGGAGGCCGCCCGAATGGACGGCGCGGGCGAGCTGCGGACCTTCTGGTCGATCGGCCTGAAGATGGTCATGCCCGGCTTCGTCACCGTCTTCCTGTTCCAGTTCACCGCGATCTGGAACAACTTCTTCCTGCCGCTGGTCATGCTCTCCGACAACCGGCTCTTCCCGGTCAGCCTCGGCCTGTACTCCTGGAACGCCCAGACCCACGCCTTCCCCGAGTACTACCCGCTGGTGGTCACCGGCTCGCTGCTCGCCATCCTGCCGCTGGTCATCGCCTTCGTGCTGCTCCAGCGCCACTGGAAGGCCGGACTGACCGCCGGCAGCGTCAAGTAACCCCTCCATTTCCACTGCGCCTTCTGGGGAGCCCCGTCATGCCCAACTCCGCGTCCGCCGAGGCACCGCCCTCCGACGCCACTGTCCGGACCCGCCCGCGCGCCCTGCTCGCCATGCACCGCGACCTCGCCGCCCGGCTGATCTCTCCCGACACCATGGCCCGGCTGGTCGAACTCGCCGACATCGACCCGGAGTTGATCGTCGACGACTTCTCCTCCCCGGAGGGCGCGGCCGCCCTCGGGTCCGCCGAGGTGATCATCAGCAGCTGGGGCTGCCCGCCGCTCACGGAGTCCGTCCTGGCCGCCGCCCCCCGGCTGCGCGCCGTGCTGCACGCGGCCGGCTCGGTCAAGCACCACGTCACCGACGCCTGCTGGGAGCGCGGCCTCGGCATCACCTCCGCCGCCTGGGCGAACGCCCTGCCGGTCGCCGAATTCACCGTCGCCGCCGTGCTGTTCAGCAACAAGCCGGTGCTCCGGCTGGCCGCGGACTACCGCGCCCGGCGGGCGCCGCACGACTGGCAGGCCGCGTACGCCGCCACCGGCAACTACCGGCGCACCGTCGGCATCGTCGGCGCCTCCCGGATCGGCCGCCGCGTGCTGGAGCTGCTCGCGCCCTACGAGTTCGAACTCCTGCTGCACGACCCGTACGTGACGGCGGAACAGGCGGCCGGGCTCGGCGCCGAGCTGGTTCCGATGGACGAACTGTGCGCCCGCTCCGACGTGTTGAGCGTGCACGCTCCCGAACTCCCGGAGACCAGGCACCTGGTGGACGCCCGCCGGCTCGCCCTGATGCCGAACGGCGCGACCCTGATCAACACCTCCCGCGGCTCCCTGATCGACCAGGACGCCCTCACCGCCGAACTCGTCTCCGGCCGCATCGACGCCGTCCTCGACGTCACCGTCCCCGAGACCCTGCCCGCCGACTCCCCCCTCTACGACCTGCCCAACGTGCTCCTCACCCCCCACGTCGCCGGCTCCCTCGGCGGCGAACTCCACCGGATGGCCGCCGCCGCCGCGGACGAACTCGCCCGCTACACCCGGGGCCTGCCGTTCGCCCACCCGGTCACCCGCGAGGAGATCGCCCGCACGGCGTGACCGTCCCACCGCAGGCGCCCGCCCGGGGTACCACCCGGGGGGGGCGGGGGGGGGGCGCGGGACCCCGGGGGGGGCGGGGCGCGGTGCGGGGGGGTTGAAGGACCGGGCCGGGGCCGCGGC
>NZ_JBHWDS010000008.1:27072-188968 GCF_042734615.1 Kitasatospora sp. NPDC059646
CCGGGGGGGGGCGCTCCCCCGCCCCACCCCCCCCCCTCCACGGGCGCTCTCTTTCTCTCGCCCTCCGCCCCCCCCTCGCCCGGGGGGCGGCGGGCGCCCCCCGGGCGTCCCCCCCCCCCCCCCCGCCCCCGCGTGGCCACCCCCCGGGCGGGCGCCGCCGTGCTGCCGCGGAACGCCTGGGGCGCCGCTCCGCTGTCCGAGGCGTAAGACGACCGGTCCCGGGCCGCCGCCGGGAGGGCAGGATCGGGGGCGGTCCCGTTGTCGTCCGGTTGGAGTGGCTCCGTGAGTGTCGTCGAGGTTCCCGGTTCGAAGTCGGTCACCGCGCGAGCGCTGTTCCTGGCGGCGGCCGCGGAGGGGGTGACGGAGCTGGTGCGGCCGTTGCGGTCGGACGACACCGAGGGGTTCGCCGAGGGACTGCTCGCGCTGGGGTACCCGGTGGAGCGCGGCGACGGCGAGTGGCGGATCGGCGGACGGCCGCAGGGCCCCGGGACGGACGGCGCGCGGGTGTACTGCCGGGACGGGGCGACCACGGCGCGGTTCCTGCCGGCGCTGGCCGCGGCCGGGCGGGGGACGTTCCACTTCGACGCGTCGGCGCAGATGCGGCGGCGCCCGCTCGGCCCGCTGACCACGGCCCTGCGGGAGCTGGGCGTCGAGGTGGAGTGCCACGGCGAGGAGGGCCACCACCCGCTGACCGTGCGGACGGACGGCGTGAAGGGCGGCGAGGTGACGCTCGACGCCGGGCTGTCCTCGCAGTACCTGACGGCGCTGCTGCTGCTCGGTCCGCTGACCGGGACCGGGCTGCGGATCAGGGTGACCGACCTGGTCTCCGCGCCGTACGTCGGGATCACGCTCGCGATGATGCGCAGCTTCGGCGTCGAGGTCGAGCGGGACGGCGACGTGTTCGTCGTGCCGGCCGGCGGCTACACGGCGACCAGGTACGCGGTCGAGCCGGACGCGTCGACGGCGTCGTACTTCTTCGCGGCGGCCGCGGTGACGGGGCGCCGGGTGACCGTCCCCGGGCTCGGGCGGAACGCGCTGCAGGGCGACCTGCGGTTCGTCGAGGTGCTGGCGGAGCTCGGCGCGGAGGTGGAGGTGGCGGCCGACGCCACCACGGTGACCGGCCGGAGGCTGACCGGAGGGACCGTCAACATGCGGGACATCTCCGACACCATGCCGACCCTCGCCGCGATCGCGCCGTTCGCCGAGGGCCCGGTGCGGATCGAGGACGTGTACAACACCCGGGTCAAGGAGTGCGACCGGCTGGACGCCTGCGCGGAGAACCTGCGGCGCCTGGGGGTCGACGTGCGGACGGGGCGGGACTGGATCGAGATCCGGCCCGGGGCGCCGAAGGCGGCGGAGATCGCCACCCACGGCGACCACCGGATCGTCATGTCGTTCGCCGTCACCGGCCTGCGCACGCCCGGGATCGCCTTCGACGACCCCGGGTGCGTGCGCAAGACCTTCCCGGGGTTCCACGAGGAGTTCGCGGACTGGGCCCGGCAGTAGGGGAGCGGTCAGTCCTTCACGGCGCCGCCGAGCCCGGACACCATGTGGCGCTGGACCAGGACGAAGAAGACCAGGACGGGGACGGTCATCAGGGTGGAGGCGGCCATGATGCCGCCCCAGTCGTTCTCGTCCGGCTTGAAGAACACCATCAGGGCGGCCGGGAGCGTCTGGTGGTCGGTGTCCAGGATCAGCGTCTTCGCGAACACGAAGTCGTTCCAGGCGGTGATGAAGGAGAACACGCTGGTCGCCGCGAGGCCGGGGGCGACCAGCGGGAACAGGATCCGCCACAGGACGGTGAAGCGGCTGGCGCCGTCGATCCGGGCCGCCTCCTCCAGCGACTCGGGCACGGCGGCGACGAAGCCGCGCAGCATCCACACCGCGAACGGCAGCGAGAACGCCAGGTTGACCAGCATCAGCGCGCCCAGCGAGGACAGCCCGAAGCCGGGGGCGACCGTGCCGATGTCGCGGACCAGGAAGAACAGCGGGATGGTCAGCGCCTCGACCGGGACCATCTGGGCGACCAGGAACATGATCAGGATCGTGGTCCGGAACCTGAACCTGAACCGGGACAGCGCGACCGCCGCCAGGAAGGCGATCGCGGCCGAGACCACCACCACGACCCCCGCCACCAGCAGGCTGTTCAGGAAGTACCGGCCGAAGCCGGAAACCCCCAGCGCGTTGCGGAAGTTCTCCAGCGTCGGGGCGAACGTCCACGGCCGCGGGTGCGCGGCGGTGATCTCGCCCTTCGGCTTCAGCGCGGAGAGCACCATCCAGTACAGCGGGAACACGGTCAGCAGGGCGAGCACGATCGCCACCGCGTTCGCGCCCTGCCTCAGGACGCGGCTGTCACGCTTCACAGTTCCTCCCCGGAGCGGCGCAGGCTGCGGATGTACACGGCGGTGACCGCCAGCAGGATCAGCGTCATCAGGACGCCGATCGCCGCGCCGAGGCTGTAGTTCTCCGCGACGAAGGCCTTCTGGTACGCGTACACGTTGAGGACCAGGTTCTGGCCGGCGATGCCGCCGCCCCCGGTCATCACGTAGATCTGGGTGAAGACCTTGAAGTCCCAGATGATCGACTGGATCACCACGATCACCAGCAGCGGCCGCAGCATCGGCAGCATGATCCTGCGGAAGACCGTCGCGGTGCCGGCGCCGTCCAGGCGGGCCGCCTCCAGGACGGAGTCCGGGATGGCCTGGATGCCCGCGTACAGGGTGATCATCACGAACGGGAAGCTGTGCCAGACCACGACCACCGCGACCATCGCGAACGCCGACCACTTGTCGTACATCCAGTTGTGGCCCTGGGTGCCGAGGATCTCGTTGACCAGGCCCGAGTTGGTGTCCAGCAGGAACATCCAGACGGTGGAGCCGGTCATCGCGGGCGCCGCCCAGGCGCCCAGCGCGCCGAACATCAGCAGCAGCCGCGGCCACTTGCCGACCCGGGTCAGCAGCACCGCGCACACCGCGCCCACCACCAGGGTGGCCACGACGCAGAACGCGGCGAACGCCAGGGTCTGGCCGAGCACCGACCAGAACTGCGCGTCGCCCAGCACGTCGGTGTAGTTCGACAGTCCGACGAACTCGGTCGGCACCCCGCCGGAGGCCTGCGGCTGACCGAACTTCAGCACCGACAGCAGGCCCAGCTGGTACAGCGGGTAGCCGAACAGCGGGATCAGCACCAGCGCGGCCGGCAGCAGCAGCCACAGCGGGACGGGGATCCGGGCGAGCGGCCCGGATCGGCGGCGGCCCTTCGCGGGCGCGCCGCCCGCCGGGCGGACCGGGGAGGAGTCCCCGCGGTCCGCCGGGGCGGTGACGGTCGTGGCAGGCATCGACGACTTCCGCTTCTCGTTGACAGGTTGACGGCTACTTGGCGCTGAACGAGGAGTTCATCGCGGCCGCCGCCTCCTTGGTCGCGGCAGCCACGTCGGCCTTGCCGGTGATGACCTTCTGCAGCATCGTCGGCACCACGGCCTGGGCGTCGATCTTCGCCCACGCGGCGTCCTTCGGGACGAACTTGGTGCCCGCCGCGATGGTGTCGGTGAACGGCTTCAGCCACGGCTGCTTCTGCACCACCTCGGCCCGCGCGGAGGACAGCGTCGGCAGGTTGCCCATCGCGTCGAACAGCGCCAACTGGTTCTTCTTGGAAGCGAGTTCCTTGATGAAGTCGACCGCCAGGCTGCGGTGCTGGGTGGACTTCATGACGCCCAGGTCGTTGCCGCCGGAGAACGCCGGCGCGATCCGGCCCGCCGAGGCGCCCGGCAGCGGCACGATCGCGTACTTGTCCTTCGCGGCGCCCGCCTCCACCGCGCTGCGCGAGGAGTTCGGCAGGATCGCCATGCCGGCCTTGCCCGCCGCGAACGACTCCACCGTCTTGCCGCCGGTCAGGTCCGCGCACTGCTGCGCCGGGCAGATCGCGTCCGAGAACAGGTCGGTGTACGCCTTCACGCCGGCCTGCGCCTGCGCCGAGTCGATCGCCGCGGTGTACGCCGTCCCGTTCTGCGCCGCCAGCTCCCCGCCGTTGGCCCAGACGAACGGCAGCGCGCCGAAGGTGTACTTGCCGCCCACCGCGATGCCCAGCATGTCGCCGTGCGCCGAACGGACCTTCTCCGCCGCCGTCTTCAGCTCCGCGTAGCTGGTCGGCGCCGACAGGCCCAGCTCGGCGAACACGTCGGTGCGGTAGTACAGCGCGCGCACGCCCAGCCACCACGGCAGGCCGTACGTCTTGCCGTCCACCACCGCGGTGTCCTTCAGGTCCTGCGGCAGGTCCTTGCCCTCCTCCCAGTTCGCCAGGTCGGAGGTGATGTCGGCGAGGCCGCCCGAGGCGGTGTAGCCGAACAGGTCGGTGTTGCCGAACTCCACCACGTCCGGCGCGGAGGACGGGTCGTTGAACGCGCCCTTCATCTTCTCCGCGCGCGGTCCGGCGTCCGTCGGGATGTACGACACCTGCACGTCCACACCCGCGTGCTTGGCCTTGAAGTCGGCGACGGCCTGCGCCACCACCTGCTCCTTCGGCGCCCGGTTCGCCTCGTCGTACAGCCACACCTTCACGGTGCCGGTCTGCTTGTCCTCCGACGAGGCGGTCTTGGCGGTGCCCGGCGCACAGGCCGTCGCCACGGTGCCGGCCAGCACGGCAAGGGCGGCACCACGGGCCAGCTTCTTCATGCTCAACTCATCTCCTCGCCGAAAAGCGGGACACGCCTGCACGAACCGGAGGAAACCGGGACATGCAGTGGGGGATCGGTGTGAGCGGGACGTTAGAAAGCCGCCGGGCACGCCGACAAGAGCAGAACGCGAAAGTTGTGCACTGCAAAACGATGTGCTGCGGAACTGGCACGACGCCCGGACTCGCCGTAGCGTCACACCCCATGACCAGCACCGCCGCGTCCACCGACGGCCGGCCCGCCGAACGGCCGGAACGCAACCAGTCCGCGTCGCTGCGCCGCGCCCTGGCCGTGCTCGAACACGTCCGCGACCACGCCGCGGCCGGCCCCGACCTCAGCCTCACCGCGCTGGCCGAGGGCCTCGGCATGTCGAAGTCCACCGTGCTGCGGCTCGCCGCGCCCCTGGTCGACGCCCAACTGCTCGCCCGCGACCGCGACACCGGCCACTACCGGCTCGGCCCCGGCGCCCTCCGGCTCGGCCAGGCCTACCTGGCCACCCTCGACCTGCGCACCGCCGCGTCCGAGGAGGCCCACCAGCTGATGCGCGAGGTCGGCGGCACCGTCCACCTGTGCGTTCCCGACGCCCCGTACGTGGTCTACGTCGACAAGGTGGAGAACGAGACCGCCGTCCGGATGGCCTCCCGGATCGGCAGCCGCGCCCCGATGTACTGCACCGCCGTCGGAAAGGCGATGCTCGCCTGGATGCCCGAGGAGGCCTTCGCCACCGTGGTCGCCCACGGCCTCCCCGCCATCACCCCGCGCACCCTCACCTCGGCCGAGGCGCTGGGCGCCGAACTCACCCGGATCCGCTCCCGCGGCTACGCCGTCGACGACCGCGAGAACGAACCCGAGGTCCGCTGCATCGCCGCGCCCGTCTTCGACCACAACAACACGGTGATCGGCGCGATCTCCACCAGCGCCCTCACCTCCCGCATCACCGCCGCCCGGGCCCGCGAACTGGGCCCGGTGGTGGCCGCCACCGCCGCCCGGGTCTCGCGCACCATGGGCTCGACGCGCTGACGGCCCGTCAGGCCTCCTGGGCCGCCGCCGGGGTGCGGCGGAGCCTGGTGCCGAGGCGGTCCAGGCCGACGACCAGGGCGGCCAGGACGACGAACTCCACGGTGAGCTGCACCATCTGCAGGCCGACCCAGCCGTAGCCCTTCTCGGTGGGGTCGAGGAAGAAGTACGGGTAGCGGAGCGGGAAGTCCGGGAACGCGATGGCGCGGGCCTCGGTCAGGAAGGCGTAGCCGAGCGGGTAGGACAGCCACAGCGGCAGGTCGCGCCAGCGGGACGCGTTGCGGGGGGCGAGCAGCAGCCAGTCGGCGAGCACCATCAGCGGGGTGGTGTAGTGCAGGAAGAAGCTCGACCAGTGCTGGAGCCGGTCCGGGCCGGAGAACAGGCCGGGCAGCGGGTTCGTGCCGTGGTTGAGCAGCACGTGCGCGACGATGCCGGTGATGGTGATGTACAGGACGGCGGCGCCGCGCAGCCGCGGCGCGGGGCCGTCGAGCGTGCCGCGCCGGACCATCCAGTAGACCGCGCCGAGGAAGTAGCCGAGCACGAGCACGTTGCTCTGGAGCGTGAAGTACACCAGCGAGCTGTTGCTCAGGAAGATCCCCAGGAACGCGGACAGGGCGATGGCGCAGCGCCACCAGAGCGCGGGGCGGGTCCAGACGGTCATGCGGTCACCGGTGTTCGTCTCGCTGGTGCCCCCCGTGGGCACGACTGGTCGCCGCACTCTACCTGCCGGTTCGACCGTCGGAAAAGATCACCGCCCGGCGGACGGGCGCGCCCCGCGCCGGAGTTCGGCGCGGGGCGGACGGCGTCGGACGACGCTCAGAGCGGGATGTGCGACGGGTTGTGGGTGTGGCTCTCGATGCCCGTATTGGCGCGTCCGACGAGCTGGTGGGCGAGGTCGTGGCAGGCGCGGGCCGCGGCCAGCTCCTCGCCGATGGCGGTGTCGGCCTCGTCCGACGGGTTGCGCCGGGCCGTGCCGGTGCCCTGGGCTCCGGGCGCGCTGAAGCCGCTGAGCGAGGCGGTGCAGGTGGTGCGGGACTCGTCCTCTTCGAAGGTCAGGTCGACGATCCAGTGGTTCTGCATGGCGTGTCACCTTCCCGTCGCACCGGCGACGGGCGGCCGGTGCGCTGTCCTCCCAGCGTCCGCCCGCCCCCGGCCGGGGGCAAGGGGCGACGGCCGGGGCGCGGCCGTCGCGCGGCCGCGGCGGTCAGGAGAAGTGCAGCTCGGGGTCGGTGACCTGCCCGGCGCCGAGCGTCCGGCTGTCGTCGCGGTAGCTGGTCGAAGTCAGCCACGGCCCCCGGTCGCCCTGCCGGGGCAGCCCGTCGACGGCGCGCCGGATGTAACCCGCCGCGAAGTCCAGGAGCGGCCGGGTGGGCATTTCCGGGTCGGCGACCTCCGGGCGGCAGATCCGGTGCCCGTGCCGCTCCATGTGGGCCAGCAGGCGGCAGAAGTGCTCGCACAGCAGGCCCACCTTCAGCGTCCACGAGGCGTTGGTGTAGCCGATCGCGAACGCGAAGTTGGGCACGCCGGAGAGCATCATGCCCTTGAACGCGACGGTGTCGGCCGGCCGCACCGGCTCGCCGTCCACGCTCACCGGGATCCCGCCGAACGCCTGCACGTTCAGGCCGGTCGCGGTGACCACCACGTCCGCCGCCAGCTCCCGCCCGGACTCCAGCAGCACCCCGCGCTCGGTGAAGGTGCGGATCCGGTCGGTCACCACGGCCGCCCGGCCGCCGCGGATCGCCTTGAACAGGTCCCCGTCGGGGACGGCGCACAGCCGCTGGTCCCACGGGTCGTACGGCGGGCGGAAGTGCTCGTCCACCGGGTAGCCCTTGGGCAGTTGGCGGGTGTTCACCCAGCGGATGATCCGCCGGGCCGCCTTCGGGTGCCGGCGGCAGAACGACCACACCGCGTACTGCTGGGCGATGTTCTTGCGCCGGGCCAGCGCGTAGCCGCGCTCGTCGCCGAACAGCCGGCGCAGCAGGTTCGCGACCGGGTCGCGGCGCGGCACCGGCATGACGTACGTCGGCGTCCGCTGGAGCATCGTCACCTGCCGGGCGGTGCCGGCCAGCGCGGGCACCAGGGTGACCGCGGTCGCGCCGCTGCCGATCACCAGGACGCGCTTGCCCGCGTGGTCGAGGTCCTCCGGCCAGTGCTGCGGGTGGACGACCGTGCCGGTGTAGCGCTCCAGCCCCTCGAACTCCGGGGTGAAGCCCCGGTCGTAGCGGTAGTAGCCCGTCGCGCAGAACAGCCAGTCGCAGGTCAGCGTCGACTCCTCGCCGGTGTCCGTCCGCTCGACCCGGACCGTCCAGCGGGCCGCGGCCGTCGACCAGGACGCGTCCAGCACCCGGTGGCGGTAGCGGATCCGGTCCTGCAGGCCGTTCTCCCGGACGGTCTCGCGCAGGTACGACAGGATCTGCGGGGCGTCCGCGATCGACTCCTTCTCGCGCCACGGCTTGAACGCGTAGCCGAAGGTGTGCAGGTCCGAGTCCGAGCGGATGCCCGGGTAGCGGAACAGGTCCCAGGTGCCGCCCAGATCGGCCCGGGCCTCCAGGATCGCGAAGCTCCGGCCCGGCAGTTCGGTCGACAGGTAGCGGCCCGCGCCGATCCCGGAGATCCCGGCGCCGACGATCAGCACGTCCAGGTGCTCGACGGGCGACCCGGACCGGTCGTGGCGCGGTGCGGCAGCGGTGGACATGGCGACTCCCTGGCCGGGGGGCGGACGAGACCCCCACATCGTCGGCAAAGCGTACGGCAGTTGACCAGGGGCAGAGTGCACTGTCCTGACTCTTCCCCGGTGCAGCCTGCACCAGTACGGTGGCGGGCATGCCGCCGCCCCCGCCGCCCCGGATCCTCGAACTGATCCGCCGCGGCGCCGAGATCGCCCTCGCCCCGCAGCCCGAATGGCTCGCCGAACTCGACGCCGCGACCCTCGCCGGCGAGACCAGGCGGCCGATCGCCGACGACCCCGTCCTCTCGGCCGGCCTGCGCCGCGTCAACCGGGCCAACCTGCTGCGCTGGGCCGCCGCCAACGCCACCGCCCCCGGCGCGCCCGTGCCCGCCCCCGAGGGCGAGGAGCAGCGGCTGATGGCCCGCGACATCGTCCGCCGCGGCCTGGACGAACCCGCCCTCGACTCCTACCGGGCCGGCGAGGCCGTCGCCGTCCGGCTCTGGACCCGGATCGCCTGCTCGCTCACCGCCGACCCCGAGGACCTCCGGGAACTCCTGGACGTGTCGCTGCGCTCCATCTCCGCGTTCGTGGACGGCTGCGTCGCCGCGATGTCCGCCGAACTCCGCGCCGAACGCGCCGCACTCACCGGCTCCAACCACGCGGACCGGATGCAGGCCGTGGCCCTGCTGCTCGACGGCGCCCCGATCGCCCGGGCCCGGGCGGAGGCCCGACTCGGCTACCCCCTCGCCGGCCGCCACACCGCGGCCGTCCTGTGGATCGACGACCTCGACTCCGACCTCGCCCAACTCGACCGGGCCGCCGACCTGCTGGCGTCCGCGGCCGGCCGGCCGCCGATCCTCGACGTCACCGCGAGCGCGGCGACCCGGTGGCTCTGGGCGACCGCCCGCCCCGACCCCTCCGCCCTGCGGGCCGGGCTCGACCGGCTGCCCGCCGTCCGCATCGCCCTCGGCCCGACCGCCACCGGCGTCAACGGCTTCCGCCGCAGCCACCTCGACGCCCTCACCACCCAGCGCATGCTCGCCCGCCTGGCCTCCGTCCAGCGCCTCGCCTCCCACCAGGACGTCGAACTCGTCGCCCTCCTCACCCAGGACCTCGAAGGCGCCGACCGCTTCGTCCGCCGCGTCCTCGGCCCCCTCGACGGCCCGCCCGCCGAGGCGGTCCGCGCCTACCTCGCCGAGCAGTGCAACGCGACCCGCGCGGCGGCCCGCCTCTTCACCCACCGCAACACCCTCCTGCGCCGCCTCGCCCAGGCCGACGCGGTGCTGCCGCGCCCCCTCGCCGAGAACCCGCTCGAAGTAGCCGCCGCCCTCGAACTCCGCCACTGGCGCGGCCGGGACTGAGCTGCCCGGCCGTGCTACGCGGGGCGTGGGAGGGCCGCCGCCGCACGGGCCCGCGCGGTGTGCCGGGCGCCGATCCGCTTCGCCTTGCGGCGGACCCGCTCGCCGAAGGCGCCCGGGTCCGGATGCCCGACCAGGGCCGCGGCCCGGGACCAGGTCGTCCTCGGGTCCGCCGCCCAGGCCAGCGCGACCTCGGCCTCCTGCCGGGTCAGCCCTCGAAGGACCGCGGCGAGACGGGAGTCCGTCAGCTCCCGGGCGAGGACCTCCTCCTCCGGGCCGCAGCGGTCGGCGAGCAGGTCCCCGACGAGCATGTCCCTGCCGATGGGCCGGCTGAGCAGCACGGACCGGCGCCCCCGGCACCGCCGCTCCCAGAGCGGCCGCAGGTGTCGATGCTCGACCGCGGCATGACGGTGCAGCAGCTTCAGCAGGCCGGCGTCGTCGAGGGATCCCCGACCGAGGTGGTGGACCCAGTCACCGAGCAGCGCGTTCTCCACCGCCTCGCGCCACCGCGCGGGATCGGACAGGCCGAGCCAGTCACGGCTGAACGCGTCCACGCCCGCGGCGTCGCCCTCGATCGCCGCGTTGCGGGCGGCCAGCACGGCCGCGAAGGCCCTGCGATCGACCACGGGGCGCCGGTCGAAGTCGTCGAACGACAGGGCGACGGCGAGGAAGATCTGCCCGATGACGCCCCGCGCCGCGGCGAGATCGTGCGTCGCGCGACAGCGCAGGAGTCCCCTGAGGACCACCTCCGCGAAGGCGGCGACATCACTCACCACGACGGGGTCGGGCGCGCCGACGACGGTCAGGATCCCCGGCTGCTTCGGCCGGACCGGGCTCCGGCTTCCGCACCGAGGGGCCCGGGAAGCCCAACCCCGCACCGCGGCCGACCCGATCAGGAGGCCGGGGCACCTCCGTCCTGCTTCTGTCGGGACAGTGCGCACCGTTGCGGCAGCTGCAATCACGATCTTTCCTCACGTCCGGCGGGAAGGCCCTTTCCCTCGGGCCCCGGAACGGCCCGAACCGGCAAACAATCCCGAGGAACCCGAGGCGGCGTGCGCCACCCGCCCCGCACGGCCGGCCGGTGAGCCTCCTGCCGGCTCCGGCTCCGGCTCCGGCTCCGGCTGCGGTGGCGGTGGCGGTGGCGAGGCGGGCGACGAACCCGGGAAGGGCGGTGCGCAGGACCTCCGTCACCGGACCGCTCCGGTGGTGTCGACGGTGGTCGCTGCGGCGGGCCTGTCCGGGGCGACGGCGGGGCGGGGCGGCGGGTTCGGGTGGATGGTCGACCTCCTCGGTGCGTTCCGGGCTCCCTGTCTTCCGGGCGCGCCGCGGCGGCCGATCGGCAGAAGACCCGGCACGCCCCCGGGCGGTCGGCCCCTCAGGGCGTGCGGTAGCCGCGGAAGGTGACGTCGGCGTGGTGGGTGAAGCCGAGGCGCTCGTAGAGGGCGATGGCGGGGGCGTTGGCGGCGGCGGTGTGGAGGAAGGGCCGGTCGTGGCGGGCGGTGATGTGCTGGACGAGGGTGGTGACCAGGGTGGCGGCGTGGCCGCGGCCGCGGGCCTCGGGGGCGGTGCAGACGGCGCTGATCTCGGTCCAGCCCGGCGGCCTGAGCCGTTCGCCGGCCATCGCGACGAGCGCCCCGTTCTCGCGGACGCCGAGGTAGGTGCCGAGTTCGCGGGTGCGGGGGCGGAACGGGCCGGGCCGGGTGCGCTCGACCAGGTCGAGCATCTCGGGGACGTCCGCGGGGCCGAGTTCGACGACCTCGGCGGCGCTGCGCGGCAGCGCGGGGGTGCGGCCGGTGTGGACGAACTGGTGGCCGTCGAGGGCGAATTCGGGCTGCCAGTGGGCGGGCGGCAGGGCGGGGCAGTTGAACAGGTCGGCGAAGGCGTCGACGCCGAGGAGTTCGACCAGGTCGTCCCAGGCGCCCGGCTCGGGGTGGGCGGTGACGGTGGAGAAGCTCGCGACCTCGGCCAGGTAGCTCGCGGCGCGGCCGTGCCGGCGGGCGAGGTGGGCGTGCGGGCCGTGCAGGGAGGCGGCGACGGGGTCGTGGAGGACGGCGGTGTCGCGGTCGGGCACGGCGGGTTCCCTCCGGTCGGTCGGGGCGCGCTCCCATGATCGGGCACCGGGGCCGCGGACCGGGCGGCGGGCTCTTGTTACCGGCGAGTCGCATCCCTATCATCGCCACTGTGACAGCTTCACTGTCAAACCTGGGAGGCGGTCGCCGATGACCCCCGCAACACCCCCCGACCGGGCCGCCGGGCCGCTCGCGGGCGTGCGCGTCCTGGAACTGGCGGGCATCGGGCCCGGCCCGTTCGCCGCGATGCTGCTCGCCGACCTGGGGGCCGACGTGGTGCGGGTGGACCGCCCCGGCGGGCAGGTGCTCGGGCCGGCCCCGGAGCAGGACCTGACCAACCGCAACAAGCGCTCGGTCGTCGTCGACCTGAAGGCCCCGGAGGGCCCCGGCCTGGTGCTCGACCTGGCGGCCCGCGCCGACCTGCTGATCGAGGGCTACCGGCCGGGCGTCGCCGAGCGGCTGGGCGTCGGCCCGGAGCAGTGCCTGGCCCGCAACCCGGCGCTGGTGTACGGCCGGATGACCGGCTGGGGCCAGACCGGCCCGCTGGCCGACCGCGCGGGCCACGACATCACCTACCTCGCCACCTCCGGCGTCCTCGGCCTGATCGGCGACCCGGACGGCCCCCCGGGGATCCCGGCCAACCTGCTCGGCGACTACGCGGGCGGCTCGCTGTACCTGGTGGTCGGCCTGCTGGCCGCCCTGCACCACGCCCGGGCGACCGGCGCCGGGCAGGTCGTCGACGCCGCGATCGTGGACGGGGCCGCGCACCTGTCGACCATGCTGTGGGGCCTGCTGGGAGCGGGCCTGTGGCAGGACCGACGGGGCGTCAACCTGCTGGACGGCGGCGCGCCCTGGTACGGCACGTTCGCCACCGCCGACGGCGAGTGGATGGCCGTCGGCCCGCTGGAGCCGCAGTTCTACGCCGAGTTCGCCCGCCTGCTGGAGCTGGGCGACGACGCCCCCGCCCAGTACGACCCGGCCCGCTGGCCCGAGCTGCGCGAGCGGATCGCCCAGCGCTTCGCCACCCGCACGCAGGCCGAGTGGACGGACCGCTTCGAGGCCCACGACGCCTGCGTGGCACCGGTGCTGACGATGCGTCAGGCCGCCGCGCACCCGCACCTGGCGGCCCGCGGCAGCTACACCGAGCAGCACGGCACCCTGCAGCCCGGCGTCGCGCCGCGGTTCTCCGCGACGCCGGCGGCGCTGCGCACCGCACCCGCCCGGCCCGGCGAGCACACCGCAGAGGTGGCCCGGGACTGGGCCGTTCCGTCACTCGACCCGCAAGCCTCCTGAAGGGGACAGCCCGTGCAGCGCGAGCTCTACACCGAGGAACACGAGGACTTCCGGGAGACCGTTCGGGCCTTCCTCGCCAAGGAGGTCGTCCCGCACCACGCCCGCTGGGAGCAGCAGGGCATCGTCGACCGCCGCTCCGCCTGGCTGGCCGCCGGGAAGGCCGGGCTGCTCGGCATCGCCGTGGACGAGCGGTACGGCGGCGGGGGCAGCCCGGACTTCCGGTTCGCCGCGGTGCTGGCCGAGGAGTTCACCCGGGTCGGCGCCAGCGGCCTGGCGATCGGCCTGCACAACGACATCATCGGCCCGTACCTGACGGGGCTGGCGAACGAGGAGCAGAAGCAGCGCTGGCTGCCCGGGTTCTGCTCCGGCGAGCTGATCGGCGCGATCGCGATGACCGAGCCCGACACCGGCTCCGACCTGCAGGCGATCCGCACCACCGCGGTGGACGCGGGCGACCACTACGTGCTGAACGGCGCGAAGACGTTCATCTCCAACGGCATCCTGGCCGACCTGGTCGTGGTGGTGGCGAAGACCACCGCGGAGGGCGGCGCGCACGGGCTGAGCCTGCTGGTGGTGGAGCGCGGCACGCCGGGCTTCGAGCGCGGCCGCAACCTCGACAAGATCGGCCAGAAGGCCCAGGACACCGCCGAGTTGTTCTTCCAGGACGTGCGGGTGCCGAAGGCGAACCTGCTCGGCGAGGAGAACCAGGGCTTCCTGTACCTGATGCGCAACCTCGCGCAGGAGCGGCTGGCCATCGCGGTCGCGGCGATCGCCGGCGCGGAGTTCGTGCTGGCGGAGACCACGGCGTACGTGAAGCAGCGCACGGCGTTCGGCCGTCCGCTTGCCAAGCTCCAGCACGTGCGCTTCGAGATCGCCGAACTCGCCACCGAGTGCGCCGTCACCCGGACCTTCGTGGACCGTTGCGTGCTGGAGCACAACCGGTACAACCTGACGCCGGTGGACGCCTCCATGGCCAAGTGGTGGGCCACCGAACTGCAGAAGCGCGCCGCCGACCGCTGCCTGCAACTGCACGGCGGCTCCGGCTACATGAGCGACAGCGCGGTCGCCCGGGCGTTCACCGACGGGCGCGTCCAGACCATCTACGGCGGCACCACCGAGATCATGAAAGAGATCATCGGCCGCTCCCTGCTCGGCTGACCGGAACCCCCGGGCCGACCGACACGTCTGAAAGGCACTCACACCGTGACCACCGAAGCGTACGTCTACGACGCGATCCGCACCCCGCGCGGACGCGGAAAGCAGACCGGCTCCCTGCACGGCACCAAGCCGATCGACCTGGTGGTCGGCCTGATCCACGAACTCCGCCGCCGTTTCCCGACCCTGGACCCGGCCGCGATCGACGACATCGTGCTCGGCGTGGTCAGCCCGATCGGCGACCAGGGCTCCGACATCGCCCGGGTCGCGGCGATCGCCGCCGGCCTGCCCGACACCGTCGCCGGCGTGCAGGAGAACCGCTTCTGCGCCTCCGGCCTGGAGGCCGTCAACCTGGCCGCGGCGAAGGTCCGTTCGGGTTGGGAGGACCTGATCCTGGCCGGCGGCGTCGAGTCGATGTCCCGGGTGCGGATGGGCTCCGACGGCGGCGCCTGGTTCGCCGACCCGATGACCGCGTACGAGACCGGGTTCGTCCCGCAGGGCATCGGCGCCGACCTGATCGCCACCATCGAGGGCCTGTCCCGCACCGACGTGGACGCGTTCGCCGCCGAGTCGCAGGCCCGCGCCGCGAAGGCGCAGGCCGACGGCCTGTTCGACCGCTCGGTGGTGCCGGTGCTCGACCGCAACGGCCTGGTGGTGCTCGGCCGCGACGAGTTCATCCGCCCCGGCACCAGCGTCGAGTCGCTGGCCGGCCTCAAGCCGTCCTTCGCCGACATCGGCGAGCTCGGCGGCTTCGACGCCGTCGCGCTGCAGAAGTACCACTGGGTGGAGTCCATCGACCACGTCCACCACGCCGGCAACTCCTCCGGCATCGTGGACGGCGCGGCGCTGGTCGCGATCGGCTCGAAGGAGGTCGGCGAGCGCCACGGCCTCACCCCGCGGGCCCGGATCGTCTCCGCCGCGGTCTCCGGCTCCGAACCGACCATCATGCTCACCGGCCCGGCCCCCGCCACCCGCAAGGCGCTCGCCAAGGCCGGCCTGACCGCCGCCGACATCGACCTGGTCGAGATCAACGAGGCGTTCGCCGCCGTCGCACTCCGCTTCATGCGCGAACTCGGCTTCCGCCACGACCAGGTGAACGTCAACGGCGGCGCCATCGCGCTCGGCCACCCGCTCGGCGCGACCGGCGCGATGCTGATCGGCACCCTGATCGACGAGCTGGAGCGGCGCGACCTGCGCTACGGCCTGGCCACCCTCTGCGTGGGCGGCGGCATGGGCATCGCCACCGTCATCGAGCGCATCTGACCACCCGTCAACCCACGCACCCGAGGAACCCGACACCATGACTGACGTGAGCCCCATCCGCTGGGAGCAGGACCAGGACGGCGTGGTCACCCTCGTCCTCGACGACCCCGCCCAGTCCGCCAACACCATGAACGCCGCGTTCACCGACGCGCTCGAAGCCACCGTCGAACGCCTCGCCGGCACCGAGGAGCTGACCGGCGTCATCGTCACCTCCGCGAAGAAGACCTTCTTCGCGGGCGGCGACCTCAAGCTGCTGTCCTCGGTCGGGCCGGACGACGCCGAGCAGGTGTTCGCCAACTCGATGCGGATCAAGCGCGCGCTGCGCACGCTGGAGACCCTCGGCAAGCCGGTGGTCGCCGCGATCAACGGCGCCGCGCTCGGCGGCGGCCTGGAGATCGCCCTGGCCTGCCACCACCGGATCGCGCTGGACGCCCCCGGCAGCAAGATCGGCCTGCCCGAGGTCACCCTCGGCCTGCTGCCCGGCGGCGGCGGCGTGGTCCGCACCGTGCGGATGCTCGGCATCGCCGACGCCCTGCTGAAGGTCCTGCTGCAGGGCCGGCAGTACCGCCCCGCGCAGGCCGTCGAGACCGGCCTGGTGCACGAACTCGCCGCCACCCCCGAGGAGATGCTCGACAAGGCGCGCGCGTTCATCGCCGCCAACCCGGTCAGCGCGCAGCCCTGGGACGCCAAGGGCTACAAGATCCCCGGCGGCACCCCCAGCACCCCCGCGCTCGCCGCCAACCTGCCGGCCTTCCCCGCCAACCTGCGCAAGCAGCTGAACGGCGCGCCCTACCCGGCGCCGCGCAACATCCTGGCGGCGGCCGTGGAGAGCACCCAGGTCGACGTGGACACCGCGTTCGCCATCGAGGCCCGGTACTTCACCGAGCTGGCCTGCGGCGCCACCTCCAAGAACATGATCCAGGCGTTCTTCTTCGACATGCAGGCCGTCAACTCCGGTGCCTCCCGCCCGAGTGCGGTGCCGGCCCGGAAGGCGTCGAAGGTCGCGGTGCTGGGCGCCGGCATGATGGGCGCGGGCATCGCGTACGCGTGCGCGCAGGCCGGCCTGACGGTGCTGCTCAAGGACGTCACCCAGGAGGCCGCCGAGCGCGGAAAGGCGTACAGCGCCGGCCTGCTGGACAAGCAGGTGGCGCGCGGCCGGACGACCGCCGAGGAGCGCGACGCCTTCCTCGCCCGGATCACCCCCACCGCGGACCCGGCCGACCTGGCCGGCTGCGACACCGTCATCGAGGCGGTCTTCGAGAACCCCGAGCTCAAGCACAAGGTGTTCCAGGAGATCCAGCACGTGGTCGCGCCCGACGCGCTGCTCTGCTCCAACACCTCCACCCTCCCCATCGGCCTGCTCGCCGAGGGTGTGGAGCGCACCGCCGACTTCATCGGCCTGCACTTCTTCTCGCCCGTCGACAAGATGCCGCTGGTGGAGATCGTCCGCGGCCGGGAGACCGGCGACGAGGCGCTCGGCCGCGCCTTCGACCTGGTCCGGCAGATCCGCAAGACCCCGATCGTGGTCAACGACTCCCGCGGCTTCTTCACCTCCCGCGTCATCGGCCAGTTCCTCAACGAGGGCGTGGCGATGATCGGCGAGGGCCTCGACCCGTCCTCCGTCGAGCAGGCCGCCGCCCAGGCCGGCTACCCCGCCAAGGTGCTGTCGCTGCTGGACGAGCTCACCCTCACCCTGCCGCGCAAGATCCGCAACGAGTCCCGCCGCGCCGTCGAGGAGGCCGGCGGCACCTGGACCGAGCACCCCGGCGAGATCGTCATGGACCGGATGCTCGACGAGTTCCAGCGCCCCGGCCGCAGCGGCGGCGCCGGCTTCTACGAGTACGTCGACGGGAAGCGCACCCGGCTGTGGCCGGGCCTGCGCGAGCACTTCGCGCGGGAGGGCGCGGAGATCCCGTTCGAGGACATGAAGGAGCGGATGCTCTTCTCCGAGGCCCTCGACTCGGTCCGCTGCCTGGACGAGAACGTGCTCACCTCGGTCGCCGACGCCAACATCGGCTCCATCCTCGGCATCGGCTTCCCCGCCTGGACCGGCGGCGTCCTGCAGTACATCAACGGCTACCCCGGCGGCCCGGCCGGCTTCACCGCCCGGGCCCGCGAACTCGCCGCCGCGTACGGCGAGCGCTTCACCCCGCCGGCCTCGCTGGTCGCCCTCGCCGAGAGCGGCGGCCGCTACCGCGACTGACCGTCCTCCTGGCCCGCCCGCTCCGCCGGGCGGGCCAGCTCCTCGGCCAGCGACCGCTGGAACGCCGTCACCAGCGCCTGCACCACCATCGGCTGGATCCGGTCCGTCAACTCCCGCATCCGTTCCAGCTCCGCCGGCTCCGGACCGCTCTCCCGGTACGGGCGCCACACGGTGTCCCGGAACAGCCGGTGCAGGTCGTGCGCCGTCGCCTGGCTGTGCAGCCGCACCACCGCCCGCGCCGCCACCAGCGTCTCCAGCGGGATCGGCACGTCCAGCACCCGCACTCCCAGCGGCAGCAGGCCCGGCTCCACCTTGAACACGTCCGGGTCACCGGTGCGGTGCAGCGCGCCCATCGCCGCGAGCCGGTCCACGTCGGCGTCCGACAGCGCCCGCCCGGTCCGCCGCTCCAACTGCGCCCGGGACGCCTCCTCGGCGGTCTCCGGCGTCCACGACGCGACCAGCGCCCGGTGGATCGCCAGGTCCAGCTCGCCGATGTCCGACGGCAGCTGCGCGAGGTAGCGCTCGATCGCGGCCAGCGTCAGCCCCTGCCGCTGCAGCTCCTCGATCAGCTCCAGCCGCCCCAGGTGCTCCGCCCCGTACAGCCCCACCCGCCGCGGCCCCAGCTCCGGCGGCGGCAGCAGCCCCTTCGCCCCGTAGAACCGCAGGGTCCGCACCGTCACCCCCGCCCGGGCGGCCAGCTCGTCCACCGTGAACCGCGGCTCCCCGCCACCCATCGCACCCCAGCCTCTGCACCAGCACCACTGTGACACCAGCAGTGTGACACCGGCCCCGGCCGAGGGTCCACGCGCCGACGGGCGGGCGGGGAGCGGCGGGCGCGGTCAGGCCAGCGGGAGGAGCTCCGCGTGGTGGCGCTGGGTGACCTCGGGGTGGGCGCGGGTGTAGCCCTTGAGTTCGTTGAAGCCGAAATCGGCGTGCAGGGGGTTGGCCGGGTCCTGGGTGGCGCCCGGGGCGTGGTGGGCGTGCGGGAAGTCGAGGGGGGTGATGTGGGCGTCCAGGCGGGGGTTGTAGAAGAACGGGACGGAGAAGCGCTCGCGGGCGCCCGCGGGGGAGACCACGCGGTGGCTGGTGGCCTTCAGGTAGCCGTCGGTGGCGACTTCGAGGAGTTCGCCGAGGTTGACCACGAAGGCGCCCTCCATCGGGGGGACGTCCAGGAAGGTGCGGTCGGGGCGCTCGACCTGGAGGCCGCCGACGCTGTCCTGCAGGAGCAGGGTGATGAAGCCGTAGTCCTTGTGCGTGCCGACGCCCTGAGCAGCGCCGTCCGGGGCGGTGCCCGGGTAGCGGACCAGCTTGAGGCGCAGGTGCGGGTGCGGGGCGAAGACGTCGTCGTAGAAGTCCGGGCGGGCCCCGATCGAGGCCAGCAGTTCGTGCAGCAGCCGGTGGGCGACGCCGTCGAGCCGGGATATCCAGTGCAGGGCGGCGGTGCGCAGCTCGGGCAGGGCGGCCGGCCACTGGTTGGGCCCCTCCAGCCACCAGTACGCGGGCTCGCCCGGCGCGGGCACGTGCGGCGGGAGTTCGGTGCCGATGTCCAGCTGGTCGCGCCAGTCGCGGCTGCCGCCGGTGCGTTCGTCGCCGGTGCGCGTGTAGCCGCGGAAGTGCGGGGAGTTCAGGTTGCTGACGGACAGTCGGTCGGCCTCGGGGAGGGCGAAGAAGGCGCGCATCGCGGAGGTGAGGTCGGCCGTCTCGGCGGGGGTGACGCCGTGGCCGACGAGCTGGAAGAAACCGACTCCGGTGGCGGCCTCGCGCAGCTCCCGGTGGAGCCGGGCCCGCTCGGCGGAGGTTCCGTCGGCGAGCGAGAGGTCGATGACGGGGAGGGTGGTGGGGTGCTGCTGCGTCATGGGTGCGCGTCCACGGGGAAAGGCCCGGCGGGTACGGCGGGTCACGCCGGACGGGGCCGGGGAGGGCGGTGCCCGCGCGCTCGGGGTGGAACGCGGCGGGCGGGGATGTGGATGGATCGGTCAGCCGGAGCGTCGACAGGACATGCTCGTGACGCGGAGCAGGTCCACGTGGCGACGACTGACGAGTAGGAGCACCCCACCAGGCTACAACCCCCGCCCGCACGGTTACCGGAAAATGTCGGTATCCCGTCAATCTGTGGTCGATCCGTCGACGCCCGGCCGCCCGGCGCCAGGACGGTCAGTACCCGGTCGATCCGTCGATGCGCTCCCTGAGCAGGTCGGCGTGCCCGTTGTGGCGGGCGTACTCGGCGAGCATGTGCAGCAGGATGCGGCGCAGCGACACCGGCTGCCCGCTGCCCTTGTGGGTGCCGGTGGCGTCGAGCGAGGGGGCCTCGGCGACGATCCGGCGGGAGATCTCCACCTGGGAGCGCCAGACCGCCAGCGCCTCCGCGAAGTCGCCGTCCAGGTGTTCGAAGTCCTGGTCCGGGTCGTCGTCGGAGTAGTAGTGCAGCGGCTTGGCCCCGTTGCCGGCGAACTGGGTCTCCAGCCACCACTGCTCGACCCCGGCCAGGTGCCGCACCAGCCCGTGCAGGCTCAGCCCGGACGGCGGCACCGCCAGCTCGGACAGCCGCTCCACCGGGACGCCCGCGCACTTCAGCGCGAACGTCTCCCGGTGGTAGTCCAGGTACGCGGTGAGGAGCTCGCGCTCGTCGCCGACCAGCGGCGGCGTGACCCGCCCGTCGTCGTCGGCCCAGGTGGGGGAGAGGTGCTGCGGTTCGGTCGTCATGCCCGCCAGCGTGCCAGCGGGGTACGACAGTTGACCTGGCGGCCGTCGGCGTCTGCGCGGCTCGCCCCGGTAGGCGCCGAACGACCGGCGGTCGCCCTCCGGGTCGCGGACCGCGAAGTCCCGCGAACCGTGGCGGTGTCGTGCAGTTCGGCCGCCACGCCGGCGCCCGCGCCGCCCGCCCGCCGGTGCAGGCCGTCCGGGCCGTCGGGTCACCACGGACGCGCCGAACGCGTCGGGCGCAGCGGCCACGGGTCGTCCGCAGCGTGGGCCGGACCTGCGGCGGCGGGGGAACGGCGGCCCCGGTCATCGCCGACCCCCGCCGGGCTGCGGCGGCGCCCCCGCCCCGGGGTCTGTCCTCGGACGTCCCCGCAGGCCGGGGGCCGGCGGCGGTGACGGGCCGTCAGTGCGAGACGGCCAGCTGGACGGCGTGGTGCTTCGGCGTGTCGATCTCGTCGAGCAGCGCCACCGCGAGGTCCGCGTGCGAGATCCGGCCGGTGCCCGTGACGGCGCCGACCGCGCTGACGTACCCGCCGGTGGCGGGGGCGTCCGGGGTCAGGTCCATCGGCGGGACGACCATCAGCCAGTCCAGCTCGCCCGCCTCGGCGGTCAGCAGCTCGAACTCGGCGACGTGGCCCTGCGAGAACGTCCGGTACTGCTCCGGGAAGGCGGGATCGTCCATGAGGCGCACGCCGGGTGCGGTCTCCAGGGTGGTGGCGATGCCCAGGACCAGCAGCCGGCCCACCCCGGCCCGCCGCAGACCCTCCGTCAGGGCCCGTGCCGCGGCCGTGAAGTACGCCTCGGACGGGACGTCCAGGCGCACCGAGGCGTTGACCGCCGCGTCGTGGCCGGCCGCCGCCCGCGCCACCGCGTCCGGGTCGGTGGCGTCGCCGCGCACCGCCGTCACCCCCGAACGGCCCGCCAGCTCCGGGTACTTGTCCGGGGCGCGGACCACCGCCGTCACCCGGTGCCCGCGCCGCACCGCCTCCGCGACGGCCGCCCGGCCCACCCGACCGCCCGCGCCGAACACCACGACCCTGCCCATGGCTCCTCCTCGGTTCCCCGCCGTGTTCCGTGTCGTCGCCGACGGTAGGACGGGCACCCCCGGTTACTTCAACGGAACCGGCGGTGCCCGGCTATCGTCGTCCGCATGACCCGTCCCGACGACGCCGCCGTGTTCGACCTCCGCGCGTGCGCGCACCGCCCGCCGATCCGGGTCGGCGACAAGTGGGCCGGGGCGGTGCTGCGCTGCCTGGAGAGCGGCCCGCACCGCTTCACCGAACTCAAGGCCCGGCTGATCGGCGTCAACCCGAAGGTCCTCACCGAGACGCTGCGCGCGATGGAGCGCGACCGCTGGCTCACCCGCACCGACCACGGCGGCAACCCGCCGCACGTCGAGTACGCGCTGACCGGCACGGGCCGGTCCCTGATCCCCGTCCTGGACGCCGCCTGCACCTGGGCCCGCGACCACCTCCCCGGCTGACGCCCGGTCGACCCCCGGCGCCCGGGGCGGAGCCGCTCGCCCCGGGCGGACGGGAATCAGGCGCCGACGTATTCGGCCAGGTGGCGTCCGGTGAGGGTGGTGCGGTCGGCGATCAGCGCGGCGGGGGTGCCCTCGAAGACGATGCGGCCGCCGTCGTGGCCGGCGCCGGGGCCCAGGTCGATGATCCAGTCGGCGTGGGCCATCACGGCCTGGTGGTGCTCGACCACGACGACGGACTTGCCGGAGTCGACGAGGCGGTCGAGCAGGCCGAGGAGCTGCTCGACGTCGGCCAGGTGCAGGCCGGCGGTGGGCTCGTCGAGGACGTAGACGCCGCCCTTCTCGGCCATCCGGGCGGCCAGCTTCAGGCGCTGGCGCTCCCCGCCGGAGAGGGTGGTGAGCGGCTGACCGAGCGTCAGGTAGCCGAGGCCGACGTCGGAGAGGCGCTTCAGGACGGTGTGCGCGGCGGGCGTGCGGGCCTCGCCGGCGGCGAAGAAGGACTCCGCCTCGTCGACCGACAGGGCGAGCACCTCGGCGATGTTCCGGCCGCCGAGGCGGTACTCGAGGACCGCGGCCTGGAAGCGCTTTCCCTCGCACTCCTCGCAGACCGTCGCCACTCCGGCCATGATGCCCAGGTCGGTGTACACCACTCCGGCGCCGTTGCAGGTCGGGCACGCGCCTTCGGAGTTGGCGCTGAACAGGGCCGGCTTCACCCCGTTCGCCTTGGCGAAGGCCTTGCGGATCGGCTCCAGCAGCCCCGAGTAGGTGGCCGGGTTGGAGCGCCGCGAACCCCGGATCGGGCTCTGGTCGATCGCCACCACGCCCTCGGGCGCCCCGCCCTTCAGCGCCGCGCCGCTGACCAGCGAGCCGTGCACCAGCGAACTCTTCCCGGAGCCCGCCACCCCGGTGACCACCGTCAGCACGCCCAGCGGCACGTCCACGTCCACCTCGCGCAGGTTGTGCGCGGTCGCCCCGCGGATCTCCAGCACGCCGGTGGGGGTGCGGACTTCCGGCTTCACGGCGGCCCGGTCGTCGAAGTGCCGGCCGGTGATGGTGCCGCTGGTGCGCAGCCCGTCCACGCCGCCCTCGAAGCAGACCGTGCCGCCCGCCGAGCCCGCGCCCGGCCCCAGGTCCACCACGTGGTCGGCGATCGCGATGGTCTCCGGCTTGTGCTCCACCACCAGCACCGTGTTGCCCTTGTCGCGCAGCCGCAGCAGCAGGTCGTTCATCCGCCGGATGTCGTGCGGGTGCAGGCCGGTGGTCGGCTCGTCGAAGACGTACGTGACGTCGGTCAGCGAGGACCCCAGGTGCCGGATCATCTTCACCCGCTGCGCCTCGCCGCCGGACAGCGTGCCGGCCGGGCGGTCCAGCGACAGGTAGCCGAGGCCGATCTCGGTGAACGAGTCCAGCACCTGCCGCAGCGAGGCCAGCAGCGGACCCACCGACGGCTCGTCCAACTCCCGTACCCACGCCGCGAGATCGCTGATCTGCATGCTGCACGCGTCGGCGATCGAGAGGCCCCGGATCTTCGAGGAGCGGGCGGCGGCGGTCAGCCGGGTGCCGTCGCAGTCGGGGCAGGTGGTGAAGGCCACCGCCCGGTCCACGAACTCCCGGATGTGCGGCTGCAGCGCGGCCCGGTCCTTGGACAGCATCGACTTCTGGATCCGCAGCACCAGGCCCTCGTAGGTCATGTTGATGCCGGCGATCTTCATCCGGGTCGGCTCCAGGTACAGGAAGGCGTGCCGCTCCTTCTCGGTGTACTCGCGGATCGGCCGGTCCGGGTCGACCAGCCCCGACTCGGTGTACAGCCGGTAGTTCCAGCCGCCCGGCTTGTACCCGGGGATGGTCAGCGCGCCCTCGTTCAGCGACTTCCCGTCGTCGTACAGCTGGCCCAGGTCGATGTCCGAGACCGTGCCGCGCCCCTCGCAGCGCGGACACATGCCGCCGGCCCGCGAGTACGTCCGCTTCTCCGCCTTCGAACCCTCGCCGCGCTCCACCGTGATCGCGCCGGCGCCGTGCACCGTCGGCACGTTGAAGGAGAACGCCGGCGGCGGGCCGATGTGCGGGTCGCCGAGCCGGCTGAACAGGATCCGCAGCATCGCGTTGGCGTCCGTCGCGGTGCCGACGGTGGAGCGCGGGTCGGCGCCCATCCGCTGCTGGTCGACGATGATCGCCGTGGTCAGGCCGTCCAGCACGTCCACGTCGGGGCGGGACAGCGTCGGCATGAAGCCCTGCACGAAGGCGCTGTAGGTCTCGTTGATCAGCCGCTGCGACTCCGCCGCCACGGTGCCGAACACCAGTGAACTCTTGCCCGAACCGGACACCCCGGTGAACACCGTCAGCCTGCGCTTGGGCAGTTCGACGCTGACGTCCTTCAGGTTGTTCACCCGGGCCCCGTGCACCCGGATCAGATCATGACTGTCCGCCGGGTGATGCCCGTCGGTCTTCCCGCCCGCCCGCTCGGCGCCACTCATCGTCCTCGTCCCTCCGTCCGGCGGCGCCCGTGGCGACACCGCCGCCCCGATCCAACCACCCCGCCGGGCCGGAAACCGGCAGGGCGTCAGCAGTCGTCGTCACCAAGCGCGGGTAAAGTGACCGGCCGAACCACGGGAGGGCGCCGATGCCGACACTGACGCGGATACCGGGGCGGACGGGGCCGTTCGCGGCCCGTGCGGGCGCCGCGGTGCTCACCGCCCTCCTACTGCTCGGCGCCGGCCCCGCCGCCGCGGCCGACCCGGCCCCGTCCGCCACACCGTCCGCGGCCGGCCGGCAGACCGCGGCGGCCGACCAGCAGACCCGGGCCGACCGGCTGGCCGACGAACTCCGCAAGAACCCGGTGTACGTCTCCGCCGCCCGGCCGCGCGAACTCCCGCGCTCGCTCGCCCCGCAGATCGCCGACCTCGCCCGCCGCACCGGTGTTCCCACCTACGTGCTGGCGGTGCCCGACAGCCGGGACGGCGCGCAACTGCTCGCCCTGGTGCACGACCGGCTCGGCAAGGACGGCCTGTACGTGCTGATCGGCGAGTACGGCCGCCTCACCACCGCCGCGTTCGGCACCGACGCGCCCGCCCAGGAGGCCGCCCGGGTCGCCCTGTACGGCACCCCGTACGGCGCCGGGCCGCTCGCCGACTTCGAGGCGTTCGTCGACGCCGTCGCCCTGGGCAAGGAGCAGGCCGCCGCCAAGGCCGAGCAACTGGCCGACCGGTACCGGAAGTCGGACGGCAGGCCCAGCCTGTACATCAGCTCCACCGACCGGCAGAACCAGAACCTGCTGCTCGGCATCGCCGTGGTGCTGCTCCCCGGCCTGCTGATCGCCCTCGGCCTCCGCCTCTCCCGCCGCCGCGGTGCCCCGCACACCCCCGCCGGCCAGGACCGGGGGAAGGGCGGGGTCGACCTCGGGAAGGCGACCGCCGAGCCGAAGAAGCCGAAGAACCCGAACAGGCCGGCGCAGTCGAAGAAGCCGGCGGCCGTCCGACCGCCGCTGCGCCGCGGCGTGCCGGCGGCGACCGCACTGGCCGCCGTCGCCGCCGTCCTCGGCGTGCTGCTCGCCGCGCCCGAGGTCTTCCCGCAGACCGTCGACAGCCCGGACCTGAACGTCACCCAGGCGGACCTGGACGCCCGGGTGGACGAGGTCGCCGCCGGACTCGCCGCCGGTCCGGTCTACCAGGACCCCTCCGCGCCCGACGCGCTGAACGCCGCCGACCTGCCCGCGCTCCGGCAGCGGATCGCCGAACTCGCCCCCGCCGGCCCGGTGCACGTGGTGGTCACCCCCTCCACCAGCGCTGACGAGACCGGCCACGACGGCCGCCTGCTGCTCTCGCTGATCCGCGAACGCACCGGGCAGAACGGCGTCTACATCCTGGTCGACCCGCTGGTCGGCCGGATCGAACTGCGCAGCTACGGCACCGACCGGGACGCCGAACGCCGGTTCGCCCACCTGGACTCCGAGATCCGGTACCCGTACGGGGCGACCGACGGCCTCGACGTGAAGCCCCGCCTCGACCGGGTGCTGGACGCCGTCGCCGAGGCCCAGCCCCGGCCGGGCGACGACCCCGTCCCCACCGGGCTCACGCTGCCGCCGCTGCGCGACAACAAGCTCCCGCCGCTGTTCGCCGCCGACTTCGGCGGCGGCCTGGTGCTCGGCGGCATGCTGCTCGGCGTGGTGCTACTGCTCGCCTGGGCCGCCGTCGCCGCCGTCCGCGCCGTGATCCGCTCCCGCCGCGCCCGCGCCCTCGCCCCGGCACAGCCCGCCGGACCCCGGCGCGCCGACCCGCGGCCGACGCTCCGTCAACTCCGCTCCTGGGCCGCCGAGGACGTCCGCGAACTCACCGCCGGGCTCGCCGCCGCCGACCAGGACGCGCCCGGCCGGGCCCGCGCCTGGGACTGCCTGGACGCCGCCCACCTCCTCACCGGCAACGGGCGCACCGAGGACGAGGCCGGCGACCTGGCCGCCGTCGCGGTGCTCGCCCGGGGCGGACTGGCCGCGCTGCGCGGCGAGACCACCCCGACCGTCTGCCGGCTCAACCCGCTGCACGGCGCGGCCACCGGCGGCCGGGTGCCGCCCTGGTTCGCCGCGCTCGGCATCGGGCCGAGGTCCACCCGGCTCTGCCCCGCCTGCCGGGACGCCTTCCGCGGAGCCGACTCCGCCACCGCCGCCGCCGGCCGCCGGCCGGCCGCCGAGGAACGGCTGCTGCGCCTGCCCCCGGCCGGCGACCGCGCCGCCCCCACCGCCTGGGACCGGGCCGGGCCGATCCTGCCGGCCGCCCGCGAAGGCCTCGAACCGCTCATCCTCAGGGCCAGGGAGTCCGCCAGTGTCCAGTGACCGCCGCCCGACCACCCGCCGCTCCCTCCCGGGCGGCCTGCTCGCCACGCTGCTGACCTGCCTCGCACTGCTCGGCACCGGCGCCCCGGCCCGCGCCGAGGGCACCCCCGCCGCCGGATCGGTCACCACCGTCGTCGACGCGCTGCGCACCGGACCGGTGTACGTCGACCCGGCGTTCGCCGCCGCCGTCACCACCGCCCAGCAGAAGGAACTCGCCGACAGGATCGCCGCGACCGGCCTGCCGATCAAGGTGGTGCTGCTGCCGCTGAACAAGGGCGACGCCTTCGACGGCAAGTCCAAGTCGCTGGCCGCCGTGGTCAACGAGCGACTCGGCCAGCCGCAGCTGATCCTGCTCACCAACGACGACTACGGCAGCTGGCTGACCGGCACCGAGTGGCCGACCGACACCCACCAGACCCGCGACTCGGCCGCCGCCGTCGGCCTCCTCAAGGAACTCAAGGACGCCGGCCTGGCCGCCCGGGTCGGCCGGGCGATCGACCTGATCGGCAGCGGAAAGGGCACCGAGGTCTACCGGGCCGAGACCGACCGGATGAACCGCGAGTACTCCGCCCGCCCGCACAACGACGGCGCCGCGCCCGGCACTTCGTCGGGCGGAAGCCCGACCGGCCCGGTGCTGGCGGGCATCGCGGTACTGGCGGTGCTGGTCGCGGCCGGCGGGTACCTCGTGGTGCGCCGCCGCCGCGCACCCCGGCACACCGCGTTCAGCTTCCCCGACGCGGTGTTCGCCGCCGACCTGGCCGCCGACGAGGCCGGACTGCGCCGACAGGCCGCCGCCGAGGTGCTCGCCCTCGGCGAGGCCGTGGACGGCGCCGACGGCGCCACCGCCCCCGGCCTGGCCCGCGCCCTGGACGCCTACGACGCGGCCGGCCGGGTCCTGGACGGCGCCCGCGGCATCCCCGACCTGGCCGGCGTCCTCGCCCTCGCCGCCGAAGGCCGCGCCGCGCTCGCCGCCGAACCCCGGCTGCCGCTGTGCTTCTTCGACCCCCGCCACGGCGCCGCCGGCGGCCGCACCGAATGGCGGCCGCTCGGCCGCCGCGAACGCGTCGACATCGCGGTCTGCGCGGACTGCGACCGGGCGCTGCGCACCCGCCGCGCCCCGCAGGTCCTCGCCGTCCGCGACCAGGGCCGCACCGTCCCGTACTTCGAAGTCCCCGCCGATCGCAGCCTCTGGGCCGCCACCGGCTACGGCTCACTGCTCTCCGGCCCCGAGGACACCCTCGCCGCCCGGGTCGGCACCGGCCAGTTCAGCCGCACCCGGCAGCGGACGGCGGACGCGGAGGACTGAGCGGCCGGTCCTGCGGGGCGGGGCCGGCGCTGCGGGCCCGGCCGTGGCTCGGTGGGCGGTCGTGGCCGAGCCGGCTCGCCAGTGGGAGGCTGATGCCGCGTCAGGCGGCTGTGGCCCGGAGCGGGTCGGCGCCGGCCGGTCCAGTCGCACCCGCCCGGCAGGCCGGCGTGGCGTCAGGCATCGGCGGCCGGCGGGCAGGTGGCAGTGGCCGGCTCGGTCGGGGCTCGGCGGCGGGTGTCCGGTGCGGGGCCGGCGCTGCGTCAGTCCTCCGCGGCCCAGGGCCAGTCGGCTTCGTCGGTCGCCGCGCCGGGCACGATCTCGGACCGGACCCGGCGGGCGGCCAGCCGGTCGCGCAGCCACTCCGCCTCGGGGAGCGTCCCGGGCAGGCCGTCGCCGGCCAATTGCTCGGAGAGCTGCACGGCCTGGGTGAGCGACAGGTTCCACGTCTTGAGCAGGGTCTGCAGAACGGGTATCCGCCCCATGTTCGGGTCGGCCAGCCGCAGCCGCACCGTCCCGTGCTCGGCGATCAGTGGGCCGCGCACCCAGCGCGGCGCGTCGCCGGCGCCGAAGCCCATGCAGGCCGCCGCGCCGCACGCCCGGCAGTGGAACTCCGAGTCCCAGCACACCCGTCCGTCCCGGAGGGCCTGCCCGACGTCCTGCTCGGCCTCGGCCCCGCACTCGCACCGCACGGCGAACGCCGCACCCCACCCTGTCACTTCGGCCCTCCTGTCGCCGTGCCTATAGTCCCACCAGCACCGACAGGCCGACGAAGGGTCAGTTCATGGATCTCACCGGACGCACCATGGTCGTCACGGGCGCGGGCCGCGGCACCGGCCGGGCGCTCGCGCTCCGGGCCGGGCGGCTGGGGGCCCGGCTGCTGGTGGGCGCGCGGGGGCTGGACGCGGCCCGGCGGACGGCCGAGGAGATCACCGCCGACAGCGGTGCGCCGGCCGAGGGGCTGGCCTGCGACCTCTCCGACCCCGCCTCGGTCCGGGGCTTCGCCGCCGAGGTCGCGGCCCGCACGGACCGGGTCGACGTGCTGGTCAACAACGGGGCCCGCTACCTGCCCGGCGCGGACCTGCTGGACGGCGACGACGAGGCGATCGCCGACACCATCGCGTCCGGCGCCACCGGCACCGTGCTGGTCACCCGCCACCTGCTGCCCCTGCTGCGGGCCTCGGCCGCCGCCGACGTGGTCAACCTGGTCTCCGCGGTCGCCGAACCGCGCAACCACCGCTCGGCCTCGCACCCCGCCTTCTACGCGGCGAAGGCCGCGCAGGCCGGCTTCGCCGACGTCCTCTCGGCCCGGCTGCGCCCCGAGGGCATCCGGGTGATCTCCCTCTACCCGCCGGACTTCGACGACGCCGACCCGCTCGCCCCGGCCTGGGACACCGCCTCCCGCACCGCCGAGGACCGGCTCACCGCCCAGTCGGTGACGGACTGCGTGCTGTTCGCGATCGGCCAGCCCCGGGACTGCTTCATCCGCTCCTTCCAGTTCGAACAGCTCTAGGGTCCCGGGCCCGGCGGCCCCCCGAACACATCTTCGTACGCATGTTCGAACAGGGCGTACGCTGGCAGTATGAGCTACCAGTTGCAGGGCTCCCTGTTCGACGCCGACGGTCCCGAGGCCGGGCCCGCGCTCGGCCCGCTGGACGGGATCGGGCGGACGGAGCTCGGGCACGGGGCGTGGATCGACGTGCTGCCCGGCTGGCTGCGCGGGGCGGACGCGCTGTTCGAACGGCTGGTGGACGGGGTGCCGTGGCGGGCCGAGCGGCGCGAGATGTACGAGCGGGTGGTGGACGTGCCCCGGCTGCTGGCGTTCTACCGGGAGGGCGACGCGCTGCCCGACCCCGTGCTGGCGGAGGCCCGGGACGCGCTCGACGCGCACTACCGGGCGGAGCTCGGCGAGCCGTTCGCCACCGCCGGGCTCTGCCTCTACCGGGACGGCCGGGACAGCGTCGCCTGGCACGGCGACCGGATCGGCCGCGGCGACCGCGAGGACACCATGGTCGCGATCCTCTCGGTCGGCCAGGCCCGACCCCTGCTGCTGCGCCCGCTGGGCGGTGGCGGACCGACGGTCCGCCGCTCGCTCGGCCACGGCGACCTGCTGGTGATGGGCGGCTCGTGCCAGCGCACCTGGGAGCACGCCGTCCCGAAGAGCGCCGGGGCGGTCGGGCCGCGGATCAGCATCCAGTTCCGCCCGCGCGGCGTCCGCTGATCGGGCTCCCCGGCGGTCACCGAGGGTCGCCGGAAGGGCGTTTCTGCAGCTCAGTCAGATTCTCGGACTTGAATATTTGCGAACGAGTGTTCGATGCTGGACTCGTGCACATGTTCGAACCACACTCGCTCGGCCCGTCCGGAACGGGCGCTTTCGCCCAGATTTCCCCCGTTCGGACGGCCGACCATGTTCGAACGCTCGAACGCGGCCGCCCGGTCGAACGGGATCGAACGGTCGTCCCGCTGCGCCCCGGCGCCACCTCCGCCGCACCTGCGCGACCCGCCCCGCACGGCACCCCGCCGGTCGTCGCCGAGCCCGAACTGGTGCCCGTCCTCCCCGCCCTCGCCCCGCTGCTCCCCGGCGGCGGACTGCGCCCCGGCACCGCCGTCTCCGTCGCCGGCGACACCGGACTGCTGCTCGCCCTCGGCGCCGGCGCGTTCACCGAACAGGCCGGGGACGCCGCCTGGGCCGCCGCCGTCGGACTCCCCGAGCTCGGCCTGTCCGCCGCCGCCGGCTACGGCTACGACCTGCGCCGCCTGCTGCTCGCCGACCACCCCGGCCCGCACTGGCCCGACGTGGTCGCCGCCCTCGCCGGCGCCGTCGGCCTGATCCTGCTGCGTCCCACCGGCCCCGTCGCCCCCGCCCTCGCCGCCCGCCTCACCGCCGTCCTGCGCCGCACCCGCTGCGCCCTGCTGGTGGCCGGCCCGTGGCCCGGCGCCGTCCAGCGCCTCAGCATCCGCACCGGCCGCTGGTTCGGCCTCGGCGACGGCCACGGGCAGCTCACCGGCCGCCAGGTGGAAGCCGTCGCCGAGGGCCGCGGCACCGCCACCCGTCCCCGTACCGCCCACCTCTGGCTCCCCGACGCGCAGGGTGCGGCCCGGGCCTGCGCCCCCGCCGAACCCGCCGCGGTCCGCCCGGCCCTGGAGGCGGTCTGAGATGCCGGCGGTGACGAGCCGTCAGAAAGCGTGAAGCACAAGAGAGCCACCGGCTTCCCGCCGATCCTGTTCCGTCGATCCCCCCGAGCGTCCCACCATGAAGCACCCCCATCCGATTCGTAAGCCGGCGCCGTCCGCGAGCCGTGGCGGCGGGCCGCTGTGGGGCACCCCGCGGGCGGGGGAGGGCCCGGGCTGGGGGCCGGCCGGGCAGCGGGTGCTGGTGGTCTGGTGCCCGGACTGGCCGCTGGTGGCGACCGCCCCGGCGGGCGGCGACCCGGGCGCGGTGGCGGTGGTGGAGGGCGGCCGGGTGCTGGCCTCCTCGGAGGCGGCGCGCGCCGCGGGCGTCCGGCGCGGGCAGCCGTTGCGGCTCGCGCAGCGGTTCTGCCCGGAGCTGCGGCTGCGCGACCGCGACGAGGAGGCGGAGGCGCGCCGCTTCGAGCCGGTGGTGGCGGCGGTCGAGGCGTTCACCCCCCGGGTGGAGGTGCTCCGGCCGGGGCTGTGCGCGATCCCGGTGAAGGGCCCGGCCCGGTACTTCGGCGGCGAGGAGGCCCTCGCGGCCGGCATCCGGGACGCGGTCGCCGCCGCCCTGGCGCTGACCCGGCCGGCCGCCGCGCCCGCCGCACCCGGGCGGACCGCCGACACGCCGACCGACCCCGAGGCCGAACCCGCCTGGGTGGACGAGGTGTTCACCGGACCGCAGGACGCCGCCGGACGCCCCCCGCTCACCGTGATCGACGGCGGCTCCGCCGAGCCCGCCCCGCCCGACGGCCCCGCCCCGCTCGCCCTGGTGGCCCCCGCCGGATCGCAGGCCGAACCGGGGCCGCGGCCGCGGCCGGAGGAGCCGGAGCCGGCCCCCGTCGCGCCGCCCCCGCGCGGCCTGCTCGGCGTCGCCGACGGCCTGTTCGCCGCCGTCCTGGCGGCCCGCGCCGAACTGCTGGTGCCGGCCGGCCGGACACCGGAGTTCCTCGCCCCGTACCCGGTCTCGACGCTGGGCGAACCCGAGTTGGCGGAGCTGCTGCACCGGCTCGGCGTGGAGACGGTGGGGGCGTTCGCCGAACTGGCCGCGGACGTGGTGGCCAACCGGTTCGGCCCGACCGGGAGCGCCGCGCACCGGCAGGCCCGCGGACTGGACCCGCGCCCGCTGGCCCCCAAGGACCAGGGGCTCGACCTCGCCGTCGAGCAGCTCTTCGACCCGCCCGAGGAGTTGACCGAGCCGCTGGTGTTCGTCGGCCGCACCCTCGCGGAACGCCTGCACGCCCGGCTGGCCGAGGTCGGACTGGCCTGCCAGCGGGTCGCGGTCGAGGTCTCCTGCGCGGGCGGCCGCACCGTCGCCCGGCTCTGGCAGCACGAGGGGCGGCTGACCGCGGCCGCCCTCGCGGAACGGATCCGCTGGCAGCTGAACGCCTGGCAGTCCACCGGCACGTTCACCGGGGCGGACGGCGCGTTCACCGCGCTGCGCCTCGTCCCGGACGGCCTGTTCCCGGACCGGGGACGGCAGTTGGCGCTGTGGGGCGAGGCCGTCGCGGAGGACCGGGTGGAACGGGCGGTGGCCCGGGTGCAGTCGCTGCTGGGCTACGCCGGGCTGCGGCGCGGCGCCCCCGAGGGCGGCCGCGCCCCCGGCGAGCAGCAGGCGCGGCTGCCGTGGGACGAGGCCGCGCTCCGCGAGGACCGGACGCCGGACGGCCCCTGGCCGGGCCGGCTCACCGACCCGTCGCCGTCCGTCGTGCCGCCCGACCCGGTGCCGGTCCTGGTGCTCGACCGCGACGGCCAGCCCGTGGGCGTGGACGGCCGGGCCGAGGTGTCCGCCCCGCCGGACCGGGTCGAACTGCACGGCCGCACCCTGCGGGTGCTCGGCTGGACCGGCCCGTGGCCCGCCGTCGAACGCTGGTGGGACCCGCGCACCGCCCGCCGCCGGGCCCGGTTCCAGGTCGCGGTGGAGGGCGGCCGCGCCCTGCTGCTCACCGTCGAGGGCGGTCGCTGGTACGTCGAAGGAGCCTATGACTGAGCAGAACCGACGGACCGTCAGCAGACCAGCGTCGCCCGGGGGGAGCGACGGGACCACCCCCGAGACCGGAGCACCACCCGCGATGGGATTCACCAGTCACCCCTCGCTCCCCTGGACGGAGCTGCAGCGCCGGATGTCCGGCACCGGCCCCGCCACCCCGGCCGCACCCGACCGGCCCGAGCCCCAGAACCCCCGGCCCGCGCCGCCGCCGGACGCCGTCCCGTGGGCCGAACTGCACGTCCACTCGGCGTTCAGCTTCCTCGACGGCGCCAGCGACCCGGAGCAACTCCTCGACGAGGCGGCGGCGCTGGGCATCGAGACGCTGGCGGTCACCGACCACGACGGGTTCTACGGGGCGGTCCGGCTGGCCGAGGCCGCCAGGGGCACCGGCGTCCGCACCGTGTTCGGCGCCGAACTCACCGTCGGCCCGGACGACCACCTGCTGGTGCTGGCCCGCGACCCCGAGGGCTACCGGCGGCTGTCCGCCGCGATCAGCGCCGCCCAACTGCGCGGCGGCGCCAAGAACGACCCGCGCTACGCGTTCGACGAACTCGCCGACGCCCACCACGGCCACTGGGCGGTGCTCTCCGGCTGCCGCCGCGGCCGGGTCCGGCACGCCCTGGAGACCGCCGGCGAGGACGCCGCGGAGAAGCAGCTCCGCACCCTGGAAGAGGCGTTCGGCCCGCAGAACGTGTACGTCGAACTGACCGACCACCGGCTGCCCGGCGACGACCTGCGCAACGACCGGCTCGCCGCGCTCGCCGCCCGCACCGGACTGCCGCTGGTCGCCACCAACAACGTCCACCACGCCGCGCCCGCGCAGGGCCGGCTCGCCCAGACCCTGGCCGCCCTGCACGAACGCCGCACCCTCGAACAGGCCGCCCCGTACACCATGGCCGCCGGCACCGCGCACCTGCGCTCCGGCCGCGAGATGGCGACCCGGCTGCGCCGGTTCCCCGGCGTCCAGCAGGCCACCGTCGACCTCGCCCGGGACTGCGCCTTCGACTTCTCCACCCTCGACCCGCAACTGCCCGGCTACCCCGTCCCCGAAGGCCACACCGAGAGCAGCTTCCTGCGCGCCCTGGTCGCCGGAGCCGGACCGCAGCGCTTCGGCCCCGACAACGACCGGGCCCGCCGCCAACTCGCCCGCGAACTCGACGTGATCGAGACCCGCGACCTCGCCGGATACTTCCTGATCGTCCACGACATCGTCGACTTCTGCCGCCGCGAGGACATCTGGTGCCAGGGCCGCGGCTCCGCCGCCAACTCCGCGGTCTGCTACGCCCTCGGCATCACCGCCGTCGACCCCGTCGCCTACGGCCTGCTGTTCGAACGCTTCCTCAGCGTGGCCCGCGACGGCCCGCCCGACATCGACCTCGACATCGAGAACCGCCGCCGCGAGGAGGTCATCCAGTACGTGTACGGGCGCTACGGCCGCGCCCACGCCGCCCAGGTCGCCAACGTCATCACCTACCGGCCCCGGCTCGCCCTGCGCGACGCCGCCCGGGCCCTCGGCTACCCGTCCGAGCAGGTGGACGCCTTCACCCGGCAGGTCGAGTTCCACGGCACCGTCCAGGACGACGCCGTCATCCCCGCCGACGTCCTCGACCTCGGCAGCCAACTCCACGGCCTGCCGCGCCACCTGGGCATCCACTCCGGCGGCATGGTGCTCACCCGGGAACCCGTCGGCGAGATCTGCCCCACCGAATGGGCCCGGATGCCCGGCCGCTCCGTCCTCCAGTGGGACAAGGACTCCACCGCCGGCGCCGGACTCGTCAAGATCGACCTGCTCGGCCTCGGCATGCTCGCCGCCCTGCACGACACCTGCGACCTGATCGAACAGCACTACGGCGAACGGCTCGACCTCGCCACCATCCCCCAGCACGACCCCAAGGTCTACGAGATGCTCTGCCGGGCCGACACCGTCGGCGTCTTCCAGGTCGAGTCGCGCGCCCAGATGGCCACCCTGCCCCGGCTCAAACCGAAGACCTTCTACGACCTGGTCGTCGAGGTCGCCCTGATCCGCCCGGGCCCGATCCAGGGCGGCTCCGTCCACCCCTACCTGCGCCGCCGCGACGGCGTCGAACGCGCCGACATCCCGCACCCCACCATGGAACGCGCCCTCGCCAAGACCCTCGGCGTCCCGCTGTTCCAGGAGCAGATGATGCAACTCGCCATCGACTGCGCCGGATTCAGCCCCGACGAGGCCGACCGGCTGCGCCAGGCGATGGGCGCCAAGCGCTCGCTGGAACGCGTCGCCGTGCTGCGCACCCGGCTGCTCGAAGGCATGGCCGAGCGCGGCATCCCGCCGGAGACCGCCGAGGACGTCTACGCCAAGATCGAGGCCTTCTCCAACTACGGCTTCCCCGAATCCCACGCGATCAGCTTCGCCTACCTGGTGTGGGCCAGCGCCTGGCTCAAGTACCACCACCCGGCGGCGTTCACCTGCGCGCTGCTCGCCAACCAGCCGATGGGCTTCTACTCCCCGCTCAGCCTGATCACCGACGTCCGCCGGCACGGCGTCCGGGTCCGCGCCGTGGACGTCTCGGTCAGCGCACCCGGCCCCACCCTGGAACCCGGGCACCACCCGTCCTACCCGCACCCCCTCACCGCCGGCACCCCGCAGGCCGCGATCCGGCTGGGCCTCACCTCGGTCCGCGGCCTCGGACAGGCCCAGGCCGAGACCATCGCCGCCGGGCGCCCCTACACCGACCTGGAGGACTTCGCCCGCCGCACCGCCCTGCCCCGGCCGGTCATGGAGGCCCTCGCCACCGCCGGCGCCTTCTCCTGCTTCGGACTGAGCCGCCGTCAGGCCCTGTGGTCCGCCGGCCTGTACGCCGCCACCGACCCCGACTCGCTGCCCGGCACCCTCCCCGGCGCGGACGCCCCGCCACTGCCCGCGATGACCCCGATCGAGGAGACCATCGCCGACCTGTGGGCCACCGGCAGCTCCGCCACCAGCCACCCCGTCCAGCACCTGCGCCACGCCCTGGACCGCTCCGGCGCCGTCACCGCCGCGCAGCTCCAGCACGTCCCGCCCGGAACCCCCGTCGTGGTCGGCGCCCTGGTCACCCACCGGCAGCGCCCGCCCACCGCCGGCGGCGTCCTCTTCCTCAGCCTGGAGGACGAGACCGGCCTGATCAACGTCATCTGCAACCGCCCCGTCTGGCAGGCCCACCGCCGCACCGTCCTGGAACGCGCCGGCCTGCTCGTCCACGGCACCGTCGAACGCACCCACGGCGCGACCAACCTGGTCGCCACCCGCATCGCACCGCTGCGCCTGGGCATCTGACGACCCGTCGCCGACTCGGTTCAGCGCAGCGGCTTCCGCCCTTCGCCGGGCGGGCCCGCGAAGGCCTGTGCGCGCGGCAGCCAGGCGTTCGCCGTGTCGCCCACCGCGGTCAGGGCCAGATCGTCGCGGTGCCGGCGCTGGGTGACCAGCAGGCAGAAGTCCAGCGCCGGACCGGACACCCGGTCGGCCGCGCCCTCCTCGCCCCACGCCCACAACTCGCCTCCGGGGGAGCGGAGTTCGAACCGGATCGGCACGGTCGGCGCGGGCCGGCCGTGTGCGGCGAACGCGAAGCCGACGGTCCGGACGCCCAGGTGGGCGATGTGCCGCAGTCGGTCCGTCGGGACGCGGTCCACGCCCAGCGCGTCCGCGACGTCCTGTCCGTGCGCCCAGGTCTCCATCAGCCGGGCCGTCAGCATCGACCGCGCCTTCATCGGCGGCCCGAACCACGGCACCCGCACGTCCCCCGGCACCTCCGCCAGCACCCGCGCCACCTCGGCCCGGCCCGCCCGCCAGCGCCCCAGCAGCGCGGCCGGCTCCTCCCCGACACCCTCCGCCGCGCCCCGGTCCACCGCCGCCAGGCCGTCCGCGAACTCCCGCCCCAAGGCCGCGACGAAGCCCTCCGGGTCCTGCGCCGCGCGCAGCGTCCACCGGTCCGTCCACGCCAGGTGCGACACCTGGTGCGCGACCGTCCACCCCGCCGCCGGCGTCGCCAGTGCCAGCCCCGCCGCACCCGACCCGCCCACCAGGGAGTCCAGTTCCTCCCCCTCCGCCAGCAGGTCCGCCACCAGCCCGTCCACCCGCCACCCCTCTCGCCGCCGCCAGTGCCCCCACTCCTACCCCCGCTGCGCCCCCGGCCACACCGCCCGCTCCAGGGGTGCCGTTCCCGGGGCGGGAGCAGGTTGCGTGGTCTGATGAGGCGTCGGGTGACTGGAGCGGGAGGTGGGCGGAGTGCGGGTGGTGGTGGTCGGGGCCAACGGGGAGATCGGGCGGTGCGTGGTGACCGAGGCGCTGGCGCGCGGGCACGCGGTGACGGCGGTGGTGCGGCGGCCCGAGGAGTACCAGGGGCTGGCGATCCGGGTGGAGCGCGGTGACGTGCTGGACCCGGCGGACATGGCGCGGGTCGCGGAGGGCGCGGAGGCGCTGGTGAGCGCGGTCGGCGGCGGCGACGGTCCCGGTCGTGGCCGGCTGATCGAACCCGCCGCGCACTCGCTCGTCGCGGGCCTGCGCCAACTCGCCGACGGCGCACCGAGACTGCTGGTGGTCGGCAGCGCCGGCAGCCTGACCACGCCGGCCGGCACCTGCCTGTGGGACGACCCGTCCGTCACGCCCCGCCAGCTGGAGCTGATGCGCGCCCACGGCCGCGCCCTGGACTACCTGCGCACCGTCAGCGACCTGGACTGGACGGTGCTCAGCCCCCCGCAGAGCCTGGTCCCGGGCGAACGCACCGGCGAGTACCGCACCGCCACCGACGACCTGGTCGCCGCTCCGGACGGCCTGTCCACCATCTCGCTCGCCGACTTCGCCACCGCCCTGGTGGACGAACTGGAGAAGCCCCGCCACCACGGCGAGCGCTTCACCTGCGGCTACTGAAACCCCGTCGGCGTCGGCGCTCGGCCGGTGCAGTGGTGCTGCGGGCCGAGGAGCTCCCGGGCGAGCCGCACGACCGTCCACCGGCAGCAGCCGCCCGGGACACAGCGCCCGGTCGCCGACCACGGTGAACGCCCTCGGCGGGTCATCCTGCCGGAGGGGTCGGCGGGGCGGCGCCGAAGCAGGGACTCGGGTGGGGTCCGAGCTCGCCGTGCACGGCGGTCAGCACCAGCAGTTGGGCCACCACGGCCAGTGCGGCCAGCGGCAGCAGCACGGCGAGGAGCGCGTGGCCGGTGGAGACCCGGCGGTGGTCGCGGCGCAGCACCACGGCGAGTTGGGCCGCGGCCCAGGCGGTCGCGGTGGCGTTCAGCGCGAGGCCCGCGACCGCGAGCACCATCGCGTACCGGGGTGCGCCGGGGCTGTCCAGGCACTGGCGCAGGCGCTGCTGCACCGCGTCGGCGGGGACGAGCGCCAGGGCGCTGCAGGCCCAGCCGAGCAGGGCGAGCAGCAGGCAGTGGCGTGCCCGGAACCATCGGGACGTGCGGTCTTCGACCATGGCGGACCCCCTCCGGCGGGCCATCCTGCCAGAGGGGGGCGGGGCGGGGTCAGCCGAGCTGGATCGAGCGCTTGGCCAGGCCCATCCAGAAGCCGTCGATGACGCTGCGCTGTTCGCCGAGGTCGGCCTCGCCCGCGCCGAGGGTGACGAAGAGCGGGGCGAAGTGCTCGGTGCGGGGATGGGCGAGGCGGCCGGCGGGGGCCTTGTGCTCGAAGTCGAGGAGGGCGTCGAGGTCGCGGGCCTCCAGCGCGCGGCGGCCCCAGTCGTCGAACTCGGCCATCACGGAGGTGACCCGGCCGTCGGGGGAGAGGGCCCGCAGGTTGTGGGTGAAGAAGCCGGAGCCGACGATCAGCACGCCCTCGTCGCGCAGCGGGGCGAGCTTGCGGCCGATCGCCAGCAGTTCCTGCGGGTCGAGGGTGGGCAGCGAGATCTGCAGGACGGGGATGTCCGCGCCGGGGTACATCTCGACCAGCGGGACGTACGCGCCGTGGTCCAGGCCGCGGTCCGGGACGTCCTGCACCGGGGTGCCGGCGGTGCGCAGCAACTTGCGGACGGAGTCGGCGAGTTCGGGCGCGCCGGGGGCGGCGTACCGCACCTGGTAGTAGTGCTCGGGGAAGCCCCAGAAGTCGTACACCAGCGGGATGGTCCGCACCGCGCCGATCGCCAGCGGGGCTTCCTCCCAGTGCGCGGAGACCATCAGGATCGCCTTGGGACGGGGCAGGTCCGCGGACCAGGCGGCCAGCTGGCCGGGCCAGACCGGGTCGTCGGCGAGCGGGGGAGCGCCGTGCGAGAGGTAGAGAGCCGGCATGCGCTCGGTGGTGGCGGTGCTCATGGTCCGTCCTCCTGGTCGGGGTCCGTCCGGGCCGGATGGTTCAAATTTGAACCGTGTGACGTCGACGGTACACCCGAGTTCGAATTTGAACAACCGGAGTAGGATGCGGGGCATGGACGAACCCCGCTGGCTCAACGAGACCGAGATGGCCGCCTGGCGCGGATTCGTCGCGGCCACCAACCTGGTCGCCCGCCGGCTGGAGCGCCAGCTCAAGGACGACGCGGGACTGTCCCACACCCAGTACGAGATCCTGGTGCAGCTGTCCGCCGCCCCCGAGGGCTCGCTGCGGATGACCGACCTGGCCGACCGCCTGGTCACCTCCAAGAGCGGACTGACCTATCAGGTCACCCAGCTGGAGAAGGCCGGGCTGGTCGCCCGCCGGTCCTGTCCGAGCGACGTCCGCGGCGTGTTCGCCGAACTCACCGACCACGGCTGGCAGGCACTGCGCGCCGCCGCCCCGGGCCACGTCGCCGCCGTCCGCGAAGCACTGATCGACGTGCTCACCCCGGAGCAGCTGGCCGCCCTGGCCGACACCCTCGGCACCGTCGCCGACCGGCTGCGCGCCGCCGACGCCTGACGGGGCGTCAGGGGCCGGCGGCGGCGCGGGCGTCAGTTCGCGAGCGTCGCCGCGCGCACGCAGAGCACGTCCGGCAGGTGCGCGGTGAGCAGGGACCAGCTCTCGCCTTCGTCAGCCGAGCCGTACACCTCGCCGTTGCGGTTGCCGAAGTAGACGCCCGCCGGGTCCGCGTCGTCGGTGCACAGCGCGTCGCGCAGCACGACGCCGTAGTGGTTCTCGGGCGGCAGGCCGGTGTCCAGCGGCTGCCAGGTCTCGCCCGCGTCGGTGGTGCGGAAGACCCGGCAGCGGCGGTCCACCGGCAGGCGGGCGTAGTCGGCGTCCAGCGGGAACAGGTACGCGGTGCCCCCGGTGTGCGGGTGGGCGGCCACGCCGAAGCCGAAGTCCGCGGGCAGGTCGCCGGAGATCGACTTCCAGGTCCGGCCCGCGTCGTCACTGCGGTACACGCCGCCGTGGTTCTGCAGGTACATCCGGTCGGGGTCGGCCGCGTCCCGGGCGATCTTGTGCACGCACTGGCCGAACTCGGGGAAGCGGTCCGGCAGGAAGGTCGCCTGGATGCCGGTGTTGGACGGCTCCCAGCTGCCGCCGCCGTCGGTGCTCCGGTAGACGCCGCCGGACGACACCGCCACCGTCAGCACGTCCGGGTCGCGCGGGTCGGTGAGGACGGTGTGCATGCCCTGGCCGCCGTAGCCCGCACCCCAGTGCTCGCGCTGCGGGTGGTCCCAGAGGGCGTCGACCAGCGCGAAGCTCTCGCCGCCGTCGGTGGAGCGGAACAGGGCGGCCGGCTCGGTGCCCGCGTACACGACGCCCGGGGCCTCCTCGCCGGCCGGCTGCAACTGCCACACCCGCTCCAGCGAGGCGCCGGTCCGCTCGGGGAAGCGCACGGCCGGCCTCGACGGCTCCTGCCAGCTCGCGCCCAGGTCGTCGGACCACCACACCGACGGGCCCCAGTGGGTGCTGTCCGCCCCCACCAGCAGCCGGGTGCGCCCGCCCCGGCGGTCGATGCCCACCGAGTAGACCGCGTTCATCTGGAAGTGCGGGCCGCTGAACTCCCACGTCCCGCGGTTCGGGCCGCGGCCCAGGAAGAGGCCCTTCTGCGTGCCGACGGCCAGCAGGACATCCCGTTCGTCGCTCATCGTGAACCATCCGGAACTCGGTCGTGCACGGTCTCGCAGCAGTGTCCACCCGGGGTCCGGCCGTGGCACGGCACCGCGCCGCGAGAGATGGTCGGCGTGGCGGAATGCAGACGGTCGGCAAATGGTTTACGATTCAACAACACCCCGACGGAGGAGGACCCGATGGCATCCACGATCGACCTGCGCCGCGCCGACCAGCGCTTCCACACCCGCGCCGGCTGGCTGGACTCCAAGCACTCCTTCTCGTTCTCGCACCACTGGGACCCGGCCAACACCCACTTCGGCCTGCTGCTGGTCTCCAACGACGACATCGTCGCCCCCGGCACCGGCTTCGAGACCCACCCGCACCGGGACATGGAGATCATCACCTGGGTGCTCGACGGCGGCCTGGTCCACCAGGACTCCGAGGGCCACAACGGCGTCATCTACCCGGGCCTCGCCCAGCGGATGAGCGCCGGCACCGGCATCCTGCACAGCGAGAAGAACGACTCCTGGACGCTCACCGGCGAACCCCAGCACCAGGACCCGGTCCGGTTCATCCAGATGTGGACCATCCCGGACACCGCCGGCATCGTCCCCGGCTACGAGCAGCTCGACATCAACGACCAGCTCTCCCAGGGCGGTTGGACCACCCTCGCATCCGGCATGGGCAAGCACGCCAACCAGCGCGCGATCGGCATCCGGCAGAAGCACGCCGCGCTGCACGTCGCCCGGATGCGCCCCGACGAGACGCTGGAACTCGCCACCGCGCCCTTTGTCCACCTGTACGTGGCACGCGGCGAGGCCGCCGTCGAGGGCGCCGGCCTGCTGCACGAGGGCGACGCCCTGCGCCTCACCGGCGCCGAGGGCCAGCGGGTCACCGCCGGCCCGGACGGAGCCGAACTGCTCCAGTGGGAGATGACGGCCGCCCTCGACTGAGGCCCCGCACCGAGGCCCCGCCGGGGCCCGCACGCCGAAGGCCCGCCCGCACGGCCCCCGAGCCGCGCGGGCGGGCCTTCACGCACGCGCGTGCGGGGGTGCGGGGCGTGCGGAGGGCGGTGCCGGCGAGGACGCTCCGCAGCCGTCACGGACACACCGAAGTCGCGAACCCCGCCGAAGTCGCGGACACGCCGAAGGGGCACCGGGAACCTCCGGTGCCCCTTCAGGGATCGGTCGACTCGCGTGCGCTGCGCGTCAGTTCTGCCCGGCCTTCTGGGCCGCGACGCCGGCGTGCACCTCCGCCATGTCCAGCTTGCGGGCCTGGCCGATCAAGTCCTCCAGGGCCGCCTCGGGGAGCGCACCCGGCTGGGCGAAGACCAGAACGCCCTCGCGGATGATCGCCAGCGTCGGGATCGAGCGGATCTCGAACGCCGCCGCGAGCTCCTGCTGCGCCTCGGTGTCGACCTTCGCGAACGTGATGTCCTCGTGCTTCTCGGAGGCCCGCTCGAAGACCGGCGCGAACTGGCGGCAGGGACCGCACCAGGCCGCCCAGAAGTCGATCAGGACGAACCCCTTGCCGTCCTCACCCTGGACCACCTCGTCGAAGTTGTCCTTGGTCAGTTCCACCGTGCTCATCGCCGCCACCTGCCTTCCACAGCCGGGTACCTCCGGAGCGGGCCCGGGCCGGACCCACGCCCGCCACAACCCCGCGACCTGCGGAACTATTCCGGGCACCCGACCCGCCTGAACGTTCCGGACCCGCGCTACGTACCCCCGGACGAACCGGTCGAACCCCGGGGCCCGGCATCCCGGCGGCCCGGCCGACCGCACCCTCCCGGACGGGAGCGATCCCCATGACCACCACCGGCAGAACGATCCCCGGCGGCCGCCGCGCCACCCTGTTCGCGGCCGGCGCGCTCGCCGCCGCCGCCCTGATCGCCGGCTGCGGCAGCAGCGGCAACTCGTCCTCGGCGCACACCGGCAGCCAGTCCCAGGCCGTGCTGATGACCCAGCACAACGCCACCCTCGGCACGCTGGTCAGCGACGGCCAGGGCTTCACCCTGTACCGCTTCGACCAGGACACCAACAACCCGTCGGCGACGCACTGCACCGGCTCCTGCGCCACCCTGTGGCCGCCCGAACTCACCACCGGCAGCGGCGCGCCCGCGCTCAAGGGCATCGACAGCAAACTGGTCGGCACCGTCACCCGCCCCGACGGCAGCCATCAAGTCACCCTGAACGGCTGGCCGTTGTACCGCTACACCCCCGACACCAAGCCCGGTCAGACCAACGGCCAGGGCGTCGACGGCACGTGGTTCGCCGCCACCCCCACCGGCGACAAGGCGATGCCGGGCGGCACCGCCCCGACCTCGCCGAGCACGCCGCCGGCCATGTCCGGCGGCGGGTACTGACCGGCCGCCGGCGAACGGTCGGGACGATGGCGGCCGAAGGAGTGCGGCGCGGGCGCCCGCGCCGCACCCCCGTCACGGTTATCGACACGAGCCGAGCCGGACTTGAGGGCCCGCGCCCGTCCCGAGCCCCCCGGACGCCGCCACCGATCGACCCCCGACGGCACCCGCGCGAGGATGGCGCCGTGGCCGAGCAGCCCCGCCCCACCGGTCACGGCGCCGACGCCGGCCCCGCCCGCGGGCGAACCGCCGGCCCCGACACCGAGGACCTGCTGATGCGCGCCCTGTACCGGGAGCACGCCCGGCCGCTGTACGGCATGGTGCTGCACCTGGTCGCCGGCGACCGCCAACGCGCCGAGGACGTCGTCCAGGAGACCCTGGTCCGCGCCTGGCGGCACCTCGACCGGCTCGACACCGACCGCCGCAACCTGCGGCCCTGGCTGGCCACCGTCGCCCGGCGGATCGTCATCGACGGCCGGCGCGGGCAGCGCGCCCGGCCCCGGGAAGTCCCCGACGGCGAACTGGAACGGCTCCCCGCCGAGGACGAACTCGACCGCGTGCTGCGGCTGATGACCCTCACCGACGCGCTCGACTCGCTGTCCGAGGCGCACCGCCGCGCGATCACCGAGACCTACCTGCGCGGACGCACCGCCGCCGAGGCCGCCACCGTCCTCGGCGTCCCGCCCGGCACCGTCCGGTCCCGGCTCTACTACGCCCTGCGAGCCCTCCGGCTCGCCCTGGAGGAACGGGGAGTGACACCATGACCACCCCCCACGACGGCCCGCGCGACCGGGGCCCGCACCCGGACGACCCGCACCGCGACCTCGCCGCCCACCTGCTCGGCGCCCTCGAACCGGAGCAGGACGCCCGGTTCGCCGCCCACCTCGCCCACTGCCCGCGCTGCACCGCCGAGGCCGACCGGCTCGGCCCCGTCGCCGCGCTGCTCGCCGAACTCGCCCCGGCCGCAGGCCCGGAGAGCGCCGGTACGGAGCGTGCGAGCGCCGCCCCGAAGACCGCGCAACCCCCGGCCCCGGAGCCGTCGCCCGAGCTGTTCGGCCGGCTGGCCGGCCAAGTGGTCGCCGAGCGGCGGCGCGCCCGGGTGCGGCGGCTGGTGCTGGCGGCCGTCGCGGCGATCATCGCGCTGGGCGGTCCCGCGGTCGCCTGGACGCTCACCGAGGGAACCCAAGTGGTCTCGGTCGCCCAGCAGTTCAGTGCCACCGACCCGGCCACCGGGGTGTCCGCCACGGTCGGCGTCGACCCGGCGGCCTGGGGCAGCCGGGTCACCCTGGACCTCGGCCACGTCCAGGGCCCGCAGAGCTGCACGCTGGTCGCCGTCGGCACGGACGGCGCGCAGCAGACCGTCACCAGCTGGACCGTCCCCGCCACCGGCTACGGCGGCAGCACCGCACTGCGCACCGGTGGCGGCACCGGCCTGGCCCCGTCGGCGATCGCCCGCTTCGAAGTGCGCTCCGGCAGCAGCGTCCTGGTCGTCGTGCCGGTCCACCGCTGAGCGGTCCGGCGGCGGCCCGTTCGCATGACCGGAGCGGCCCGGCGGCGCACACTGGGGTTGAGGAGGCCACGCGGACCCGGGCGGCCGCCCGTCGCGGGCGCGTGGACACCGACATGCACCCGATTCCCCTGCTCTGCCCGCGCTGCGGCGAGCCGCAGACCGTCGTCCACAGCGACGACCCGCACCACCCGATCCGGGTGCTGCACACCGAGACCGGCCGCGAGGAATGCGACCTGGCCCCCGACGGGACCCCGCCGGCCGGCCGGCCGGAGAGCCGGACGCCGACGGGCGAGACACCCTGAACACTCCGAACACCGGGGGCGCCCCGAGCCCCGGGACGCCCCGAACACCCCGCTCGCACCCGGGAGGTGGCGGTCATGAGGACGCTGGTCGGATGGCACGTCGAGATGGAGTTCGAGGAGGACGGCGACCGCACCAGGGCCGCCGCGATGGTCCGCCTCGCCGACGGGACGGAGTTGCGCGCACACGGCTACTCCACCCGGCACCACGCCGACCGCCCGCAGCTGCGGGTCGGCGAGGAGGTCGCCGGGGCCCGCGCCCTGAACGACCTCGCCATGCAACTGCTCACCAAGGCCCACGAGGAGGTCCGGCAGCCCGGCTGAGCCGACGGGCCGTCAGACCGCGGTCAGCGGCACCGCCGGGTCCGCGAGGCGCTCCGGGTCCACGGCCCGCCCGGAGCGCACCAGTTCACGGATCGGGTCGGTCACGTCCCAGACGTTGACGTTCATGCCGGCGAGCACCTTGCCGCCGGACAGCCAGAACGCGATGAACTCCCGCCCGGCGACGTCACCGCGGAACACCACCCGGTCGTAGCCGCCGGGCTCCGCGTAGCCGGTGTACTCCATGCCCAGGTCGTACTGGTCGGTGAAGAAGTACGGCACCCGGTCGTACACGGCGTCCTTGCCGAGCATCGCGGCCGCCGCGACGGCGGGCTGGTTCAGCGCGTTCGCCCAGTGCTCGACCCGGATCGGCTTCCCGAACAGCGGGTGGAAAGCGTTGGCCACGTCCCCCGCCGCGTAGACGTCGGGGTGCGAGGTCGCCAGGTGCTGGTCGGTGCGGACGCCGTTGTCGACGGTCAGCCCGGCCCGCTCGGCGAGCGCCGTGTTCGGGCTGATGCCGACGCCGACCAGCAGCACGTCGGCGGGCACCGTGCTGCCGTCGCCCAGCCGCACTCCGTCCGCGCGCAGCTCCTCGACCCGGACGCCGAACCGCAGGTCCACGCCGTGCTGGCGGTGCAGGTCGGCGAAGACCTGGGCGACCTCCCGGCCGAGGACGCGCAGCAGCGGCAGTTCGGCGGCCTCCAGCACGGTGACCTCCGCCCCGGCGGTGCGGGCCGCGGCCGCCGCCTCCAGGCCGATCCAGCCCGCGCCGACGATCACCACCCGGGCGCCCGGCCGGAACGCGGCCCGCAGCCGTTCGCTGTCGCCGACCCGCCGCAGGGTCTGCACGAAGTCCCCGTCGCCGCCCGGCACCGGCAGCAGGCGCGGCGAGGAGCCGGTGGCCAGCAGCAGTTTGGCGAACGGCAGCCGGTCGCCGCCCTCCAGCGCGACGGTGTGCCCGGCCGGGTCGATCGCGGTGACCGCCGTGCCCAGCCGCAGGGTCACGTCGTGCTGCCGGTACCAGTCGGCGGGGTGGACGTAGATCTTCTCCCGCTCCTCCTTGCCCAGCAGGTAGCCCTTGGAGAGCGGCGGCCGCTCGTACGGCCGCTCGTTCTCGTCGCCGACCAGCGTGACCGGCCCCCGGTAGCCCTCCGCGCGCAGCGCCTCGGCCGCCTTCGCCCCGGCCAGGCTCGCCCCGACGATCACGATTCCGGTGTCCATGCCCAATCTCCTTCCCGCCGTCCGGTTCTCCCCCGGCTTCCCCGACCATGGCACCGCCGCGCCGCCGGACGGGGGACCCGCGCCGGTCGGGACGCGCGGGATTGGCCCGGCCGGTGCGGGGAAGCCGCTCTCCGCGGGGCGGGGATCCGCCCGCGAGGCGGAGCACGATCCGGCCGGGGCGTCGGCCTAGGCTGGGGACGGTCCGGCCACGGCGGCCGGCGCGGCGGCGAAGGGAGCCCGACCGATGGTGGTGGAGCGGACGGCCACGGTGCGCTGTGTGCCCGCGGTGCCGTGCTGGGCGGGCCTGACGGTCCGTGACCTGGACGTCGCACAGGGGTTCTACGGCCCGCTGCTGGGCTGGGAGTTCGTGCCCGGCCCGGACCGCTGGGGCCCGTACCTGCGGGCCACCGTCGACGGCGTCGAGGTCGCCGGGCTCAGCCGGCTGAAGGGCGACTGGGAGCGCCCGGTCGCCTGGACCACCTACTTCGGGATCGAGAGCGCCGACCGGGCCGCCGACGGCGTCCGCGAGCGCGGCGGCACCCTCGCGGTCGGACCGCTGGCGTTCGACGCGGGCCGGGTGGCGCTGGCCGCCGACCCGTTCGGCGCGACCTTCGGCATCTGGGAGGGCGAGCCCGGCGACGACACCTGGATGAGCGCGCCCGGGGCGCCCGCCTGGATCGAACTGCGCACCGCCGACCCGTTCGCCGCCGCCCTGTTCTACGGCGAGGTGTTCCGCTGGGACGGCCGCGACCCGGAGAAGTTCGAGGTCCGCTACGAGCACGAGCGGGTGGTGCTGCGCTCGGAGGGCCGCAGCGTGGCCGCGCTCCGGTCGGCCCACGACCTCGCCCCGCACTGGGAGGTCTTCTTCTCCGCGGCGGACGTGGACGCCACCGCCCGGCAGGCCGTCGCCCTCGGCGGGCGCGTCCTGGACGGCCCCGCCGACAGCCCCTACGGCCGGGTCGCCCGCTTCGCGGACCCGGAGGGCGGCCGGTTCTCGGTCCTCGGGCCGGCGCGGTGAGCCCTTCCGCTCAAGGGAGTTGACGCACCGGCGGGAGCGTGGGGGCGAACAGCCGGTGCATGGCCTCCGGGAGTTCGTCCGGGTGGCCGACGGGGCGGTGGAAGTCGAAGCGGACGTCCAGCGGGGCGGCGGGGCCGGCGCCGAGCAGGCGCAGGCGCAGGCCGTGGCGGTCGAGGGCGACCGGCCGGACCTCGCGGAGCTGCCGCGGGGCCGGGCCGGCGGGGCGGTCGCCCAGTGCGCGGGCGCCGAGCAGCAGGAGCCGGTCGGCGTGCGCGGCGGCCAGGTGCTGGAGCATCCGGGGCTCGTCGGCGGCGAGCGGGTCGGGGTCGGCGGCGGCGAGCTCGGCCGGGTCGACGCAGCACTCCGAGCCCCACAGGTCGTCCACCGCCAGGTGGTCGGGCTCCAGGCGGAGCAGCACGCCCTCGGCGGCGGGCGTCGCCCCGCCGGGGGAGCGGGTGAGCAGGCCCCGGGCGCGGAGCCGGCCGCGGATGCGGTGCGGCACGGCGACGGGGGCGACGTCGACGCAGTCGAGTTCGGCGGTCAGCGGCGTGCGGGCGAGCGCGGTGATCCGGTGCAGGGCGGACTCGCGGCCGACCCGGACGGCCACCGAGCCGTCCTCCCGCAGGGTGCAGCGGACCAGCGGGGGCAGGCCGGGGCGGGCGGTGAGGTCGGCGCCGGCGATGTCCAGGACGGCGGAGGAGGCGAACTCCAGCAGGGTGCGGGCGCGTTCGGCGGCGGTGGGGGCGGACGGGCGGCGGACGGGCCGGTGCGGCACAGGAAGCCTCCTCATTCTTGCTTAGGTGAGGCTAACCTAAGTCAATCGGAAGGCGGGCGTCCAGCGCGCCGGTCGCTCAGCCCTCGACCGCCCCGGCCGGCGCGCCGAGCATTCGCAGCACCAGCTGCCCGTAGCGGCGGCCCAGTTCCTCCGGGGACTCGCTGCTGCGCTCGGTGTACCAGCGCGAGACGTCGATGCCGAGCGAGGTGACGGCGCGGGCCGCGGTCCGCTGGTCGGGTACCTGGAAAACGTCTTCCGCCACCCCTCGCGCGATGATCCGCAGCACCGTCTCCTCGATCCGGATGCGCAGCTCCGCGACGGCCGCGAAGTCCTCCTCGGGCAGTGCGTGCAGCTCGTGGTTGACGATCCGTCCGACCGTGTGGCCGCGCGCGTGCCAGGTGGTGAACGATTCGGCCAGGGCGCGCATCTGCGCCACCGGGTCGGTGGACGAGGCCTCGGCCCGCTCCACCAGCTCCAGGGTCGCCCGGTGGCCGGTCCGGGAGATCTCGGCGAGCAGGGCCGCCTTGGACGGGTAGTGGATGTACAGCGCGGCGGGGCTCATGCCGGCGGCGGTGGCGATGTCCCGGGTGGTGGTGGCGTGGTAGCCCCGGCGGGCGAAGGAGTCCACGGCGGCCAGCAGCAGTCGCCGCGCTGCCTCGGTCCGCTCCCCGGGCCACAGTGCGGCGGTTGCTGGGTCGGTCATGGGGCAATCCTCGCAGACGGCCCGGGTCGGTCCGGGCGGCGCCGGGCGGTCCGGCTGTTGACAGTGTCGCCCGTCGCCAAGATGCTAAGCAAGCGCTTAGTCAAGCCGTCGGGGGTCCGGCGGCACGGCGCGAGGCAGCGGAACCATCCGGCAGCACATCCGAGAGGTACGGCGATGACAGTGTCGTTCAAGGGCAAGGTGGCGGTGGTCACCGGAGCGAGCCGCGGCATCGGCCTCGGCATCGCGCGCGAACTGGTGCAGCGCGGCGCGAAGGTCTGCATCACCGCCCGTACCCAGCAGGCCCTGGACGAGGCGGTGCAGGAACTCGGCGGCCCCGACCACGCGATCGCGGTGGCCGGCAAGTCCGACGACGCCGCGCACCAGGAGGAGACCGTCACCCGCGTGCTGGAGGCCTTCGGCCGCCTCGACCTGCTGGTCAACAACACCGGCATCAACCCGGTCTACGGCCCGGTCCTGGACACCGACCCGGGCGCCGCCGCCAAGATCTTCGCCGTGAACGTGCTCGCCCCGCTGGCCTGGACCCGCCGGGCGCACGCCGCCTGGATGGCCGAGCACGGCGGCGCCGTGGTCAACGTCGCCTCCATCGCGGGCATCCGGTCCTCCAACGGCATCGGCATGTACGGCGTCTCCAAGGCCGCGCTGATCCGCCTCACCATGGAACTCGCCTCCGAACTCGGCCCCGACATCCGGGTCAACGCCGTCGCCCCCGGCGTGGTCAAGACCCGCTTCGCCGAAGCCCTGTTTGAGGGCCGCGAGGAGAAGGTGGCCCGCGCCTACCCGCTCGGCCGGCTCGGCCTGCCCGAGGACGTGGCCGGCGCGGTCGCCTTCCTGCTCTCCGAGGACGCCGGCTGGATCACCGGCCAGACCCTGGTGGTGGACGGCGGCGTCACCCTCGGCGGCGGACTGTGACCGCCCCTCGGGAACCGCGGGCCCCCGGCGGGTTCGCGGGCGTCGGCGCGGTCGTCACCGGCGCCGGCCACGGCATCGGCGCGGCCCTCGCCCGCGCGCTGACCGAGGCCGGCGCCCGGGTGGTGGTCAACGACCTCGACCCGGACGCCGCGCACGCCGTCGCCGACGAACTCGCCGCGCACGCCGCCCCCGGCGACGCCGCGAGCGCCGAGGGCGTCGCCGCGCTGATCGACGCCGCCCGCACCCACCTCGGCGCCGTCGACCTGTACTGCGCCAACGCGGGCGTCGCCACCACCGGCGGCCCGGACGCCTCGCCCGCCGCCTGGGAACAAGCCTGGCAGGTCAACGTGCTCGGCCACGTCCGGGCCAGCCGACTGCTGCTGCCCGACTGGCTGGAGCGCGGCCGCGGCCGCTTCCTCGCCACCGTCTCCGCCGCCGGCCTGCTCACCATGCTCGGCTCCGCCCCGTACGCCGTCACCAAGCACGGCGCGCTCGCGTACGCCGAGTGGCTGTCCGCCACGTACCGGCACCGCGGCGTCCAGGTGCACGCGCTGTGCCCGCAGGGCGTCCGGACGCGGATGCTGGACGGCACCGGCGAGCACGGGCAGGTGCTGCTCGCGCCGACCGCGATCGAACCCGCCGCGTGCGCCGAGGCCGCCCTGCGCGGCATGGCGGCGGGCGAGTTCCTGATCCTCCCGCACCCCGAGGTCGCCGAGTACTACGCGGCCCGGGCCACCTCCCCCGACCGCTGGCTGCACGGCATGAACCGGCTCCAGCAGCAGATCGAGGCCCGACAGGAGACCCGATGAGAGCCTGGCAGATCGCCGGAGTCGGCGCCCCGCTGGACGTGATGAAGCTGGTCGAGGACGCCGACCGCCCCGTCCCCGGCGAGCGGCAGCTCCTCGTCCGGGTCCGCGCCGCGGCCGTCAACTTCCCGGACGCGCTGATGGCGGCCGGCCTCTACCAGGTCCGCCCGCCGCTGCCGTACACCCCCGGCGTGGAGCTCTGCGGCGAGGTGGCCGAAGGGCCGCGCACCGGTGAACGCCTCATCGGCACCGCCGAGTTGCCGGCCGGGGCGTTCGCCGAGTACGCGCTGATGGACGCCGCGGCCGCGCTGCCCGCCCCGGAGAGCCTGGACGACGCCGAGGCGGCCGCGCTCCACATCGCCTACCAGACCGCCTGGTTCGCGCTGCACCGCCGCGCCCGGCTGGCCCCGGGCGAGACCCTGCTGGTGCACGCCGGCGCGGGCGGTGTCGGCAGCGCCGCCGTCCAACTCGGCAAGGCGGCGGGCGCGTTCGTCATCGCCGTGGTCGGCGGCGCGGAGAAGGCCGCCGCGGCCCGGCAGTCGGGCGCCGACCTGGTGGTCGACCGGACCGCCGAGGACTTCGTCGCCGCCGTGAAGGCCGCCACCGGGGGCCGCGGCGCCGACGTGGTCTTCGACCCGGTCGGCGGCAGCGCCTACACCGGCTCCACCAAGTGCATCGCCTTCGAGGGCCGCATCGTGGTGGTCGGCTTCGCCTCCGGCGACATCCCCGCCCCGCCGCTCGGCCACGCCCTGGTGAAGAACTACTCGGTGCTGGGCCTGCACTGGGGCCTGTACGTGGCCAAGGACCCGCAGGCCGTCCGCGACTGCCACGCCGCGCTGACCGCCCTCGCCGCCGCCGGAACCGTCCGCCCCCTGGTCTCCGAGCGCCTCCCGCTGGCCGGCGCCGCCGAGGCCGTCCACCGGGTGGTCACCGGGGCCACCACCGGCCGGATCGCCGTCCTGCCGTAGCGCGCAACCGCCGAGGAGGGGCGGCCCGGACGGGCCGCCCCTCCTCGTGTTTCACCGGTACTTCTTCAGCTCCCGCCGGGCCAGCGAGCGCTTGTGCACCTCGTCCGGCCCGTCCGCGAGCCGCAGGGTGCGGTTGCCGGCCCAGAGCTGGGCGAGGGCGGTGTCCTGGCTGACCCCGGCCGCGCCGTGCGCCTGGACGGCCTTGTCGAGGATCCACTCGACGGTGGACGGGACGGCGATCTTGATGGCCTGGATCTCGGTGTGCGCGCCCCGGTTGCCGACGGTGTCCATCAGCCAGGCGGTCTTCAGCACCAGCAGCCGGGCCTGCTCGATCCGCACCCGGGCCTCGGCGATCCAGTCCTGCACCACGCCCTGGTCGGCCAGCGGACGCCCGAACGCCACCCGGGAGTTGACCCGGCGGCAGGTCAGCTCCAGGGCCCGCTCGGCCATGCCGATGGCGCGCATGCAGTGGTGGATCCGGCCCGGGCCGAGCCGGGCCTGCGCGATCGCGAAACCGGAGCCCTCCTCGCCGATCAGGTTCGCCGCCGGCACCCGGACGTCCTCGAACACGATCTCCGCGTGCCCGCCGTGGTCGGCGTCCTCGTAGCCGAACACCCGCATGCCGCGCAGCACCCGGACGCCCGGGGTGTCGCGCGGCACCAGGATCATCGACTGCTGCCGGTGCACCTCGGCGCCCGGATCGGTCTTGCCCATCACGATGAGGATCCGGCAGTCCGGGTTCATCGCCCCGGTGATGTACCACTTGCGGCCGTTGACCACGTACTCGTCGCCGTCGCGCTCGATCCGGGTGGTGATGTTGGTGGCGTCGGAGGAGGCGACGTCGGGCTCGGTCATCGCGAACGCCGAGCGGATCCCGCCGTCCAGCAGCGGGCGCAGCCACCGCTCGCGCTGCTCGGCGGAGCCGAACTGGGCGAGCACCTCCATGTTGCCGGTGTCCGGGGCCGCGCAGTTGAGCGCCGCGGGGGCCAGCAGGACGGAGCGGCCGGTGAGTTCGGCCAGCGGCGCGTACTGGAGGTTGGTCAGTCCGGCGCCCAGTTCGCCCGGCAGGAACAGGTTCCACAGGCCGCGGGCCTTCGCCGCCGCCCGCAACTCGCCGATCACCGGCGGGATCTGCCACGGCTCGCGCCCCGGGTCGGCCAGCTGCTCGGCCAGCACCGGTTCGGCCGGGTGGACGAACTCGTCCATGAAAGCGCCGAGTTCGCCCAGCAGCCGGGTCGTCCTGGCGTCGTGTCCGAAGTCCATGGCTCAGCCCTCCACCGACGTGCGTCCGAACTCCACGAACAGCGGCACCAGTTCGCCGACCCGGTCGAAGCCGGCGCCGACCGTCCCGCCGCGGGTGTACCGGTAGTGGATGCCCTCCAGCACCACCGCCAGCTTGAACGAGGCGAATCCCACGTACCAGCCCAGCCCGGAGACGTCGCGGCCGGAGGACCCGGCGTAGCGGCGCACCAGTTCGGCGGTGTCGGGGAAGCCGGGGGCGAGCGCCGCGCCGGGCAGCACGCCGTCGAAGCGGCGGGCCAGTTCGGTGTACATCACCAGCAGGCCCAGGTCGGTGAGCGGGTCGCCGACGGTGGACATCTCCCAGTCGAGCACGGCGGCGATCCGGTCGTCCGGGCCGACCAGCACGTTGTCCAGGCGGTAGTCGCCGTGCACCAGGGCCGGGGCGGGGGAGTCGGGCAGGGTGTCCGCCAGCCGCTGGTGCAGCTCGTCGACGCCGGGCACCTCGCGGCTCCGGGAGGCGTCCAACTGCTTGCCCCAGCGCCGCAGTTGGCGCTCCAGGAAGCCTTCGGGGCGGCCGAACCCGGCCAGGCCGACCGCCTCGGGGTCGAGCGCGTGCAGGGCGACCAGGGTGTCCACCAGCCGGACCCCGAGGCCGTGCACGCGCTGCTCGCCGAGTGCGGCGAGGGTCTTCGCGTCCCGGTGGGCGACGCCCTCGACGTACTCCATCAGGTAGAACGGCGCGCCGATCACGGACTCGTCCTCGACCAGCAGCACCGGCTGCGGCACCGGCACCGCGGTCGGCGCGAGCGCGGACAGCACCCGGTACTCGCGGGCCATGTCGTGCGCGGTGGCCAGCACGTGCCCGAGCGGGGGCCGGCGCAGCACCCAGCGGGCGGCGCCGTCCTCGACCAGGTACGTCAGGTTCGACCGGCCGCCCTCGAACCGGCGGGCCGTCAGCGGTCCGGCGGTGGGTGCGGGCAGGGCGGCGTCCAGGTGGGCGCGCAGCCTCTCCAGGTCGAGTCCGGGCGGAGCGGCGGTGGTCATCGGGGGCACCTCGCAGGGGAACGTGGGCTGACTAAGCGCTTGCTTAGGATTGCCCCGGGGGCCCGAGTTGTCAACGAGCGCCGCCCGCCCGGCACGGTGCACCGGGCGGGCGGGCGGCGAGGGCGGGCGCTCAGCGGGCGACGGCGGCGGCGACCCGGTCGCCGAGGCTCCGGTCCACGTTGCGCCAGTACTGGAGGGCCCGCTCCAGCACCGGGGCGGACACGCCCTTCAGCAGGTGCCCGGCGATGTTGGAGACCAGCCGCTCCCGGGCCGCGTCGTCCAGCACCTTGCGGACCAGGGTGCCCGCCTGCCCCCAGTCGTCGTCCTCCCGGTGCAGCGGGTACGCCTCGCGGACCATCCGCCCGGCCACGTCCCACCCCAGCGGCCCGCCCCACAGCTCCGGGTCCGCGGCCGGCCCGCCGTACGAGTTCGGCGCGTACGGCCGGGCGGTGCGGGCCGCGTCGAACCGCATCGGACCGTCCTTGCTGTACGAGTGCACCGGCACGTGCGAGCGGTTCGGCGGCAGCTGGGCGTAGTTCGGGCCGATCCGGTACCGGTGGGTGTCCGGGTAGGAGAAGATCCGGCCGAGCAGCATCTTGTCCGGCGAGACGCCGATGCCCGGCACCAGGTTGGACGGCTCGAACGCGGCCTGCTCGATGTGGACGAAGTGGTCCTCCGGATTGCGGTTCAGGGTGAACCGGCCGACCTCGATCAGCGGGTAGTCGCCGTGCGGCCACACCTTCGTCAGGTCGAACGGGTTGAACCGGTAGTCCCACGCCTCGTCGAACGGCATCACCTGCACGTGCAGCGTCCACGACGGGAACGCGCCGCCCTCGATCGCCTCGAACAGGTCGCGCCGGTGCGCGTCGCCGTCCGTGCCGGCCAGCCGGTCCGCCTCCGCCTGGGTCAGGAAGTCGTTCCCCTGGTCCGTCCTGAAGTGGTACTTCACCCAGAACCGCTCGCCGTCCGCGTTCACCCAGCTGTAGGTGTGCGAGGAGAAGCCGTCCATGTGCCGCCAGTTCTTCGGGATGCCCCGGTCGCCCATCAGCCAGGTCACCTGGTGCGCGGACTCCGGGGAGAGCGTCCAGAAGTCCCACTGCATGTCGTGGTCGCGCACCGCGCTGTCCGGGCGGCGCTTCTGCGAGCGGATGAAGTCCTGGAACTTCATCGGGTCGCGGACGAAGAACACCGGTGTGTTGTTGCCGACCAGGTCGTAGTTGCCGTGCTCGGTGTAGAACTTCAGCGCGAAGCCGCGCGGGTCGCGCCAGGTGTCCGGCGAGCCCATCTCGCCCGCCACCGTGGAGAACCGGGCCAGCATGTCGCACTGCTTGCCCGGCTGGAACAGGTCCGCCCTGGTGAACCGGCTGACGTCCTGCGTCACCTCGAAGGTGCCGTACGCGCCGCTGCCCTTCGCGTGCACCACCCGCTCCGGCACCCGCTCCCGGTTGAACTGGGCCATCTTCTCGATCAGGTAGTGGTCGTGCAGCAGGACCGGGCCGACCGGACCCGCCGTCAGCGAATGCTCGTCGCTCTCGACCGGGACACCCGCGTTGTTCGTGGTGAAGGGGACGTGCTGGGACATCGGGGGAACTCCTCCTCGGGCGCCCCGCCGGGCGCCGGACCGCGCGGCGGCGAGGGTCGTCCACCGCGACTGCCTTCTACTCGAACACCGGCCCGGGTCGCCCACAACCGCAGCCGACCGGCCGCCACGCCACCGGTCACGAGCTGACCGGACGTCAGAAGCCGGGTGTGGAGTAGTCGTTCAGGAACCACAGCGCCGCCGTCCACCAGAGCAGCCCGACCGCGCAGAACAGCGCCCCGCCCGCCGCCGGCAGCGCCCAGCCCGGCAGCCGCCCGTGCCGCACCAGCAGCACCTTCGCCGCGAACGCCCCGTACAGGAAGCACCCGGCCAGCGAGTGCACCGCCACCCGCGCATCGGTGAACCGCACCCCGTACGCCAGCAGGCAGTGCTGCGCGATCGGCACCGACAGCACGAACGCCGCCGCCCCGCCCAGCCGGTGCGCCAGCCGCACCCGACGCACCTTCGCGCCGTCCCGGTACATCCACAGCGCCAGCAGCACCTGCACCAGCGCCAGCCCGAACAGCGCCGAGCCGAGCTGCGACTTCAGCCGCAGCGCCTCCAGCCCGGCGGCCGCTCCGAACAGGCTGCGGCCCGGCTCGGGCGGGTGCACCCGCCCGAACCACACCAGCCCCCCGACGACCGCCAACGGCGCCAGCACCGCCAGCGCCGTCAGCACGGACCCGCCCGCACGCCGCACCTCAGCCGTCCTGCGTACCGTCGTCGCCGGTGGTGCCCGCCGCACCGCCCGCCCCGGTGCCGGCGCCCGCCCCCGTCCCGTCGTCCACGCCGCCGCCCCCGGCGGTGTCGGGCGGCTGCACCACGGCCGGAGCGGACGGGGCCGCGGGGACGGACGGCACCGACGGCACCGACGGGACGCCCGGGGCCGCCGTCGGGGACGACGCGGCGGCGGTGCCGGCAGCAGCGGTCGGGTCGGCGGCGGGCCCGGCGCTCGGGTCGGTCGTCGCGCCCGGGCTCGCCGTCGCCGCGCCCGACGGCACCCCGGCCGCGCCCGCGCCGTGCAGCGTCGAGATGTCCACCCCGACCGGGTCGCCGAGCGAGGTCACCGCGTAGAAGGTGCCCCGCGGGTCCGCCACCGTGTGCCCGGTGGCCTCGCCCGGCCCGCGGTCGCCCGCGTAGCGGTACAGCGGGTGGCCCTTGTACAGCACCTGCGCCGTCCCGTCCGGGAGCGCCGCCGCGCCCAGCAGGCCGTCGTCCACGCCCGGACCGGCCAGCGGGAACCCCGGCGTGGTGACCGGCGGCCAGGTCTTCGCGCACTCGTCCAGGCAGCTGCCGTGCACCGAGGTGTCCGCGCCGAACAGGTACAGGCTGCGCCCCTGCGCGTCGACCAGGATCGGGCCGAGGCTGCCCACGCTGGCCAGCGACACCAGGGTGCCCACCGCGGTGGCGAACGACGACACCCCCGGCGAACCCGCCGCGGACGCCGGGGCCGACGCCGGCGGCGACGACTCGGCGGCCGGCGGGGCGCTCGGGCCGGGGTCGACGCCGCAGGCCGCGGCGGAGAGGGCGGACAGGGACAGCACTGCGGCGGCGACACGGCAGGTACGGGGCATCACGACTCCTGGAGACGGAGCGGAGGGGGCGGGGCTCGGTCACCATCCAGCCCCGTCGTCCGCCGCCCGGCCACTCCAGAGCGGCCCCGGTCCGCACCAGGAGTTACCCCGTTGCCCTGGACGGCCCACCGTCGAGCTGGCGGACCGTCAGATCCGGTGCCCCGGCAGCGGCGATTCGCGCCCCGCCCCGACGGGCGGACACTGGAGAGGTACGACTCGCCCGAGGGGGCGCCCATGACCACCCAGCACAGCACCGCACCCGCGATCCGGGTCCACGGCCTCGGCAAGCGGTTCAAGGACCTCGTCGCACTCGACGACGTCGACTTCGACGTCCCGCCCGGCAGCGTGTTCGGGCTGCTCGGGCCGAACGGGGCGGGCAAGACCACCGCCATCCGGATCCTCACCACCATCATCCCGCCGACCAGCGGCCGGGCCGAAGTGCTCGGCACCGACGTGGTCGCCCACCCGGGCGCGGTGCGCCGGCTGATCGGACTGGCCGGCCAGTACGCCGCCGTCGACCCGAACCTGACGGCCCGTGAGAACCTCCGCCTGATCGGCCGGCTCACCCAGGTCCCCCGCCACCGCAGGTCGCCGCGCGCCGCCGACCTGCTCGCCCGGTTCGACCTCACGCAGGCCGCCGACCGGCCCGTGCGCACCTTCTCCGGCGGCATGCGCCGCCGGCTCGACGTGGCCGCCGCCCTGGTCCCCGAACCGCCCGTGCTCTTCCTCGACGAGCCCACCACCGGACTCGACCCGCAGAGCCGCACCGCGCTCTGGGAGCTGATCCGCGAACTCGTCGCCGACGGCACCACCGTCCTGCTCACCACCCAGTACCTGGAGGAGGCCGACCGGCTCGCCCAGCGGATCGCCGTCCTCGCCGAGGGCCGGGTGGTCGCCGACGACACCCCGCACGCCCTCAAGGCCCGCCTCGGCACCACCGTGCTGGAACTCGGCATGGGCGAGGACCCGCGCGCCGTCCGCGCCGCCGCCCTGCTCGCCGACCGCCTGGCCAGGACCCCCGAACGCGAGGGCGCGCTGCTGCGCCTGCCCAGCCCGGACGGGTCGCTGCTGCTGATGGACGTCCTGCACGCGCTGGAGTCCGAACGCCTCACCCCGCGCACCATCGCCGTCCGCGAATCCAGCCTGGACGACGTCTACCTCGCCCTCACCGGCCACCGCACCACCGGAGGCCCGACATGACCGCCACCGCCCTCGCCCCCGCGCCCGGCCTGTCCGAACGCGTGCTGGCCCCCGTCCGGGACGGCCTGGCCGTCTGCTGGCGCAACCTGATCGCGCTGCGCCGGGTGCCCCGGCTGCTGATCTTCTCCACCGTGCAGCCGATCGTTTTCGTGCTGATGTTCCGCTACGTGTTCGGGGGCGTGGTCGGCGCGGCCCTGCACGGCGTGAGCTACGTCGACTACCTGATGCCCGGCGTGTTCGTGCAGGTGGTCACCTTCGGCGCCGTCAACACCGCGATCGGCCTGGCCACGGACCTGCAGACCGGCCTGATGGAACGCTTCCGGTCGCTGCCGATGGCGCGCTCCGCGGTGCTGTCCGGGCGGACCACCGCCGACCTGGCCCGGAACGTCTTCGTGGTGGCGCTGATCAGCGGCATCGGCTTCCTGGTCGGCTTCCGGGTGCACAGCGACGTGTGGGGCTTCCTCGCCGGGGCACTGCTGGTGCTGGCGTTCGGCTTCGCGATGTCCTGGGTGTTCGCCGTGGTCGGGCTGGCCGTCGGCGACCCGGAGACCGCCACCGCCGCCGCCTTCCCGGTGCTCGCGCCGCTGGTGTTCGCGTCCTCCGCGTTCGTCCCCACCTCGACCATGCCGGGCTGGCTCCAGGTGTTCGCCAACCACCAGCCGGTCACCATCACCGCCGGCGCGGTCCGGGCGCTGATGCTCGGCACCCCGGTCGGCTCCCAGGTCTGGCAGGCGCTCGCCTGGGACGTCGGCATCGTCGCGGTGTTCGCGCCGCTCGGCGTCCGGCTCTACCGCAAGGCCGTCTGACCGGTCCGGTCGCCCGGCCCGCTCAGGACGCCGCCTCGGGCTGTTCGGGCTGCTCCGGCTGGGTCCACACGCTGCGGTCGCCGCCGCGCCAGGCGACCAGCTCGGGATCGTCCAGGTCCGGCTCGTCCACGCCCGCGCGGCGGATGAACTCGGCCACGTCCTCCGGTGCGGTCGCCCGCCCCACCGTCCGCCCGTAGATCTCCACCCGCCGGTACGGCCGCGCCCCGCGGGTCGGCGGACGGACCACGACCGGCGGGTGGAATATGTCTCCGGACTCGCTCATACCCCCAGTGTCGCGCGCCCCGGACCGACCGGCATCGGTGCAGGTCAGCGCGGGGGCGGCGGGGTGTGTGCGGCCGGTCGCGGAGCGTGCGGCGGGGCACCCCCTACGGGGTCGGCGAACAGGCGACGGAGCACCTCCCGGCCGCCCGGGACCAGCGGGCGGTAGCGGCCGGCCAGCAGCTCGGCGGGCGGGACGAACGCGCACCAGTCGACCCCGGCCGGGCCCGGCGACGGCGGGCGGTCCGTCAGCACGCGGCGCACCACCAGCACGCCGCCCGGGCCGCACCGGAGGGCCGCGTCGTCCGCCAGGACGTCGTAGTGGCCGGGGTGCGCGGGCGCCGATGCGGCGCGCCGGTACAGCAGCACCCGCCCGGCCGGATCGACGTACACCGTCGCGGTGAGGCGGCGCCGGACCGCACCGGGGCGACCGGCGCCGGGGCGGACGGCGGTGGGGCGGGAGTCCGCCGGTGCGGGGGTGGAGGTCACAGGCATCCCGTCTGTTGCTGGACCGGAACCGGGCGGAACCGGGCCGGAGGCGAGGGCCGCGCCTGACGCATCATCACCACCCGGATGCGGCACGATTGTTGCACATCGTGCTCGACCGGTGACGTATCGTGTCCGCCATCCGCGTTCCGTCACCGAATCGAGGGCCCGTGCACCCCGCCACCGCCCCCGGCGGCCTGCCGCTGCTGGGCCACCTGCCGGCCATGGTCACCCGGCCGCTGGCCTTCCTCGACACCCTGCCCGCGCACGGCGACCTGGTCCGCGTCCGGGTCGGTCCGCGCGACCTGTACGTCGTCGGCGCACCGGAGTTGGTCCACCGGGTCCTCACCGAGCGGGCCGACTACGACCGCAGCGGCCCGCTGTACGCCAAGATCCGCACCTTCCTGGGCAACGGCCTCGCCACCTGCCCGCACGCCGACCACCGCAGGCTCCGCCGGATCGTCCAACCCGCCTTCCGGCGCGAGCTGCTGCCGCGCTACGCGGAGGCGATGACGGCCGAGACCGCCGCCCTCACCGCCCGCTGGCGGCCCGGCGGGACGGTCGACATCACCCACGAGGCGTTCACCCTCACCACCGCCGTCGCCGTCCGCACCCTGTTCTCGGCCGGCCTGATCCCCGGCGCGGCCGAACGGCTGCGCCGCGACCTGGACGTGCTGCTGCGCGGCCTCTACCTGCGCGTCGTGCTGCCCGCCGCCGACCTGCTGCCCACCCCCGCCCGCCGCGCGTACCGTCGGGCGCTGCGCAGTTGGCACGCCGGGGTGGCCGGCATCGTCGCCGACTACCGGGCCCGCGGCGCCGACCACGGCGACGTGCTGTCCCTGCTGCTCGCCGCCCGCGACGAGGACGGCCGGCCGCTGGACGAGCGCGAACTCGCCGACCAGGTGGCGACCCTGGTGCTCGCCGGGGCCGAGACCACCTCCTCCGCGCTGGCCTGGGCGCTCCGGCTGGTCGCCGAACACCCGGAGGTGGAACGGAGGTTGCACGCCGAGGTGGACGCCGGCCCGGCCGACCGCCCGGCCCGCTGGGAGGACCTCGACCGACTCCCGTACGCCGCCCGGGTGGTGAACGAGACGCTGCGGCTCTACCCGCCCGCCTGGGCGATCAGCCGCACCACCACCCGCCCGGTCGAACTCGGCGGCGCCCGGCTGCCCGCCGGTGCGCCGGTGGTCTGCAGCCTCTACCTGCTCCAGCGCCGACCCGACCTGTTCCCCGACCCGACCCGCTTCGACCCCGACCGCTTCGCCCCCGGCGCCGTCCACCGGGACGCCTACCTGCCGTTCGGCCTCGGCGCCACCCGCTGCCTCGGCGACCGCTTCGGCGCCGCCGAGGCCACCCTCGCCCTGGCCACCGTCGCCGGCCGCTGGCGGCTGCGCCCCGCGTCCGCCGGGGCCGTCCGTCCGGTGCCCCGACTGGTGCTGTCGCCCGGTCCGCAGCCGATGCGGCTGACCGCGCGGGTCAGCGCGCCAGCAGGTTGACGCCGGCCCGGAACAGCGGCGGGGCGGCGGCGGCCAGCGGCACGATCCGGGGGCCGACCAGCCGGTGGTGGCGGGCGCTCAACAGGGCGGCGGTGAGCAGCCGGTAGGGCCGGGTGGCGCGCCGCCAGGCGCGTTCGTACCCGGCGGGGCGGCCGGTGGCCAGGCAGTGCACGGCGGCCTCGGCGGAGGCCAGCGCGAGCGCGATCCCCTCGCCGGTCAGGGCGTCCAGGTAGCCGGCGGCGTCCCCGACCAGCAGTACCCGGCCGTGCACCCGGGCCCCCGCGTGCTGCCGCAGCGGCCCCGCGCCCCGGACCGGCCCGGCCCGGGCGCCGCCCAGCCGCTCCAGCAGGGCCGGGAACTGCTCCAGTTGGCGGTCGAACGGCAGCCGCTGCGACCCGAGCACCGCCACCCCGACCGTGCCGTCGGACACCGGCGTGACGTACGCCTCCGCATGCCGGGACCAGTACACCTCCACCAGGTCGCTCCACGGCCGCACGGCGAAGTGCCGCCGCTGCCCGTACCGGGCCGGACGGCGGGTTCGGGCGGGCAGGTGCAGGCCGAGCGCGTGGCGGACGGGGGAGTGCAGACCGTCCGCCGCAACGACGTGACGTGCCGTCAGGTGTTCAATACTGACGGCGTGTTCGCCGACGTCGAGGCGTTCCGCCCGGCCGGTCGCGCGCCGCACGCCCAGCTGTTCCGCGCGGGACGCCAGAGCGGCGTGCAGGACGGTGCGGCGCACGCCCAGGCCGTGGCCGGTGCGGAACCTGGCCTCGGCGGACCGCGGGCCGGCGGCCTCCAGATAGCGGATGCCGTGGAACGGATGCCCCTCGACGGCGATGCCGAGACGGGCCAACGCCCGTACCGCACCCGGCATCAGCCCCTCGCCGCAGGCCTTGTCGACCGGCGTCGGACGGGGCTCCAGGACGGTGGTGGACAGGCCCGCGCCGGCGGCGTGGATCGCGGTGGCCAGCCCGGCCGGGCCGCCGCCGACCACCAGCAGGTCGATCACGCGGCGGCCCGGCACAGCGTCAGCGCGGCGTCCTCGCAGCGCAGGCGGGCGGCCAGCCAGACGGCGTTGAGCAGCGTGAACCCGAGCGCCGTCAGCCACGCCGTGTGCACCAGCGGCAGCGCCAGGCCCTCCGCCACCACCGCACAGTAGTTGGGGTGCCGCAGCCACCGGTACGGTCCGGCGGTGACCAGCGGCAGGCCCGGCACCACGATCACCCGGACGTTCCAGCGCGAGCCCAGGGTGGCGATGCACCACCAGCGCAGCGCCTGCGCGGCGAGCACCAGCGCCAGCATCGACCAGCCCAGCGCGGGCACGAACGGCCGGTCCGCCCACCGGACTTCGAGCAGGCAGCCGGCCAGCAGCGCGGTGTGCAGGGCCACCATCGGCGGATAGTGCCGCCGCCCGTACTCCACCCCGCCCAGCGCCAGGCTCCAGGCGGCGTTCCGGCGGGCGACCAGCAGTTCCGCCAGTCGCTCGACGACGACCAGGGCGATCAGCAGGGTGTACGCAGTCATCGTCAACTACCACCGCATCAGGACGAGTTCCGAGGAAAAGCCGGGCCCGAGCGCCAGCATCAGCCCGAACGAGCCGGGTGGCGGCGGGCCCTGGGCGATCACGTCGCGCAGGATGTGCAGCACCGACGCCGACGACAGGTTGCCGCAGCGCGCCAGCGACTCCCGGCTCGGCGCCAACACGGCGTCGGACAGGCCGAGTTCCTCGCCGAGCACGTCCAGCACCCGGGGCCCGCCCGGATGGCACACCCAGGTGTCGACGTCCCCCGGCTTCAGGTCGTGCGCCGCGAGGAACGACGACACCTCCTCGCCGACGTGCAGCCGTACCAGTTCCGGCAGTTCGGGCCCCAGCAGGATGCCGAACCCGGAGTCGCCGACCTCCCAGCCGAGCAGCCGCTCCGTCCCCGGGTACAGCCGGCTCCGCGTCGCCACCACCACCGGGCCGCGACCCGCCGGGGCGCCGTCCGCCGGGACGTCGTCGCCGACCGCGAGCAGTGCCCCGGCGCCGTCGCCGAACAGGGCGGTGGCCAGCAGGTTCGCCGGCGAGTTGTCCGCCCGCTGCAGGGTCAGCGAGCACAACTCGGTGGCCAGCAGCAGCGCCACGCCGTCCGGACGGCCCGTCAGCAGGCCGTCCACCACGGCCAGTCCGCCGGCCCCGCCCGCGCAGCCCAGGCCGAACAGCGGCACCCGCCGGACGTCCTCGCGCAGGCCGAGGCGCGAGGCGACGCGCGCCTCCAGCGAGGGCACCGAGATCCCGGTGACGGTCGTGGAGACCACCACGTCGACCTGCTCGGCGCTCATCCCGGCCGCGCACAGGGCCGACTCGGCGGCCCGGCAGGCGAGTTCGGACGCGCCCTCCAGCCAGGCGTCGTTGGCCCGACCGAACCCGGCGAACTCCTCGAACCGCTCCAGCGGGAACGCCAGATGCCGGAACTCCACCCCCGCGCTCGCGAAGAACCGCTCCGACAGGGCCCGTTCGTGACCCGGCCCGCCGCACAACGCCGCCACCCCACCGGCCAACTCGCTCTGCCGGTACCGATGGGGCGGAAGGACACCGCACACTGCCGCGATCCGCGTCACCGGGCCAGGATAGGGAGCGGACCATCCCGAACCGGGCAATCCCGCCACACCGGGCGCGTCCGGACCGGTGACACGGCGTCGGCACCGCGCGGTGCTGCGCCGCGGCCGAGCCGACGGCGGCTAGCGTGGCCGGTGTGAGCGGCGCGGCGGCGGTACCCCGGAGGCGGTGGATCGGCGGCCTGCTGCGGTCCTGCCACCCGGTGCCCGCCGCCGCCGTGACCGGCCTGGCCGCGGCGATGGCCGTCGGCGCCGGGCGCGGCCCGGCCGGAACGCTGCTCACCACCGGCGCGGTCGCGGCCGGGCAGCTGTCGATCGGCTGGAGCAACGACCTGATCGACCGGCGGCGGGACGCCGCCGCCGGACGCCCCGACAAGCCGCTCGCGCTCGACGAAGTGACGCCCGGTCGGATCCGGGCGGCCACCGGCTGGGCGGTCGCCGGGTGCGTCCTGCTGTCCGCGGCGTGCGGGGCGGCGGCGGCGACCGCGCACCTGGCGGCGGTGGCCGCGGGCTGGGCGTACAACCTCCGCCTGAAGGCCACCCGGTGGTCCTGGCTCCCGTACGCGGCGGCGTTCGCGCTCCTCCCCGCCTTCGTCACCCTCGCGCTGCCGGGCCGGCCGTGGCCCGCCGCCACCGTCCTCGGCGCGGGCGGGCTGCTCGGCGTCGCCGCCCACTTCGCCAACGTCCTCCCGGACCTGGCCGCGGACCGCGCCGCGGGCGTCCGCGGCCTGCCGCAACGCCTCGGTGGCCGGGCCTCCGCCGCCCTCGCCGTCCTCGCCGCAGCCGCCGCCGCACTCCTGCTCGCCCCCGGCTGGCCCGTCCTCGCCGTCACCGCCCCGCCCGCCGCCGCCACCCTCCTCGCCCCCCGCGGCCGACTCCCGTTCCTGGCCGTCATCCTGGCCACGGCCGTCGCCCTGGCCCTGCTGCTGACCCACGGGGGCCTGCGCACCGACCGATGAGCCGCCCTGCCCGCACGGGAGTCCGGAGCCGCCCGGCGCCCGGGCGAGGCGGCCGGGTCGTTCGTCGGACGGAGGCTCAGCGGTCGGTGCACAGGGCGGTGTCGACCAGGGCGTCCAGCCGGGCCCGGGCGGCGGGGGTGGTGAGTTGCTCGGTGACGGCGACGCCGGCGGCACGGCCGTTCGCGGTGGCCCCGCCGCGGGTCTCGTACCCGGGGAAGCTGCCGCCGTGGCCCCAGTACAGGCCGCCGCAGGTGAGCGGGCGGCTGACCAGGCCGAGGCCGTAGCGGGCGCCGGGACCGAAGGTGGCGTCGGCGGGGACGGTGTGGGCGCGCATCTGGGCGAGCTGGGGCGCGGGGAGGAGTCGGCCGGGGGTGAGCAGGGCGGCGAAGAAGGTGTTCAAGTCGGCGTTGGTGGAAACCAGTTGGCCGGCGGCCCAGGCCCACGACGGGTCGATGCCGGTGACGTCCAGCAGGTCCGCGCCGTCCCGGTAGTAGCCGTGCGGATGCGGGCCCCGGAGGGCGGTCTCGCCGGGCGCCGGGAAGTAGGTGTGGCGCAGGCCGAGGCGCTGGACGATCCGGGTGTCCAGCTCCTGGGCGAGGCCGTGGCCGGTGACGCGTTCGACCAGCAGGCCCGCCAGCAGGTAGTTGGTGTTGCTGTACTGCCAGCCGTCGCCGGGCGGGAACGCGGCGGGGTGCCGGAGGGCCAGGTCGAGCAGTTCGCGGGGCTCGAAGTGCCGGACCTCCTCGCCGAGGTACTCGCTGTAGTTGGGCAGGCCGGAGGTCTGCTGGAGCAGGTGGCGGACCGTGATGTCCCGCCCGTCGATGCCGTCGCCGCGGACCAGCCCCGGCAGGTAGAAGTCGATGTCGCGGTCCAGCCGGACCCGGCCCTCCGCGACCAGTTGGAGCACCACGACGGCGACGAAGGTCTTGGTGTTGCTGCCCACCCGCACCTCCCCGTCGACCGGCACCGGCACCCCGCCCGCCAGGTCGCCGACACCCGCGCCGACGCTCGTGCTCCGGCCGTGCTGGTCGCGGACGGTGGCCAGCGCGCCCGGAACGCCGAGGTCCGCCACCAGGGCGTCGAGCCGCTGCTGCACCGACGGCGACGACGGTGACGGTGACGGCGGAACGGGGGCGGCGGCGGCCACGGCGGGTGCGGTGACGGCGAGCAGGGCCAGGACTGTCGTCGCGGCACGGGCGACGAGACGGGAGCGGCGGGTCATGGGCGGCGTCCTCCAGCGGGGGGAACACGGGCGTTCCCGGGGCCACCAGACCATCACGGGCCCGCCCGGCGGGTCGTCCCCGCACCGGACGAGCGTGCCTTCCTGCGCCGGACGCAGGCGGCGGCCGAACAGTGGTTCCGCCGGGGTACGCCGACCCTGACCGGGCGTCAGGGTCGGCGTACGGCGTCAGGCGGAGAAGCCGCCGTCGACCGAGATCACCGCGCCGGTGACGTACCGGGCGTCGGGACCCGCCAGGTGGGCGACGGTGGCGGCGATCTCCGCCGGGTCGGCGTACCGGCCGAGCGCGGTCAGACCGGCGACGGCCCCGGCGTTCGGGCCGTCGGCCGGGTTGGCGTCCGTGTCGGTGGGACCGGGGTGGACGAGATTGACGGTGATGCCGCGCGGGCCGAGCTCACGCGCCAGGCCCTTGGTGAGGCCGACCAGGGCGGACTTGCTCATCGAGTACAGCGCGAGACCGGGGAGCGGGACCCGCTCCGCGACGTTGCTGCCGACGCCGATGATCCGCCCGCCGTCGGTCATGTGCCGGGCAGCGGCCTGCGCGAGCTGGAACGGGGCACGGACGTTGACGGCCAGCGTGGCGTCGATCTCGGCCGGACCGAGCTGCTCCAGCGGGCCCACCAGGAAGACCCCGGCATTGTTCACCAGGACGTCCAGTCGGCCCAGAGCCTCGACGGTGCGGGCCACGGCGGCGTCCAGCGCCTCCGGGTCGGCGCCGTCGGCACGGACGGCCAGCGCCCGGCGGCCAAGGCCCTCGATCTGCTCGACGATCTTCCGTGCGGGCGCTTCGCCCTCCCGGTACGTCAGGGCGACGTCCGCGCCCTCCTCGGCCAGTCGGAGCGCGACGGCCGCACCGATACCCCGGCTGCCGCCGGTCACCAGGGCGACGTTTCCTTCAAGTCGGTTCATGCGAACGATACTTGTCGGCAGGGTCGGGTCTCGCTGGCGGCATTCCGACTCCGCGTTGGGGGAGGTCGGGGGTGGAGGGATGGCGCTGAGAGGGGGAGGGGGTCGGCGGCGGCTCGGTCGGTGTCGGCGGCTGTCCGGCTCCGTGTTGCGGGAGGTCGGCGGGGTGCTGCGGTGGAGGGTTGGCGGTGCGCGGGTGGGGGGTGGAGGGGGTCGGCAGGGCCGGGTCTCGCTGGCGGCTGTCCGGCTCCGCGTTGGGGGAGGTCAGGGGTGGTGCTGGGGTGGAGGGTTGGTGCTGGGCGGGGCGGGTCGGTGACGTGCCGTCAGGCGGAGTGGCGGGCCTCGTGGAGGAGGGACTCGGCGTTCTGGTCGAGGAGGAGGCCGGCGACGGCGATGCCGAGCTTCTCGGGGTGGGCCGGGGTGCCGGAGGAGTGGGCCTCGATCTGGCGGGTGCCGTCGACGGAGGTGACCTGGCCGTGCAGGGTGAGGATGCCGTCGACGGTGGTGGCGAAGGCGCCGACCGGGACGGAGCAGCCGCCGTGCAGTTCGGCGAGCATCGCCCGTTCCGCCCGCACCGCCGCGTCGGTGTCCGGGTCGCCGGTGCCGGCCAGGAGTTCGCGCGCCGGCGCGTTGTCGGCGCGGACCTGGATGCCGAGCGCGCCCTGGCCGGGGCTGGGCGGGAACTGTTCGAGGGGGAGGAGTTCGGCGATGTCCGCGTCGCGGCCGAGGCGGCGCAGTCCGGCCGCGGCCAGCACGACGGCGTCCAGGTTCTTCAGCCGGGCGAGCCTGGTGGGGACGTTGCCGCGGATCCGTTCGGGGCGCAGGTCGGGCCGGGCGTGCAGGAGTTGGGCGATCCGGCGGGCGGCCGAGGTGCCGACCCGGGCGCCGGCGGGCAGTGCGCCGAGCGTCGCCCCGCACAGGGCGTCGCGGACGTCCGCGCGGGGCGGCGGCGGGAGCAGGACCAGGCCGTCCGGGTTCTCGGTGGGCAGGTCCTTGAGCGAGTGGACGATCACGTCGACCTCGCGGTTCAGCAGGGCCGTGACCTGGTTGGTGGAGAACGCCGAGCCGCCGCCGCGCTCCGAGACCTCCCGCAGGGCGGCCTTCCGGTCCAGGTCGCCGTCCTCCAGGATCACCCGGTGGCGGATCACCAGGTCCGGAAAGCGCTCCCGCACCGGCGCGAGGAACTCCCGGACCTGGGCCCGCGCCAGCTGGCTGGCCCGCGAACCCACCACCAGTTCGACCATCGTCAACTCCCGTCGGCGTACCTCACCCTGACGGAATGCTAGACCCGTCGCGGCGTTCCGTTTTCCGACGGAATGTCGGGAAGTGCGGCCGCCGGGCGCTCCAGCCGGAGCAGTGCCGGGACGGCGGCCAGCGAGAGGGCCAGCAGGAACAGCCAGGGCCAGGCCGGGCCGTGGACGAACAGCACGGTCAGCAGGCCCGGCGCGACGGCCTGGCCGATGCTCCAGGACAGCTGGTTGACCGCGAGGTAGCGGCCGCGCAGCGCGGGGTCGGCGAGTGCCACGCTCAGTTCCTCGCGGCCGGGCGTGGCGACCGTCTCGGCGAGGTTGTACACCAGCATGGCGGCGACCAGCCCGGCGCCGACCACCGGGCCGGGTGCGCCGGGCAGCAGCGCGAACCCGGCGAAGGCGAGGGCGTTGAGGAGTGAGCCGGCGGCCACCGCGCGGGTCGGCCGGACACCCTCCAGGCGCCGCGACACCGGGCTCTGGGTGGCGACCACCTGAAGGCCGTTGAGGACGAGCAGCCCGCCGGCCACCGAGGCGTCCAGGTGCAGCGCCTCGGTGACGTGCAGGGCGATCAGCACCGACAGCGCCATCGAGGACAGCACGAACGCCAGGTTCGACACCACCATCAGCAGGTACCGACGGTCCGTCAGCACGGTGCGGTAGCCGCCCCGGGCGGGGCGTTCCGCGGCGGCGGAGGGAGGCGGGGAGTCGGGGCGCCAGACCGTCAGCAGGACGGCCGCCGCCAGGTAGGACGCGGCGTTGAGGGCGACCAGCAGCCGCAGCCCGTCCGCGCCGCCGCCGACCAGCAGCGCGCCGAGCGCCCCGCCCAGGCCCAGACCGGTGTTGCGCAGCGTCTGCACCAGGGCGAACCAGCGGGTCCGCTCGGCGGGCGGGGAGGCGAGCACCACCAGGCCGGTGCTGGCGGTCCAGTAGCCGGCCTGGCCGATCTGGGCGAGCAGGCAGACCAGCCCGATCAGCCACACCCGGTCGGCCAGCAGGAAGCCCGCGTACGCCAGCCCGGACAGGGCGTTCGCGGCGGCCGCCACCGGCCGTGCGCCGTGGCGGTCGATCAGCGGGCCGACGGCCAGGGCGGTCGGCAGGGCCAGCAGGCGGGCGGCGGAGACGGCCGCGCCGATCGCGGTCAGCGGCAGCGGGGTGGTGCGGGCGAAGTACACCAGGGTGAAGGCCAGGACCAGGCCGGTGCCCAGGCTGTCGATCAGGTGGGCGCCGATCAGCCGGCGGTGCCGGCCCGCGGAGGCGGGCAGGCCGAGGCGGTCCCGGAGCGGGACGGGGAGCGTGGTGGTCACCGACCCAGGCTCGCTGCGATGATCACCGGTGCCCAGGAATTCCATCCTGGTCGAATCCTCGCCGCCGCCGGGCCGACGTCCACCGGCGTCGCCCCGGAGCCCGGAGGGCCGTTGCTGACCTGGAAGTTCTCGGCGCAGGACCTGGCCCGCACCCGGTTCGCGCACTCGCCGCTGTGCGAACTCGCCACCAGCGTCGAGGTGCTCAAGGACCCCGGCCGGAGCGCCGTCCACCTGCCCTGGGCCCGCGAGGCGCGGCGCCGGCTGGCCGGCGTGTCCTGGGAGTTGCTGTCCCAGCTGGTCCGGCTGCCCACGGTGTACGTGCCGGACTTCCTCACCCCCGTGCCGACCGGCAGCAGCCCCACCCTGGACGAGCAGCTGGCCGAGCTCGCCGCCCTGCCGGCCGCCGTCGTGCGCCGCGACCTCGGCCGGATCGGCGGCGAACTGCCGCCGCTCGTCGCCGCGTTGGACCGTGATCCGGAGGCCGGGCTGGCCCGGCTGGTGGGCGAGCTGCGCGCCTACTGGGAGGCCGCGATCGCGCCGCACCGGACCCGGATCGAGCGGCTCGTCGAGGGCGAGATCCTGCGCCGCGCCCGGCAGTTGGCGGCCGGCGGGCCGGCCGGGCTGTTCGCGGACCTGCACCCGTCGGTGAGCTGGGAGCACGACCTGCTGCGGATCGGGCACCGGCACTTCGACGCCCAGTACCGGCTGGACGGCGAGCGCGGACTCGTCCTGGTGCCCACCGTGTTCGCCTGGCCCGGCGTCTTCTCCCAGCTCAACCCGCCCTGGCAGCCCGGCCTGGTCTACCCGCCGCGCGGCGTGGCCACGCTGTGGGAGGACGGAACGGCCGGTACGCCCGAGGGCCTTGCCCGGGTGCTCGGCCGGGCCCGCGCCCGGTTGCTCGCCGAACTGGACGCGCCCGCCACCACCGCCGAGCTCGCCGCCCGCACCGGCCTGTCCGCCCCCACCGTCTCCCACCACCTGCACGCCCTGCACGCCGCCGGCCTCGCCGCCCGCCACCGCACCGGCCGCAGCGTGCTCTACCTGCGCACGGCCGCGGCCGAACTGCTCTGCGGGGCGGGCGGATCGGGGGCGTGACGGCCGGTCAGTGGGTGAGCACGGCGTACGAGAAGCCGTCCGCGTGCAGCGCCGAGTGCGTCACCGACACGCCCCGGCCGAACAGCAGCCGCCCGGGCAGTTCGCGCTCCACCGGCAGGTGCGCGGGCGTCCGGCGCGGATTGACCACCACCAGGTAGCGGCCGTCGCGCAGGTACGTCAACGGGTAGCCGGTGTGGAGCAGTTCGACCGGGCCGTCCGGGCCGAGGCCGGGGTGCGCGCGGCGCAGCGCGATCAGCTGCCGCACCTGGTGCAGCAGCGAGGCCTGGTCGGCGCGCTGGGTGGCCACGTCCGGACGGTCCGGGGCGGGGTCCAGCGGCAGGTAGAAACGGTCGGCGGGCGCGGAGGAGAAGCCGGCGTCCGGCGTCGCGTCCCACTGCATCGGGGTGCGGCAGCCCGCCCGGTTGTAGCGCGGGCCCAGCACGCTGCCCTCGGTGTCCGGCAGGCCCGGCACGTAGCGCATGCCGATCTCGTCGCCGTAGTAGATCGCCGGGACGGTCGGCCAGGTCAGCTGGAAGGTGAACGCCGCCGCCAGCTGCTCGCGGGTGCGCGGGCCGGTCGCCAGCCGGGACCAGTCGTGGTTGGCGGTCGGCAGCGAGGCGAAGCCCCGGCCGGCCACGGCGTGCGCGGCGCGCTCCCACTCGGCGACGAACGGGTCCATCGAACCGCGGCCGTCGGCGTCGAAGTAGCAGGGCTGCTCGGGCCAGTGCTCGTGCACGGTGCCCGCGCCGTTGTCCCACAGCGAGCGCAGCGCGGCGCCGTCGGTCGGGCCGCCGAACTGCAGGAAGAAGTCGCCGTGGAAGCCCATCGGCACCGAGCGCGCCGGGTCGCCCCACTCGGCGAGGATCACCCGGTCCGGGTGGTTCGCGTCCATCCAGGCGCGGGTCTCCCGCCACAGCCTGCCGGTCTCCACGAAGCCGGGGTCGTCCTTCACCAGCGAGGACGCCATGTCGACCCGGAAGCCGGAGACGCCCAGGCCGAACCAGTGCGCCATGATCTCGCGCAGCGCGGCCCGGTTCGCCCGGGGGCCGTCGGCGTCCACCGGCTGCCGCCACGGCTCGGCCGGATCCTGCTGCGCGTACCCGAAGTTGAGGGCCGGCTGGAAGTCGAAGAAGTTCGGCCGGTACCAGCCCGGGCGGCTCCCCGGCGAGGCGACGAAGCCCGGTGCGGGCCGGTCCGCCCACACGTACCGGTGGTCGTCGGGGTCGTCCGCCGAGCGCACGAACCACGGGTGCCGGTCCGAGGTGTGACCCGCCACCAGGTCCAGCAGCACCCGGATGCCGGCCCGGCGCGCCGCGTCGGTGAACTTCGCCAGGTCCTCCGGCGCGCCGTAGCGCGGCGCGGTGGCCAAGTAGTCCGCCACGTCGTAGCCGGCGTCCCCGAACGGCGAGGCGAAGCACGGGTTCAGCCACACCGCGTCCACCCCCAGCCACTGCAGGTACTCCAGCCGCTCCGTCAGGCCCGCGAAGTCCCCGATGCCGTCGCCGTTCCCGTCCGCGAAGCTCTGCGGATAGATCTGGTACAGCACCGCACCCCGCGCCCACTCCGTCCCCACGCCCGTCCCCTCTCGTCCCGAACACCACAGCGGTACCCCTGAGCCATGCCCGGCCCGGCGGGCCGGGAACCGGGCGGACCGCCGACGGTCGTTCCGGAATTTCCCCCACGCCCGGGAACCCGTCCCTACCTGCCGGGAAGGCCCGCTCCCTAGGTTTCTCGACGCGACAACCCGCCCTGGAGAGACCCGAGTTGGGGGAGAGCATGGCTGACCTGGAAGTGGGCGTACTGGCGATCGGCGCCGGCCCGGCGAATCTGGCCCTCGCGGCCGCGATCGAAGAGAGCGGATCGGCCGAACTGGCCGAAGGCACCCTGCTGCTGGAGCAGGCCCCGGACATCAAGTGGCAGCGCGACCTGCTGATGCCGTGGGCCCGCAGCCAGGTGTCGTTCCTGAAGGACCTGGTGACCCTGCGCGACCCGCGCAGCCGGTTCTCGTTCCTCAATTTCCTGCACCAGCACGGGCGGCTGGACCAGTTCATCAACCTGGGCACCTTCCACCCGCACCGCTGGGAGTTCTCCGACTACCTGCAGTGGGTGGCCGCCTCGCTGGAGAAGGTCCGGATCCGCTACGACGCGAAGGTCACCGCCACCGAGCCCCGCTACGACGCGGACGGCAAACTGGTCGGCTGGCTGGTGACCCTCGCCGACGGCGACACCATCCGCTGCCGCGACCTGGTCGTCGGCGCCGGCCGCGACATGCACATCCCGGCGGTGTTCGCCGACCTGCCCGCCGAGAAGGTCATCCACAGCGCCCGGTTCCGCAGCCGGATCAGCGCCGTCGACAAGGACGCGCCGCTGCGCACCGTGGTGATCGGCGGGGCGCAGAGCGCCGCCGAGATGTTCATGGCGCTGTACGAGAACCTGCCGAACTCGACCGTCACCATGCTGGTCCGCTCGATCGGCCTGCAGAACTACCAGACCAGCAAGTTCGTCAACGAGCTGTTCTACCCGTCCTTCGTCGACGAGTTCTACGACGCCCCGGCCGAGATGCGCGCCCAGGTGCTCGACGAGATGCGGCTCACCAACTACGCGGGCCTCGCCCCGCCGTTCCTGGACGAGCTGTACATGGTGCTGTACCGCGAGCGGATGATCGGCACCGGCCGCGCCGAGGTCCGGCCGATGACCGAGGTGGTCGCCGCCCGCGAGGAGGACGGCGAGGTCGTCCTCGACCTGCGCGACCGGCGCACCGGCAAGACCGTCGAGCAGCGCTGCGACCTGGTCCTGCTCGGCACCGGCTACGACAGCCGGATGCCCGCCATGGTCCGGGAGCTGACCGGGAAGGCCGGACTCCCCGAGGTCGCCGTCAGCCGCCACTACCGGGTCGACCTGGGCGCCGGCACCGACGCCGCGCTGTACCTGCAGGGCGTCAACGAGGCCACCCACGGCATCGCCGACTCGCTGATCAGCGTGCTCGCCCACCGGGCCCGCGACATCACCGGCGACCTGCTGGCCCGCCACGGCCTGGCCACCGCCCCGGCGGGCGGACGCTGATGGCCGCGCTGCTGGTCGTCGCCCCCGGCCCCACCGCCAACGGGGACCTGCACCTGGGCCACCTCGCCGGACCGTTCCTGTCCGCCGACGTGTGCGCCCGCTACGCCCGGGCCACCGCCCGCGACACCCTGTTCGGCACCGGCGTGCACTTCACCCAGAACTACATCGTCACCACCGCCCGACGCCTCGGCGAACAGCCCGAGGAGCTCCGGCTGCGCGCCGCCGAACAGGTCGAGGCCACCCTCGCCGCCGCCGGCATCGTCCCCGACGGCTTCGTCCGGTTCGACGAGCGCTACCTGAAGACCGTCCGCACCTTCTTCGAACGGCTGCACGGCGAAGGCCACCTGAGGCTGCGCAGGGTGAGGTTCCCGTACCTGCCGGACACCGGCGAGTACCTCACCGACGCGTACGTGCGCGGCGGCTGCCCGGTCTGCCTGGCCGAGGGCTGCGCCGGACTGTGCGAGAACTGCGGCCACTGGATCGCCTCCGGCGACCTGCTCGACCCGCGCTCCACCCGGCACCCCGAACTCGCCGTCGAACTGCGCGAGAAGGAGGTCCTGGTGCTGCCGCTGGAGGAGCACCGGACCGCCCTGGCCTCCTACTTCGCCCGGCTCGCCCCCACCATGCGGCCCCGGCTCGCCCAGCTCGTCGAGGAGCTGATGGCCCGCCGGCTCCCCGACTACCCGATCACCCTGCCCATCGACTGGGGCATCCCCGCCCCCTTCCCGGAGACCCCCGGCCAGGTCCTCTACTCCGACACCGAGACCGTCGCCTGGAGCCTGCACGCCATCGCCCTGGCCGCCGAGGCCAGGGGAGAGGTCCCCGGCGACGAGGAGCGGCACTGGGCCGTCGAGGCCGGACCCGAAGTGGTGTACTTCTTCGGCTCCGACGCCAGCTTCGCCTTCGCGCTGGCCGGCACCGCCATGCTGCTCGCCCTCGGCGGACTCGCGCTGCCCGCGCACTTCGTCACCAACGAGTTCTACGAACTCGACAGCGACAAGTTCTCCACCAGCCGCGGCCACGTGGTGACCGGCCGTCAACTCACCGCCGAGGTCCCGCGCGACCTGGTCCGCTACTACCTGGCCGCCACCGGCCCCGACTTCCAGCGCACCAACTTCACCCGCGCCGCCATGGACCGGGTCTGCGGACAGCGCCTCGTCGAACCCTGGAACCGGGTCGCCGCCAAGGCCGAGGCCCACCTCGACCGCGGCCCGCTGCCCGTCAGCGCCCGCTCCCGGCAGCACGCCGCACTGATCGCCGAACGCTTCGCGGCCGCCCTGCGCCCGCGCCGCTTCAGCCTCAGCGCCGCCGCCTTCACCCTCACCGAACAGCTCGGCCGGCTCGACCGCTGGGAGGTCACCGACGCCGACGCCGGCGACTTCTGGCACGAACTCGACCTGTTCCTGCGCTGCGCCGCCCCGCTGCTCGTCGACCTCGCCGCCGAGGCGCTGCCCGACACGGCCATCCCCGCGGAGCCGGCCGCCACCACCGTCCAGCCCCGCCCGCTGCCCAGGCTGGCGACCAGGGTCCGCGGCGGCGGGCGGTGAGCACCACGGCCCTCGGCAGCGCCGCCGCGCACGTGGTGGTGGTCGGCGCGGGCGTCACCGGCCTGCTCGCCGCCGTCGCGTGCGCCCGGGCCGGGCACCGGGTCACCGTCCTGGAACGCGGCCCGCTGCCCAACCCCGACGCCACCTCCCACGACCAGCACCGCGCCATCCGCACCCTGCTGCCCGGCGACCCCGACGGCACCGCCCGCCGGCTCGCCGCGCACCGCCACTGGCAGGAACTGGAGACCCTGCTCGGCACCCCGCTCTACCGCCGGGTCGGCGTCCTCACCGCCCACCCCGCCGACCGCCTCGACGACCTGCTCGCCGAGGCCGACAAGGCCGGCGTCCCCGTCGACCTGCCGGACGGGGCCGGGCTCCCGCCGCTGGGCCTGCCGCCCGGCACCGTCGGGGTCCGCGAACGCACCGGCGGCGTGCTGCTCGCCGACCGGGTGCTGCGCGCCGCCGCCCGCTGGCTCGCCGCCCGCCCCGGCGTCACGCTGCGCCCGCACAGCGCCGTCCGCTCGGTGTTCACCGGCTCAGGACGGATCGTGCTGGACAGCGGCGAGGTGCTCCGCGGCGACCTCGCCCTGCTGGCCGGCGGCCCCTGGACGCGTCGGCTCGCCGCCGCCCCCGTCACCCTGTACCGGCAGACCATGCTCTACCTGGGCCGCCCCGCCGGCGGCGACCGCTGGGACGACGCGCCCGCCGCGGGCGGCCTCGGCCGGGAGGGCCGCGGCTGGGTGCTGCCGCCCGGTGCCGGGACCCTGCTCAAACTCAGCTCCGACACGGTGTGCCGCCCCGTCGCGGACACCGACAGCCGCGGCGAGGACCAGCAGCCCCACCTGGACCGCCTCGCCGCCGAAGGCATCCTGCCCGACCTGGACCGCTACCCGCGGGCCGGCGTCCGGGTCTGCCACTACACCGCGGACGCCGCCACCGGCGGCCCGCTGCTGGCCCGGGTCACCCCGGGCCTGTGGACCCGCGCCGCCTGCGGCGGCAGCGGCTTCTCCACCGCTCCGCTGGTCGCGGAACGCATCGCCCAAGCAGTGAAGGAGGCGGCATGACCGACGAAGACGGACCCCCGATCGGCGTCCTCGACACGCTCCGGGCCACCCCGGCCACCGTCCGGTACCTGCTCGGCGGCGTGCTGGTCAACCAGCTCGGCGCGTTCGTCCAGACCTTCCTGGTGCTCTACCTGACGCACCGGAACCTGTCGGACGGCACCGCGGGCCTGGCGCTCGGCGCGTACAGCCTGGGCACCGCCGTCGGCACCGTGCTCGGCGGCGAGGCCACCCACCGGTTCGGCGCCCGCACCACCATCGTGATCGCGATGACCGGCTCCGCGCCGCTGGTCGCCGTGCTGCCGCTGCTGGCCCGGCCCGGCCTGCTGGTGCCGCTGCTGCTCGCCGTCGCCGGCGCCGGACTGTTCGCCCAGTCGTACCGGCCCGCCGCGTCGGTGCTGCTCAGCGATCTGATGCCGGACCGCTACCACGTGATGGCGTTCTCCATGATGCGGATCGCCCTCAACGTCGGCGCCGCGCTCGCCCCGCTGGTCGCCGCGGCGGTGATCCTGCTCGACTGGGACCTGCTGTTCTGGATCGACGGCGCCACCACCCTGCTCTACGCGGCCCTCGCCTACCGGCTGCTGCCCCGGCAGGCGATGCCCGAGCCGGCGGCCGTCCCGGTCGCCGAGCGCCGGGCGACCGGCCGGGCCGTGTACGCGGCGATGCTGCGCGACCGCGCCTACCTGGCGTACCTGGCGGCGATCACCCTCGGCACCGTCACCTACGTGCAGTCCTCCGTCTCGCTGCCGCTGGAGATCGTCCGCGACGGCTACCCGACCTGGCTGTACAGCGCCGTGCTGGCCACCTCCTCGGTGATCCTGATCAGCTGCGAGCTGAAGATCACCGCGTACATCACCCGGATCCCCACCTACCTGGCGGTCGGCGCGGGCCACGCGCTGAACGCGATCGGGCTGGCGGTGTACGGGCTGGCGGCGCACGCCGGGGCCTTCGTGGTCCTCGGCATGGTGGTCTACGTCGCCGGGATGATGACCGCCGCGCCCAGCATGTTCGCCCACCCGGCGACCTTCCCGGCCGCGCTGAAGGCCCGCTACCTGGCCGCCATGCACGCCGTCACCGGCCTGGCCGGGGCCGCCGCCCCGCTGTTCGGCGTCTACCTGTGGGAACGGTTCGGCCAGGGCTTCTGGGCGATGGCCGGCCTGACGGCCGCGCTGGCCGGCGCCTTCGCGGTGTACGGCATCAAGCGCGACGCGGACCGCCGGGCCGCCGAGGCCGCCCTGCCGGAGACGGTCGGGCCCGCCGGGGGGACGGCATGAGCGCCCGCCCCGTCCTGGTCGTCGGCTACGTCGCCTTCGCGGTGCCCGCCCTGGCCGGCTTCCAGGGCGCCGACTCGGTGGTCTACATCGAGGAACCGGACGTCGCCCGCAAGCGGCACCTCGCCGAGGCGGTCAAGGGCATCGGGTACGCCCGCGAGTTGATCGAATGGGAGTACCACCTGCCGGGCCGGGCGGACGCCTTCCACGCCGCCCACCCCGGGCTCGACCCGGTCGCGGTGGTCCCCGCCGTCGAGTACGCGGTGCCGTTCGCGGCCCGGCTCGCCGAACGCTACGGACTCCCGGGCGCCGGCCTCGGTGCAGCCCAACTGCTCCGCGACAAGCACCAGTTGCGGGTAGTCGCCGCCGCCGCCGGGATCGCCAACCCGGCCTCCGAGCCGGTCGCGAGCGCCGCCGAGCTGGCCGCCTTCATGGACCGGCACCCCGGTCCGGCCGTGCTCAAGCCCGCCAACCGGCAGGCCTCGGTCGGCACCCTGGTGGTCCGCGCGCCCGCCGAGGCCGAGGCGGCCTGGGCGTTCGGGCAGGCCCAGGACGAGGGCGTGTTCGTGCCCGACCGGCCGATCCCGCCCGTCATGCTGGCCGAACAGTACGTCCGGGGGCCGGAGTTCAGCGTCGAGATGCTGGTCGCCGACGGCCGCCCGGTGTTCGCCAACACCACCGGCAAACTGCTCTACCCCGGCCCGTACCCGATCGAGTCCGGGCACACCGTCCCGGCCGAACTCCCCACCGAGACCCACGAGTTGCTGGCCGCCGAGACCGAACGGCTGGCCACCGCCGTCGGCTTCGGCACCGGCGTGCTGCACTGCGAGTGGATCCTCGCCGACGGCGTACCGGTCCTGGTCGAGTGCGCGGGCCGGCTGCCCGGCGACTCGATCACCGACCTGATCGAAGCCGCGTACCCCGTCGAACTCACCCGCGCCTACTACGCGCTGATGCGCGGCGAGCAGCCCGGCCCGCTGCCCGCCAAGGCCGAACGCGCCGCCGCAGCCGCCTTCCTGGCCCCCGACCGGCCCGGCACCGTCACCGCCGTGCACGGCCTGGACGCCGCCTCCGCCGCCGAGGGCGTGCAGCTGGCCGTCGTCGGCATCGCCCCCGGCCACCGCGCCGCCGGACTGCGCAGCTCCTGGGACCGGGTCGGCATCGTCACCACCCTCGCCGACACCCCCGCCGAGGCCCGCCGGCTCGCCGACCGGGCCGCCGCGCTGGTCCGGTTCGACATCGACTCCCGAGCAGAGGAGGAATCATGACGGAACACCAGGAGGAAGCGGCCGAGCCCGGCACGCTGCTGGTGATCGGCAGCGGACTGAAGGAGTACCGCGAGTACCTGGTCGGCCCGATGAGCCGCCGCGCCCGCGCCGCCGGCCTCGAACTGCTGCTGGTCAACAACCTGCGGCCGACCTGGCAGCGCGAGTACTTCGACGAGATCGTGGTCGCGGACGTCTTCGACACCGCCACCATGAACGCCACCGTCCGCGGGATCGCCGCCCGCAAGCGGATCGTCGGCCTGCTCTGCTGGGACGAACCGCTGGTGCTCGACGCCGGCCTGCTGGCCGCCGAACTCGGCGTCCCCGGCCTGTCCGAACGCGGCGTCCGCGGCGTCCGCGACAAGGAGCGCACCCGCACCGTGCTCACCGCGGCCGGCCAGCGCCAGCCCGGCTTCGCGCTCACCACCGACCTCGCCGAGGCCCGCGCCGCCGCCGCCCGGATCGGCTACCCCGTGGTGCTCAAGCCGCGCGCCATGGGCGCCAGCATCGGCGTGGTCTTCGCCGCCGACGAGGCCGAACTCGACGCCGCGTTCGACACCGCGCTGTCCGCCAGCCGGGTCGACCCCGGCCCGTACCGGGCCAGCGTGATCGTCGAGGAGTACGCGGGCGGACCGGAGATCAGCGTCGACGGCGCCGTCCACCGCGGCGAGTACCTGCCGCTGTTCCTGGCCCGCAAGTACAGCAGCGACGAGCCGTACTTCGAGGAGGTCGGCCACATCGTCGACGCCGCCGACCCGCTGCTCGCCGACCCCGAGCTGCTCGCCGTGCTGGCCGACGCGCACCGCGCGCTGGGCGTCGAGGACGGCATCACCCACACCGAGCTGCGGCTCACCCCGCGCGGCCCGCTGATCGTCGAGGTCAACGGCCGGCTCGGCGGCGACCTGATCCCGCTGCTCGGGAGGATCGCCACCGGCCTGGAGCCCGGCGAGGTGCTGTTCGACGTCGCGGTCGGCCGCCGCCCCGAGACCGCCCCGACCCGCACCGCGGTGGCCGGCATCCGCTTCGGCTGCCCCGAACAGGACTGCCGACTGGAGGAGTTGACCCTCCCCAAGCCCGGCGACGCACCCGGCCTGCTGCACGCCGCGCCGATGGCCCCGCCCGGCACCGTGCTGCGGCTGCCTCCCGGCGGCTACCTGGCCCGGCACTCCTTCGTGGTCTGCGAGGCCGACAGCGTCGCCGACTGCGAACGGCGCCTGGACGCCGCCGCCGCCCTGGTCGAGACGGTCACCACCGCGGTGGAACCCGCCGACCCGCACGCCCCCTTCACCATGCCCGCCGGACTCCTGGATGTGGACCGATGAACACCGACACCCCGCTCGACCTCGCGAACGACAATCCGGACGACGCCCCGCTCGACGCCGCCGAGATCCTGCGCCGCGCCCGCGAACTGGCGCCCGTCCTGCGCAAGCGCGCCCCGGAGATCGAGGCCAACCGCACCCTACCCGCCGACGTGGTCGAACTGCTGCGCGCCACCGGCGTGTTCCGGATCGGCCACTCCGCCCGGACGGGCGGCCCCTGCCTCACCTCGCTGGAGCAGTGCGAGGTGATCGAGGCCATCGCCTACGGCGACTCCTCGGCCGGCTGGTGCGCCGGAATCGGCGCGATGGGCGGCGCGATCACCAACTTCCTCGTCCCGGAGGCGGTCCGCGCCCTCTACCCGAGCCCCGACCTGATCACCGCCGGCGCGCTGGTCCCGGCCGGCCGGGCCGAACGCGTCCCCGGCGGCTACCGGCTCAGCGGCCACTGGCCGTTCGGCTCCGGCGTCCGGCACGCCGACCTGGTGACCTCCGGCGCGTTCATCTACCAGGACGGCGAGCCCTGGGCCGCCCCCGACAGCCCCCACGAGCACGACTCGATGCAGTTCTTCGTCCCGGGCTCCGCCGTCGAGCCGATCGACAACTGGGACACCACCGGGCTGTGCGGCACCGGCAGTTGCGACTACACGATGACCGACGTCTTCGTTCCCGAGAACCACACCTTCACCTTCTTCGAGCCGCGCGTCGAGTCCAACCCGATGGCCTGGTCCGACTCCTTCATGCGCGCCCTGCCCGGCGTCCCGCTCGGCATCACCCGGGCCGCCCTCGACCACGCCCGCGAGGTCGCCACCACCCGCTACGACGGGATGGCCGGCCGCAGCTGGTCCGACAGCTGGCGGGTGCAGACCGAGATCGCCCGCTGCGAGGCCGAGTTCAACGCCGCCCGGGAGGGCGTGTACGGCTCGCTGCGCCGCCAGTGGGAGGTGCTGTCGGCCGGCGGTTCGCTGGACGACCTCAGCACCGTCGAGCGCGGCGTCGTCCCGCTGGCCGGGCTGCACGCCGTCCACGTCGCCCGCGACGTGGTCGGCCGGCTCTACGACCTGCTGCAGACCTGGTCGATCAACCGGGACTCCCCGATGGACCGCTGGCTGCGCGACACCGCCGTGCTGAGCCAGGGCCAGATCGGCCACGACGTCGTCCTGGAGTCGGTCGGCGCCTACCTGCTCGGCCGCCGGCCGAAGGTCCGGATCGGCCTCGGCCTCCACTGACACCGCCCACCACCCGACGGAGAAGGAGAAAGACCAGCATGACAACGGAGATCCTGCGCCGCGCCCGGGAGTTGGCTCCCGTCCTGCGCGAACGGGCCGGCGAGATCGAGGCCAACCGCACGCTGCCCGCCGACGTGGTCGAACTGCTGCGCGGCACCGGAGTGTTCGGCATGTGCTTCGGCCCCGAGTGGGGCGGCCCCGGCCTCACCTCGATGGAGCAGACCGAGGTGGTCGAGGCGCTGGCCTACGGTGACGCCTCCGCCGCCTGGTGCGCGGTCATCGGCGCCAACACCGGCATCTACGCCAACTTCCTGGACCAGACCGTCGCCAAGGACGTCTTCCCGCGACTGGACCTGGTGGTGGCCGGCCTGCTCCAGCCCTCCGGCAAGGCCGAACGCGTCCCCGGCGGCTTCCGGCTCAGCGGCCGCTGGTCGTTCGGCTCCGGCATCAAGCACGCCGACTGGGTGACCTCCGGCGCCTTCCTGTACCAGGACGGCGAACCGTGGGCCGCGCCCGGCAGCAAGCACCGGCACGACTCCCGGCAGTTCCTGGTCCGCCGCGAGCAGGTCGAGGTGATCGACAACTGGAACCCCACCGGCCTGAGCGGCAGCGGGAGTTGCGACTACACGATGACCGACGTGTTCGTCCCCGAGGAGCACACCTACACCTTCGCCACCCCGCAGGGCCGCCCCTCCCCGCTCACCCAGCCGGACTCCTTCACCCGCGCCATGTGCGGCGTCCCGCTCGGCGTGGCCCGCGCCGTCCTGGACCACGTCCACGAGGTCGCCACCACCCGCTACGACCGGATGGCCGGCCAGAGCTGGTCCGAGAGCTACCGGGTGCAGACCGAAGTCGCCCGGCTGGAAGCCGAGTTCAACGCCACCCGGGAGGGCGTGTACGGCGCCATGCGCCGCCAGTGGGAGGTGCTGGAGGCCGGCGGCACGCCGGACGACCTCACCCCGACCGAGCGCGCCGCCTGCCCGCTCTCCTGGCTGCACGCCTTCCGCAGCTCGCGGGCCATCGTCGCCCGCTCCTACGACCTGCTGCAGACCTGGTCCGTCTACCGCACCGCGCCGATGGACCGCTGGCTGCGCGACACCGCCGTGATGGCCCAGCACCTGGTCGCACAGGACCGCATCCTGCAGTCCGCCGGCGCGTACCTGGTCGGCGGCGCACCCGAGTTCGGCATCAGCCTCGGCCTGGTCTGACCACCCGTCCACCACACCCAAGGGGGGAAACACCCGATGCGCGGACCCGTCCTGCTGGTCAACCCGAACAAGGTGCATCCGCCGATCGCGCCGTACGCCCTCGACGTGCTCACCACCGCACTCGAGGACGCCGGCTTCGAGGTGGAGGTGCTCGACCTGACCTTCCGCCGCGACGACTGGAAGACCTGCCTGCACGAGTACTTCGCGGAACGCTCCCCGATGCTGGTCGGGGTGACCGTCCGCAACACCGACACCGTCTACGCCTTCGAGCAGCGCCCGTTCGTCGGCGAGCACCGGGAGATCATCACCGAGATCCGCCGGCTCACCGACGCTCCCGTGGTCGGCGGCGGCATCGGCTTCTCGACCATGCCGTTCGCCCTGGTCGAGTACTTCGGCATCGACTACGGCGTGAAGGGCCCCGGCGAGAAGATCCTCTGCGAGCTGGCCGCCGCGATCGCCGAGGGCCGCGACACCTCCGCCATCCCCGGCCTGATCCGCAACACCGAGCACGGCGCCGTCCGGACCCCGCCCGCGTTCCTGACGGTCCGCCACGGCGAGACCCAACAGGTCGAGGCCACGGGGCAGTTCGAGCCGCGGGTGTGGCAGGTCGACCGGCTCTCGGTGTACCGGCGGCGCTCCGGCGTCCCGAACCGGGTCGACAACCTGCAGTACTACCGGCGCGGCGGCCTCGGCTCCATCCTGACCAAGAACGGCTGCGCCTACCGCTGCTCGCACTGCGTCGAGCCCGACGCCAAGGGCACCCGCTACGGACAGCGCGAACTCGCCTCCGTGGTCGACGAGATGGAGTCGCTGGCCGCCCAGGGCATCCTCGACCAGCACACCACCGACAGCGAGTTCAACCTGTCCGTCGCGCACGCCAAGAACCTGCTCCGGGAGATCGTCCGCCGCCGGCACGCCGACCCCGACAACCCGTTGAACTCCCTGCGGCTCTGGGTCTACTGCCAGCCCAGCCCGTTCGACGAGGAGTTCGCCGACCTGCTGGCCGCCGCCGGCTGCCGGGGCGTCAACGTCGGCAGCGACCACATCCGCCCCGAGGTGCTCAGCGGCTGGAAGGTCACCGAGAAGGGCGGCACCTACTACACCTTCGCCGACACCGAACGCCTGGTGCGGCTCTGCCACGAACGCGGCATCCTCACCATGGTCGAGGCCCTGTTCGGCATGCCGGGGGAGACCCCCGAGACGGTCCGCGCCTGCGTGGAGGCCTTCATGGCCCTGGACGCCACCGTCACCGGCTTCTCGCTCGGGCTGCGGCTGTTCCCCTACACCCCGATGGGCATGGACCTGGCCGAGCAGTGCGCGGGCGTGCGCACCGTCCCCGGCCTGCAGTCCAACACCGCCGACGGCCCGATCGTGCTCAAGCCGCTGCGGATGTGCGCCTCCCCGGCCGAGTACGAACGGCAGTTCATGTTCGACGAGAACGGCAACTTCCGGCTGGTCTGCTACTTCTCGCCCGACCTGCTGCCCGACCCGGCCCGCGCCACCGACCCCGAGGAGCGCTGGCACGGCGCCGTCACCGACCTGTGGGCGCTGATCGACCCGGCCGACCACCACCGCGTCATGCTGCCCACCGTCGAAGGCATGAGCGAGCACGACAACAACTACGCCGACAACCCGTTCCTCACCAGCCTCGGCGGCCTCGGCTACACCGGCGCGTTCTGGTCGCACTGGCGCGGCCGGGAGGAGATCATGCGTCGGGCCCGCGAATCGGCCGAATCCGCCGCCCAATCCTCACATCTGCCAACTCCTGTATGACATTGCGCACTTGAGCTGGCGATTTGATCAGATCATGATGAGGTCACGGAATCATCACTGCCGGTGATCCACTGTTGGCAGCGCCGCACCACCCGCCGCACCACCACACGCCGCGAGGGGACGATGAACCAGCACGGGAGTTCCGCGCCGCTGACCGTGCTGCTCGCCGACGGGCAGCCCGCCGTCCGGCAGGGCGTCCGCTCGATGGTGGAGGCCACCGGTGGTGCGGCGGTGGTCGGCGAGGCCGGCACCACCGGCGAAGTCCTCGCCGCCACCTCCCGCCACCGGCCCGACGTCCTGGTCCTCGACCCGCAGATGGACGACGCCGCCGGAATGCGGATGATCAGCCAGATCGTGCGGCTCACCCCCGACACCGGCGTCCTGGTGTTCAGCAGCCTCGACGACGACAAGGCGGTCGCCGCCGCGTTCCACGCCGGCGCCCGCGGCTACCTCGTCAAACGCGCCACCGCCGAACAGATCGTCCGCGGCATCCACGCCGTCGGCGCCGGCGAAGCCATCGTCGACCGCACCATCGCGGCCCGGCTCGGCACCCTCATCGGCACCGGCGCCCGGCCCCGCAGCTACCCGTTCCCGCAGCTCAGCGACCGCGAACGCGACGTGCTCGAACACCTCGCCGCCGGCCGCTCCAACACCGCCATCGCCCGGGAGCTCGCCCTCGCCTCCAAGACCGTCAGCAACCGGATCTCCGGCATCCTCGGCAAACTCGGCGTCGCCGACCGCGCCCAGGCCCTGGTCCTCGCCCGCGACGCCGGACTCGGCCACGCGGCGGCCGGCTGACGCGCTCCCGCCTCACCCCGAACGGAGCCCCGCCATGTCCGACAGCGCCCCACCGGCCGGCCTGGTGATCCGCCGCCAGGAACCCGACCGCCTCGAACGCGCCCACGGCCTCGACCTCAACCTGCTCCACCCCTGGGGCGACCTCACCACCCCCTTCCACGGCGCCTGGTGCGTGCTGCGCCCCGGCGACCTCACCGACACCCACCAGCACACCGAACGCGAACTGTTCATCTGCATGAGCGGCCGCGGCGAGGTCCGCACCCCGGACGGCGACCGCCACCCCATCGCCGCCGGCGACCTCGTCCTGCTCCCCGCCGACACCGACCACGCCGTCGCCAACCCGCACGACGAGGACTTCGCCTACTACGCGATCTGGTGGCAGGCATGACGGACTCCCCGTTCGACTTCGAGGGCCGCCGCTTCCACGCACCCGACGGCGACCACCGCACCGTCGCCGTCTACCACCAGCAGGGCGACCTGGTCTGGGGCGAGGTCGCCGGCGGCGCCGTCCGGCGCGGCTGGACCGCCGGCACCCGGCAGCCCGACGGCACCCTCGCCATGGGCTACACCTTCGTCCTCACCACCGGCGAAGTCGTCTGCGGCCGCACCCGCAACACCCCCACCCGCACCCCCGACGGCCGCATCCGCCTCCACGAGACCTGGGAACGCTACGGCCCCCAGCCCAGCACCGGCACCTCCACCATCGAAGAGGTCGCCCCGTGACCGCCGACTGGCAGCTGCTCGACAAGACCACCGCCGGGCCGGTGCTGCGCCCCGGCGACCCCGCCTTCCGGGAGTCGTCCACCGCGTTCAACGAGCGCTGGGCGGACCGGGCGCCGGCCGCCGTGCTGCGGGCGGCCGGACCGCAGGACGTGCTGCGGGCCGTGGAGTGGGCGCGGGAGAGCGGGGTGCCGATCGTGCCCCGCGGCGGCGGCCACTCGTACGCCGGACACTCCGTCAACTCCGGCCTGGTGGTGGACCTGCGGGCCCTGGACGGGATCGCCGTCGACCCCGGGAGCGGACGGGTCACCGTCGGCGGCGGCGTGCTCACCGGGGCGCTGTACGCCGCCCTGCGGCCGCACGGCCTCGCGCTGCCGCTCGGCAACGGCGCGGGCGTCGGGATCGCCGGGCTCGCCCTCGGCGGCGGGTCCGCGGCCACCTCCCGCCGGCTCGGACTGACCGCCGACACGCTCCGCGCCACCACCCTGGCCACCGCCGAGGGCACCGTGCTGACCTGCGACGACACCCGGAACGAGGACCTGTTCTGGGCCTGCCGGGGCGGCGGCGGGGGCAACTTCGGCATCAACCTCGACCTGACCTTCCAGGCGGTCCCCGCGCCGGCCGCCTCGACCTGCCTGCTGCTGTGGGACGTCGCGCACGCGCCCGCCGTGTTCGAGGCCGTCCAGGAGCTGATGCGCACCGCCCCGGAGGAGACCTCGCTGCGCCTCGGCGTCGCCGCCTCCGCCGGGCGGACGGTGGTGTCGGCCGTCGGCCTGCACCTCGGCCCGGCCGCCGAGCTGCGCGAGCTCCTCGCACCGGCGCTCGCCGCCGGCCGGCCCGCGCGCGCGGACATCGCCGACCGGGACTTCTGGGACGCGATGGACTACCTGCAGCACGAGACCGCCGGCGGGGCGTTCGCCGTCCGCACGCACTTCGCCGTCGACCCGCTGCCGCCGGACGCCGTCGCCCGGGCGCTCGCCCACCTCGCCGCCGCGCCCCCGAGCGGCAACCCGGACGGGAGCGGGTTCGCCCTGTTCGGCTGGGGCGGCGCGATCAACCGCGTCGACCCGGCGGCGACCGCCTTCGTGCACCGCGACGCGCAGTACCTGATCAGCCTGGACAGCTCCTGGCTGCCCGGCGAGGATCCGGCCCCGCAGCTCGGCTGGCTGGCCGGTCTCGATCACCTGATCGCCGCACACGCGACCGGCGGTGCGTACCTGAACTTCACCGACCCGGACCTGCGAGACTGGCGGACCGCCTACTACGGTGCGAACTATCCGCGGCTGGTCGCCGTCAAGCGCCGCCACGACCCGGACGGACTGTTCGACTTCCCGCAGTCCGTCGGCAGTTGACCCCAGTTGACCCCCACCCCCAGGCCCAGCCCCGTACGGCGCGCAGCCGACCGACCGTCAGCCGCCGCGTCCCGCCCGGAAGGAGACACCACCGTGTCGCCGCGAACCGCCCGCCCGCGCCACTACCTGATGTGCCGGCCCGCGCACTTCACCGTCGACTACTCGATCAACCCGTGGATGGACCCGGCCAAGCCCACCGACACCGGCACCGCCCTCGCCCAGTGGGACGAGCTCTACGCGCTGTTCCAACGCCTCGGCCACACCGTCGAGTTGATCGATCCGCTGCCCGGCCTGCCGGACATGGTGTTCGCCGCCAACGGCGCCACCGCGGTCGACGGCAAGGTGCTCGGGGCCCGCTTCCGGTACCCGGAGCGCACCGCCGAGGGCCCCGCGTACGCCGACTGGTTCCGCGACCGCGGCTGGCAGGTCCGGGACGCCGAGCACGTCAACGAGGGCGAGGGCGACCTGCTGGTGGCCGGCGACCGCATCCTGGCCGGCACCGGCTTCCGCACCGAGACCGCCGCGCACGCCGAGGCGCAGTCCTTCCTCGGCCGCGAGGTGGTCACCCTGCGGCTGGTCGACCCGCGCTACTACCACCTGGACACCGCGCTCGCCGTCCTCGACGACGACGAGATCATGTACCACCCGCCGGCCTTCGACGCCGAGTCCCGCGCCGTGCTGGAGCGCCTCTACCCGGACGCGATCCTGGCCGACGCCGACGCGGCGAAGGTGTTCGGCCTGAACGCCGTCTCCGACGGAGCGAACGTCGTCCTCCCCGAGGCCGCCACCGGCCTCGCCGAGCAGCTCCGCGAACGCGGCTTCCACCCGATCGGCGTCGACCTGACCGAACTGCTCCGGGCCGGCGGCGCCGTCAAGTGCTGCACCCTGGAACTGCGCCGCTGACGCGCGTACGGCGAGGGCCCGGCTCCGCTCGCGCGGAACCGGGCCCTCGCCGGCTCGTGCTCAGACCAGGTCGAAGCGGTCCAGGTCCATCACCTTGGTCCACGCGGCGGCGAAGTCCTTGACGAACTTCTCCTTGGCGTCGTCCGAGGCGTACACCTCGGCCACCGCGCGCAGCTCCGAGTTGGAGCCGAACACCAGGTCGGCCCGGGTGCCGGTCCACTTGACCGCACCGGAGGCGTCCCGGCCCTCGAACAGGGTGTTGTCGGAGGCGACCGGCGCCCAGGCGGTGTCCATGTCGAGCAGGTTGACGAAGAAGTCGTTGCTCAGGGTGCCCGGACGGTCCGTGAACACGCCGTGCTGCGAGCCGCCGTGGTTGGCGCCCAGCACCCGCAGACCGCCGACCAGCACGGTCATCTCGGGGGCGGACAGGTTCAGCAGGTTCGCCCGGTCCACCAGCAGGTACTCGGCGGGCAGCCGGCTGCCCTTGCCCAGGTAGTTGCGGAAGCCGTCGGACTTCGGCTCCAGCGCGGCGAACGACTCCACGTCCGTCTTCTCCTGGGTGGCGTCCACGCGGCCCGGGTGGAAGGCCACCTCGACGTCCACGCCGCCGGCCTTGGCGGCCCGCTCGACCGCCGCGGTGCCGGCCAGCACGATCAGGTCGGCCAGCGAGACCTGCTTGCCGCCCTCCGCGTTGAACGCCGCCCGGACGCCCTCCAGCACCCGCAGCACCTGCGCCAGCTGCTCCGGGTCGTTGACCTCCCAGCCGCGCTGCGGCTCCAGGCGGATCCGGGCGCCGTTGGCGCCGCCGCGCTTGTCGCTGCCGCGGAACGAGGAGGCCGCCGCCCAGGCGGTGGACACCAGCTGAGCGGTCGTCAGGCCGGAGGCCAGCACCCGCTCCTTCAGCACCGCGACGTCCGCCGCGTCGATCGGCTCGCCCTGCGGCTGCGGCAGCGGGTCCTGCCAGATCAGCTCCTCGGAGGGCACCTCGGGGCCGAGGTAGCGGACCACCGGGCCCATGTCACGGTGCGTCAGCTTGTACCAGGCGCGGGCGAAGGCGTCCGCGAACGCCGCCGGGTCGTTCAGGAAGCGGCGGGAGATCTGCTCGTACACCGGGTCGAAGCGCAGCGACAGGTCGGTGGTGAGCATCTGCGGGGCGTGCTTCTTCTGCGGGTCGAAGGCGTCCGGCACGGTGCCCTCGCCGGCGCCGTCCTTCGGCTTCCACTGGTGCGCGCCGGCCGGGGACTTCGTCAGCTCCCACTCGTAGCCGAACAGGATCTCGAAGAAGGAGTTGTCCCAGGTGGTCGGCGTGTTGGTCCAGGTCACCTCCAGGCCGGAGGTGATCGCGTCGCCGGCCTTGCCCGAGCCGTAGGTGCTCTTCCAGCCGAGGCCCATCTCCTCCAGGCCCGCGCCCTCGGGGGCCTCGCCGACGTGGTCCGCCGGGCCGGCGCCGTGGGTCTTGCCGAAGGTGTGGCCGCCGGCGATCAGCGCGACGGTCTCCTCGTCGTTCATCGCCATCCGGCGGAACGTCTCGCGGATGTCGCGGGCCGCCGCCACCGGGTCCGGGTTGCCGTTGGGGCCCTCCGGGTTGACGTAGATCAGGCCCATCTGGACGGCGCCCAGCGGGTCCTCCAGGTCGCGGTCGCCGGTGTAGCGCTCGTCGCCGAGCCAGGTGGTCTCCGGGCCCCAGTACACGTCCTCGTCGGCCTCCCAGACGTCGGCCCGGCCGCCGCCGAAGCCGAAGGTCTCGAAGCCCATCGACTCCAGCGCCACGTTGCCCGCCAGGATCAGCAGGTCGGCCCAGGAGAGGCTCTTGCCGTACTTCTTCTTCACCGGCCACAGCACCCGGCGGGCCTTGTCCAGGTTGGCGTTGTCCGGCCACGAGTTCAGCGGGGCGAAGCGCTGCTGGCCGGCGCCCGCGCCGCCGCGGCCGTCGGAGATCCGGTAGGTGCCGGCGCTGTGCCAGGCCATCCGGATGATCAGCGGACCGTAGTGGCCGAAGTCGGCCGGCCACCAGTCCTGCGAGGTGGTGAGCGCCTGCTCGATGTCCCGCTTCACGGCGGGGAGGTCGAGGCTGTTGAACGCCTCGGCGTAGTCGAAGTCCGCGCCCAGCGGGTTCGCCACCGCGGGGTTCTTCGCCAGGATCTTCAGGTTCAGTCGGTTGGGCCACCACTGCTGGTTGCCGCCGCCCTGCGTCGGATGGGGCGCGCGGCCGTGCGCGACCGGGCAGCCGCCCGCACCCTCGGACTTGGGGTCGGTGACGATGGCGTCGTCGTTCTCGGGCATGGGAGTCCCTCCGGGTCGGGCGGATCGCACTCTGCAACGGGCGTCTTGGCTGTTCGCCGGAGTCGATCCTAAGATAGACACAGTCTAAGTCAAGAAGCTGGTCAATCGGGTGGTGGTTCCGCTCGACTCGGGTGCGTCGCCGCGCCCCCTGTACAGTTCGGGCGTCTGTTGAGCTGAATGGATGAAACAAGATGAGTGACCTGCTGGAACGGCTTCGTGACCGAGGGTGGCGACTGACCTCCCAGCGCCGGGTGGTGGCCGAAGTGCTCGACGGCGACCACGTCCACCTGACGGCGGACGAGGTGCACGCACGCGCCGCCGAACGCCTCCCCGAGATCTCCCGCGCCACCGTCTACAACACGCTCGGCGAACTCGTCGCCCTCGGCGAGGTCCTCGAAGTCGCCACCGACGGCCGCGCCAAGCGGTACGACCCCAACGCGCACCGCCCGCACCAGCACCTGGTCTGCTTCGCCTGCGGCACCATCCGCGACGTCCACCCCACCGGCGACCCGCTGGCCGCCCTCCCGTCCGCCGAGCGCTTCGGCTTCACCATCACCACCGCCGAAGTCACCTACCGCGGACTCTGCGCCGACTGCTCCCGCCGCGCCGCCTGATCCGCACCCCCGGAGCCCCCGGGCCGACGGGCCGGCCCCGCCGCGCCGAGCACCGCGATCAGCACGCCCGCCGCCACCAGCAGCCACCACACCCCGCGCGCCGCCGGGACGAACGCCGCACCGCCCGCCGCCACCCCGCCCGCCAGCAGCGTGCCCGCCACCGCGACGCCCACCGCCGAACCCGTCTGCCGGGCCGCCGACGCCAGCGCGGACGCCAACGCCGCCATCGAGACCGGCATCCCCGACACCGCAGTGAAGGTGACCGGCGGATTCACCGTCCCCTGGAACACCCCCACCAGCGCGAACACCGCCAGCAGCGTCGGCACCGGCGTCCCCGGACCCACCAGCAGCAGCAGACCGCCCGCCAGCGCCAGCGCCGCCCCGGACACCAGCAGCGGCAGCCGCGGCCCCCGCCGCCCCACCACCCGGCCGGTCCGCGGCGACAGCAGCACGATCAGCACCCCCACCGGCACCAGGCACAGCCCCGCCCGCAGCGCCGGCATCCCGCGCACCCCCTGCAGGTACAGCGTCACCGCGAACAGGAACGCCCCGAACGCGCACAGCGCCGCGAACGCCATCACCAGCGCCGACGCCACCGGCGCGCTGCGCAGCAGCCGCACCTCCAGCAGCGGGTCCGACCGCCGCGACTCCCACCGGCCCAGCAGCGGCACCGACACCGCCGCCGCGACCAGCGGCCCCCACACCACCGGCGCCGACCAGCCCTCCCGGCCGGCCCCGATCAGCCCGAACACCACCCCGCCCAGCAGCACCACCACCAGCACCTGGCCCACCGGGTCGAACCGCCGGACCCGCTCCGCCCGCGACTCCGGAACCCAGCGGGCCGCCCCCGCCAGACCCGCCGCCGCCACCGGCAGGTTCACCCAGAACACCGCCCGCCAGCCCAGCGCGTCCACCAGCGCCCCGCCCAGCACCGGGCCCAGCGCCAGCGAGAGCCCCGACACCGAACCGAACACCCCGATCGCCCGGGCCCGCTCCTCCCGGCCCGGGAACGTCGTCGCCACGATCGCCATCGCCACCGGGTTCAGCATCGTCCCGCCCGCCGCCTGCACGACCCGCGCCCCCACCAGCGCCCCCGCCCCCGGCGCCAGCCCGCACAGCGCCGAACCCAGCCCGAACAGCACCAGCCCCGCCATGAACACCCGGCGCCGCCCCCACCGGTCCGCCGCCGCCCCCGCCGGCAGCAGGAACGCCGCCAGCACCAGCGTGTACGCGTCCACCGTCCACTGCAGCGCCGACACCGAGGCGCCCAACTCCCGCCGCACCGCGGGCAGCGCCACGTTCACCACCGTGATGTCCATGACCACCAGCACCATGCTCACGCAGCACACCGCGAGCACCAACCGCTTCCGCCGACCGTCCGATTCGGACACCGCAACCCCTCCACCGGCCACCGGTACGGGAGTTGACGTCGCGTCAGCACCGGCCCCGCCCGGTCCACCGCGCCGAGGCTACGATTTCGAGCGTGCTCGAAATCAATCCCCGACCCGTGGTCCCCGCCGAGGGGTTGACCATCGCCGAAGCCGCCGGACGCACCGGCGTCAGCGTCCACACCCTGCGCTACTACGAACGCGCCGGCCTGGTCGTCACCCCCGTCGACCGCACCCCCGGCGGCCGCCGCCGCTACCACCGCCGCGACCTCGAATGGATCGACCTCTGCACCCGCCTGCGGGCCACCGGCATGCCGATCCGCACCATCCGCCGCTACGCCGAACTCGTCGCCGCCGGCCCCGGCAACGAACCCGACCGCCTCGCCCTCCTCGAAGCCCACCGCGCCGAAGTCGCCGCCCGGCTCACCGAACTCCGGTCCCACCTGGCCCGGATCGACCACAAGGTCGACGTCTACCGCGGACGCCTCGACGAGGGCCGCGCCGAAGGGCTCTGGGCGCCGGGCGAATGACCCGCCCGGCGCCGGGGCGGTGACGGACCGCGGCGACCCCTCTCAGCCGGTGGTCAGTTCGATGAGCCGCTCCACCGTCGGGAGCGCCGGGGCGGCCGCGCCGAAGCCCTCCAGGATCGCCTTGATGCCCTGCGCGAGCCTGCTGATCCGGCCCGGGCTCGGCTCCTCGCGCCCGACCTCCTCGTCGAGCCGGTCGAGGCTCACGTTCATGTCGGCGGCGTCGACCGGGTCCAGCCCGTTCCCCGCCTCGGCCACCTGCTCGCGGAGCCGGCGGGCCAGGTCCTGCAGGCTGACGCCCTCGCCGCCCAGGTCCGGTCCCACGGAGTGGTTCGCGGTGCTGCGGGTCACCCGGTTGTTGTTCCCCAGCTGGACGTTTCCGGTGATCGAGCCGGAGTTGTGGAATCCGGGGGTCTGGCTCATCTGGCTCTCCAACTTGTTGTAGTTGTGGTTGTAGTTGTTGACGACCACGGAGGCGCCCTCCGGCTGCGGCCGGCGCGCCTCCGGGGCCGGCGACGGGTCGGGGCGGTGCGCGTTCGGTGCGCCGTGGCTCCGGAGGACCTCCCGCAGGGCGCGGGCCAGCTTCTCGGGCTCGTCGAAGCCTTGGGTGACGCCCAGGTGGACGACCTGGCCGAGGCGCTCCGGAATGTCGCGGATCCGGTCCGGATGGGCGTTGCCCGCACCGTAGGGGAGGGCGGACAGGGGGTGCAGGAGCTGGTAGAGGACGGCCGAGAGGGCGTAGGTGTCCTCGGCCGGGGTGGGGAGCCTGGTCCCGGTCCCCCGGAGCCGGTCGGGAATCCAGTAGTCGGACCGGACGGCCGGCATCAGGCTCTCCTGGAGGCCGCCCTTCAGGTTCATGCCGAAACCCCAGTTGGTGACGTAGAGCTGCTGCCCCGAGGCCGAGTGGTCGGGAATGAGCAGGTTCTCCGGCCGGATGTCGCCGTGCGTGAGGCCGAGATCGCCGTTCACCCGGGCCAGCGCCTCGGCCGCCCGCAGCACCCAGAGGGCGGCCTCCTCCATCGGCTTGACCTCGCGGCGGCGCTTGCCCTCCAGCCTGGCCAGCACGGTGGTGCCCTTGATGTGCTCCGAGAGCATCCAGTCCCCGCACGGTTCGGACACCCGCGGCAGGCCGTCGTGATCGGTACGGCCGTCCCGGGTGAGCAGGGCGTGGAACCGGAGGAGCGCCCGGCCCTGCCCCGGGAAGTGCCGGGCCTCCAACGGGCCGGAGGCGTCACCGCGGCGGCTGACCACGCACGCGTCGTGGGCCGCGCCGGGGAGATCCTCGTCGAACCGGAACCCGGCGGCGATCAGCGGCTGGTGGACGGGGCGGGTTCCCGCGGGATGCCGCTGCTGCCTGGCGCCGTGCTTGCGGCTCTGGTTGTTCATCCAGTCCCGCACCACCGGGTTGGCCCAGGCCAGGTCGCGGCCGGTGCGCACCAGCAGGCCGAAGTCGAGGAAGCTGTCCAGCTGGATCGACTGGTCCGGCCCGAGTGCGGTGCGCACCGAGGTCTCCAGCGCGTCGTACTGGAGCTCCTCCGCGATGTCCAGCAGGAGCTTCAGCTCGCCGTCGTCCTCCGCGAGCGGGTCGAGCATCCCCTTGACGGTGTCGTCGCGCTCGGCGACCCGCTGTTCGGCGTAGTGGACGAGGTCCAGGTCGACGACGCTGCGCTGCTCCTCGCTGAGGCACTCCACCACCTGCTGGCCGATCATGTGGATGTGGTGGGGGTGGCCGGCGGTCAACTCCCAGACGCTTTCGACCGCTTCGGGCAGGAGCGTCACCCGCTCGTGGAAGCCCCGGCGGAACACCTCCAGGGTCGAGGCCCGGTCCAGGGGGCCCACGCGCAGGCGCTCGGAGAACTCCTGCTGCACCAGCGAACCGCGCAGCAGCCGGCGCAGCCTCGCGGTGCTGCACGAGCCGATGAAGAGCAGGGCGAGCGTGCCGTCGTCCTTCAGGGAGCGCAGCGCCTCCATGGACTCCTTCATGACCTGGGAGGCGATCAGCTTCTCCAGCAGTTCCTGGAACTCGTCGACGATCAGCAGGAGTCCGACGTCCTGGTCCGGCCACAGCTTCAACCTGACGTCCAGCCACCAGTTGCGGAACCCGTCGGTGCTGATGTCGTCGAACGGGTCGAGGGCGATCGACCCGCGGAAGGTCCTGCGCACCTGGGTGCTCACGGCCTGCGCCACGCTGCTGAGCAGCGACCTGGCCCGCGACCAGTCGCCCTGCCCGTCCAGGCTGACCGGGAAGGCCCGCGGAGTGGGCCACTCGTCCGGTGGCAGCGGGCCGTCGTCGGACGGCCGCCGGACGGCGGTCAGCCGGCGGAGGATCGAGGTCTTGCCCGCCCGGCGGGATCCGGTCATGAACAGGACGTCGGTCCCGCCGCGCCACGCCGACGCGTAGGTCGAGCGCAGCAGCTCCAGCTCGCGCGCCCGGCCGACGAACATCTCGTCCACGGCGGGGGAGCGCGGTTTGAACCTGGACGTGACCATCGCCGGATCGGGCGGGACCTCCCGGACCGGGACCTCGCGGCTGGTCTCCCGGGTGGTGCCGTCGGAGAGGACGGCCGAGGCGGTGATCTTGACCGCACCGAGGTCCGTCTTCACGGCGAGGAAGCAGGAGCGCTGGGAGTCGGCCTCCACGCGTTCCAGCACCTGCCGCCCCAGCACCTCGGGCCGGTCCGGCGGGGTCACGGTGAGGACGATCGCGGACAGCGAGCGCCTGGCGGCCCGGACGTTCAGCTGCACCTCCACCGGCCCGCGGTCCAGGCGGGTGGCCTGCGCCTCCCAGATGTCGAGCGGGACCTGGCTCACCGTGCCCAGCTTCATGCTGTCCCGCGCCAGGTCGTCCCAGGGGAGCCGGAGTGCGGCGCCGACGCGCTGCGCGCGGTCGCGGAGCTCGGGTGCCAGGAGGTTCCGGCAGAGTTCCTCCTGCTGGGCCAGTTGACTCTCGATGACGTCGGCGCTGCGCGCCGCCGAGCGCACGGGATCGGCGGTACTCACGTACATGGCCAGGCGTACGGCGACCTTGCGCCAGATGCCGGCGATCGTCTCCAGCCACCGTGCGTCGTTCGCGCCGGCGCAGGCCACCAGGGCCCTGGCGACCGTCGCCACCTCCGTGGGCAGTTCGTCCGGCGTGCACCGGGCCACCCGGACCACCAGGTCGTCGAGGTCCTCGGGCGGGCGGTGCGCCGTGCCGTCCTCGATCGCGTCCAGCGCCCGGACCTGCTCCGGGGCGGCGGGTGCTCCGATCTCCTCCAGGTACCGCAGGACGCTGCGGTACCCCTCCGGATGTCCGATCCGGGCGCAGAAGGAGAGCAGCTCGGCGACCGCGGCCGGCTGGTCGGAGGACCGCGGGAACCAGGTCCAGAACTGCTCGTACGCGTCCACGACGAGCCCGCGCGCCTCCAGGCACCGCACCAGCAGCCGGTTCCGCGCCTCCTGCTCCTCCTGGTACCCGGGCAGATCCGTGTGCGTCCGGCCGATCCCGTCCCGGAGGAAGGCCTCCTGCCGCCGCGGACTGTCGGCCAACTTCTCGACGACCAGCTCGATGTGGCGGGGGGTCAGCGCGGGGACGGTGCTCTCGTTCAGCGCCTCCGGCGCGCTCTGGAGGGCGCGGTTCACCAGTTCGTCGACGTTCTTCGGCGTCCGGCGGCGCAGGACGCCGATGGTCTCCTGCAGCAGCTCCCGGTCGCCGGCCCGGTGGGCGAGCAGGACGGCGAGCGCCACCGGCTCGGCCGGGTACCCGTAAGGGAGCCGGTCCACGAACCTGAGCAGCGTGCGGGCGGCGTCCGCGGGCCGGTCGCAGAGGCCCGCGAGCAGCCCGGCCCGGGCGATCGCCGCGTCCAGGTCCAGCGGCCCGTCCTCCCGCTGCTTCTGCTGGAGGGCGGCGGCGGACGTGAAGTCCCTTCTGGTGCAGAGCAGTTGGACCAGGATCCGCTGCCCGGACGGGGTGTGCCGCAGGGTCTGGCCGATCTGGTTGGCGTCGTCGTACATCCGGGCCAGCGTCATGCAGGCCGCGGTGGCCTCCGCGACGTGGGTGTTCCGGGGAGCGCGGGTGAGCAGTTCGCGGAACAGGAACGCGGCCCGGTCCCAGTCCTGGGCGACCGCCGCCCGCACGGCGGGCCCGGCGTCCTCCTGGAGGTGGATCGGCAGCCGCCGCGCGATGTCGGTGTCGACCTTCGGCTGGTACCACAGCAGCGCCTTGGTCCGGAGGTCGTCGACCTGCCGCCGGTACTCCCGGTTGAGCAGGTGGACGACCTCCTCCAGGTCCGCGGTCCGCCGCGCCCCGATCCGGTTCATGAGCTCGTCCCGGATCCGCGGCACCTGCGGACGCGCGGGCACGCTCCGCTCGCTCACCGCGGTGCCCCCCGAGGCCCGGTCCCGGAGCTGGATGGCCTCGGCGCAGGTGGGGTTCTTGGCCAGCGCCAGGTTCGCGTGCTGGACGCGCGCCTTGTCGTCGCCCTCCAGTTCGGCCAGCTTGGCGAGGTTGAGGTGCAGTTCGAAGCCCGCGCCGGTCACGTAGCGCTCCAGCCGCAGCCGGAGCTGGCGGCTCTTGTCGAGCTCCCGGGCGAGGCGGACCGCGGCGTCCAGCAGACGGGGATTCGCCCGGGTCCGGTCGATCGCCTCCACCAGGAGGCTCCACGCCTCCGTCGCCCGGCCCGCCGCGGCGAGCACCAGGGCGAACTCCGCCACCAGGTTGGGCCGGGGGTCGGGCAGCAGCGCGTAGATCTCCTCCATGGCGACCCGGAAGGCCTCGGCCTCCTCCGGGGTGCACCGCTGCATGGCCCGGCGCGCGGCGTTCCCGGCCAGCAGCACGTTGTGGTGGGTCGGCGTCTCCCTCGCCCGGGCGATGAGCGCGACGGCGTCCGCACCGGTCGCGCCCGTGCTGCGGGGCGCGGACGACGGGCCGGCCGCGAGGCCCGTGGCGTCGACCGAGGTCACCGGAACCGGGCGGCCCACGGCGGCGAACAGCGGCCGCAGGGCGAGCAGCTGCTCCGCGCTGTACCGGAAGGTGGCCAGCCGGGCGTGGTAGTCGAACGTCAGGACCGCGCTCTCGACGTACCCGGCGGCGGCATAGGCGCACCCGAGGTTCCAGGCAGGTCCGGCGCCGAGCCAGAACGCGTCGGAGTACTCGCCGTAGAGCTTGATCGCCTCGACGGGCCGGCCGGCCCGCACCAGGTACCCGAGCGCGTTGTTGAACGCGGCGGTCCCGCCGGAGCGCACGGCCTCCACCCACGCGTTCGCCACCAGGCCGTCCGGGGCCGAGTTCGCCAGGTCCAGGGCGTGCCGGATCGCCGGCTGCCGGCCGGCCCGGCCGAGCGGCTCGTTGATGTGCACGACCTGGGCGAAGCCCGGGTCCTCGCGGCTCGGCGTGCCGGCCCGCTCCAGACGGGGCGGCAGCGCGGGCGGCTGCAGCCGCGACTCGTCGATGCCGGCGGCGCGGGCCGACGCCGCGCGCTGACGCAGCAGCTGCGGAAGCGCCTGGCGGTTCGCCCACCCGAGGCTGCCCTCGATCACCTCGACGGCCAGCGCGGCTTCCCCGCAGTCGCTGAGCCAGCCGGCGAACTCGCAGACCAGGAGGCCGTCGCGGCTCTCCTCGACGAGCATCCGGAGGTCGGCCACCACCGGGTTGTCCGCCCGGACCCTGATCGGCCTCGTCCGGACCGCGGTGACCAGGTTCCCGGCCAGCCACGGCTCCCGCCGATGGGCGCCCCGGACCACGGACACCAGCTCGCCCAGCCGGGCGTCCGAACCGTCGGCCAGCGCCTCCGCGATCTCGCGGTCCCAGTCCGCCGGGGCGAGCCGGGAGGTCACCGGCACCGGTTCCTGGTCCGGCACGCCGAAAGCGTGCGCCTGCGCGCCCTGCCGAGCCTGGAGCCGCTGGGCCAGGGGCGCGATCCAGGTCTCGCTGGCCTCGTCGCCCTGGTCGCGCGCCGCCTGCAGCCGGGCGGCCGCCAGTGCGAGGTCGTTCGCCTCCAACGCGTTGCGGGCTATCTCGACGTGGTGACGCCAGGTCACCCGCTCCAGCCGGTCCACGGCGGCGATGGCCCGGCCCAGGGCGTTGGGCAGCTCCGGACGCTCCCGGAGGATGCGGAGCAGCAGGAAGATCCCCGGGGAGTTGGCGCTCGTCTCCAGCAGCTCCTCCAGCCTGTTCACCGCCTCGGTCACCCGGCCCGCGCCGTACAGCTGCTTCGCCGCCGCCTCGGGCCCGAGGGCCGACAGTGCCGGCTGGGGCGCCGGCCGCGGCGCCCGCGGCGCCGGGACGGCCGGGACGTCCGAGCCGTGCAGGGCCAGGAACTCCCGGGCGAGCTTCGTCTGCTCGGACGTTCCGCCCATCACTCTGAACAGGACGTGGAGCGATTCGACGGTCTGCCGGAGCAGCCCGGCGGCCGCGTAGGCGCTGGCCACGTTCCAGACCGCGCCGGCGGTCAGGTAGTGCCGCGGACCGAAGGTGCGGTAGAGGTCCAGCGCCGCGGGGGCCCGGTCGGACGCGACCAGCCAGCCGATCGCCGGGCCGAACGCGCCCGCACTGCCCGCACGCAGCGCGTCCGTGTAGGCGGCGGCCGCCGCGGTCTCGTTCTCCGTCGCCCGGGTGACCGCCGCCCTGAGGTGTTCGGGCGAGCGGTCCGTGACCATCGGCGAGGCCAGCCAGGGCTTGAGCAGCTCGACGCCCGCCAGCGGTCCCAGCGTGGCCGGGAGCACCAGCGGCACGGGCGGCAGCGGCGGGTGCCCGAGGAGGTAGACCTCGTCCGCCCGGTGGACGTCGCCGCAGAGCCGCAGCGCCTCCTCCAGCACGTGCCAGAGCACCGGCCGCATCGTCGGGACGTCGCGCTTGAGGCAGGTGTCGAGCAGCCGCACCGCCGTCCGGGGGTCGAGGGACAGCAGCTCGCGGGCGGTGCGCAGGACGACGGCGTGGCTTCCCTGGCTGCCGAGCGACTCCAGGGCCGTCGTCACCTCGCCCGCGCCCCCGGCGAGGCTCGACCGCGACCGGCAGGCGGCGATCAGGGCCGCTGCCTGGGCCTCGCCCCCGGACCGCCGGTCGTCCGCGGCGTCCGCGGCGTCCGTCTTGGCCGGTTCGGCCGCCGGCGGCTGCCCGGCCGGCCGCCCCGGACTGAGGAGCTGCTCCGCCTCGTCCAGGTAGCTGGCACAGGTCTCCGTGTCACCGCGTTCGGCGTGCAGCCGCGCCGACCTCAGGTGTCGCTCCGCGATCTGCGTGTTCGGGTTCCCTGCGCCGCGCTCCACCGCCTGCTGCAGCCGGACCAGCCGGCTCTGCTGGATCCGGTGGACGACGGCCTCCGCGAGCAGGTCCAGGCCCTGCTCCGCGCCGTCGAGGTCCCCGCGCGCGAGCGCGTCCACGGTCAGGCTGTGCATCGATTCGCTGGTGCCGTCGGGGTCGTCGGTGACCTTGGCCAGGAGTTCGTCCGCCTGCTCGCGGATGTGCTCCAGCCGTCTCAGGGCGGGCCCGGTGACCTCCTCGGGCAGGCCGGCGAACCGGGCGACCATCGCCACCCGGTGGACCGCCGCGGGACTCGCCGCGGCCATCGCCTCCGTGAAGATCCGGGCGAGCACCGGCCCGTCCCCGGCGGCGGGCTCGTCCACGGCCGGGCTGCGGAACACGGACACCTGCAGCACCCGTCGGAGCTCGGGGTCCAGGCCGTCGAGCGGAACGTCGAACGGCTCCGGTTCGGTCCACGCGTGGCTGCCCGCCACCTCCAGCAGGTCCGCCACCTGCTTCTGGACGGCCCCCACCGCCTTCAGCAGGGGACCCCAGCGGCTGCCGTTCGCCGGGATCGGACGGGGCCGGCCGGCGTTGGTCCGCGCCATGTGCTCCGCCGGGCTGTCCGCCAGGAAGCCGTGGTCGCCGACGACGCCGCGGCTCACGTCGTGCAGCACCGCGGTGACCGGTTCGAGGAAGAGCTTCCGGGCGAACTCGCGGTCCAGGGCCGCGAGCCGCTCGGCCTCCTGGCGGAGCGAAGCGGCCTGCTCCCTCAGCACCAGCGTGCCGGTGGCCGACAGCATCGGGCACGACTTCCCCTGCGCCACCAGCGCCCCGAGCCCGGCCTGGAGGTCCTGGGGCAGCCGTCCCGCGACGAAGAAGAGCCCGTTGCGGGTGCGCCCCGCCCAGGCGAGCCCCGCCCAGTCCAGCAGCTGGGCGAGGGCCAGGTCGCCGGCCTGGACCGCGGCCTCGTACACCCGGGAGAGCAGATCCGCCTGGATGCCCGGCTCGGGGACCCGCTTCGCGGCGGGCGTGATGACGGAGGTCGTCATCGCGGTCCGGCGCTGCAGCAGGACCGCGGCGACGGCTGCCGAACGGAGCAGGGCCGCGGGGTACGTTCCGTCGGCGCGCTGCCCCCGGCCTTCGAGGAACAGCGCCACGTCGCGGGCGACCGCGGTGATCTCCTCGGATGAGAACTGCTCCACCGGCCACCCCTCGGTATCGCTCGGACGCATCGGTCCTTGCATGATGCCGCAGGCCGTACGGGCAGCAGTCGGCCGTGCTGAAATGCCGTCAGTTTTGTGACACGGAAAGGACGGCGGCGTGCCGGGGGAGAACGCCGGCGCCGGGTCGACGCGGCCGGGAAACGCGAAAGACCCCAGCTCTGCTGGGGTCTTCCGTCAGGTGTCCGAGGGGGGACTTGAACCCCCACGCCCGATAAAGGGCACTAGCACCTCAAGCTAGCGCGTCTGCCATTCCGCCACCCGGACCGGGTGTTCACCTCAGGGCTTCCTTTCGGCTGCCCCCTGGCGACAGAGAGAACACTACCAGGCTTCCGGAGCGCTTCTCACCTGCGTTTTCTAGGTCCGGGAGCGGCAGTGGGGGGCAATTCGGGCGCACCCGGGCAAGGCGGGCGCGGGCGGGGGTGAACGTGCTGGTCGCGGGGGTGCGGTCGGGTGTTCGGAGGGCAGAAGGCGAGACTGGGCGGGCAGGAGGGGGCAGGTGCTGCACCGAATCGGTCGGGAACCTTCACGACACGCGTGATTCCTGTCCCGGTGCGGGTCGTCGGCCGCCGCTCTCCTAGCCTCGGGTGACCAGGGAGCCCCCAGCGGAACGCCCCGTCCCGACAGCTGCCGCCGGCTCCCGTCACCGCGTGAAGGGCGGCGTGCAGTGGAACAGACGGACGAGGCGGTCCCGGACGCCGCCACCTGGCGGCCCGGACGGCGCCCGGAGCCCGGCGTGTGGCGGTTCACCGCACCCGCGCAGGAGGCCTCGGTGCCGCGCACCAGACACGCGGTGCGGGACCGGCTGCTGGCCCAGGGCATGGCGGGGGAGCGCTACCAGGAACTGGTGGACGACCTGCTGCTGATCGTCTCGGAGCTGGTGTCGAACGCGGTCACGCACGCCGCGGTGCTCTCCCCGCAGGTGCACTGCGAACTGGAGATCGGCCCGGACCGGGTGCGGATCTCGGTGGTCGACGGCCACCCGTACCGCCCGAAGGCGCAGGAGAACGACCCGGGCCGCCCCGGCGGGCGCGGGCTGCTGCTGGTGAAGAGCGTCACCCTGCAGGCGGGCGGCAGGTGCGACGTGGAGCGGACCGAGGGCGGCGGCAAGGTGATCTGGGCCAGCCTGCCGCTCCCGGGAGCGGGCCCCGCCGGGGCCGGGCGCTGCGGCGACGACCCCGGCGAGGACCCGGACTACTGAACGGCCGTCACCAGTCGTCGCCGGCGATCTCCCGGATCCCCGGCCGGGCCGCCTCGAACACCGTCTCGAACCACACCGAGAACGGCTTCTCGGCCCGCAGCGCGCGCAGCTCGGCGGCGGTGACGAACCGGGTGTCCTCGATCTCCTCCGGGTCCGGCTCCAGCTCCGCGGTGAGCAGCCCGACGAACAGGTGGTTCCACTCCCGCTCGATCAGCCCGGACGCCTCGTCCGGCAGGTCGTAGCGGACGGTGCCGGCCTCGCACAGCAGGGCCGGGGCCGCGCCCAGCTCCTCGGTGGTGCGGCGGGCGGCCGCCACGAACGGCTGCTCGCCCGGGTACGGGTGGCCGCAGCAGGTGTTCGACCAGACGCCCGGCGAGTGGTACTTGCCGAGCGCCCGGCGCTGCAGCAGCAGCCGGCCCTGCCGGTCGAACAGGAACACCGAGAAGGCGCGGTGGAGCCGGCCCGGCTGCTGGTGGGCCCAGAGCTTCTCCCCGGTCCCGATGGTCACGCCGTGGTCGTCGACCAGCTCCAGCAGGATCTCCCCGGGCGCGGACGGGACGGAGAGCTCCGAGGAGAGGTCGTCGGTCCGGCTGACGGCAGGGCTCATGGGCACAATGCCCCTTTCGGCACGTGGACCGGGGGCGGCTCCGCGGCCGCCCACCCCGGTCCTGAGGTCGGCTGCGCGCACGTCGGCCCGGACCGGCCGGTCCGCCGACGGCGTCGGGGCCCAAGTCTGCCGCATGCCCCGGCACGCCCGGGGCCACGACGCACACCCCCGGGCCGGTCGACCGGATCACCGGCAGAACTGTTCGATCCGCGATCGTCCGACGTCACCGGACGTCCGCCCGCTACCCGCGGATGATCGCCCGGCCCGCCCGGGGCGCGTTCTGGCAGGTGACCGGGGTCGCCTACCATCAGTGGGACTGGGCGCTCCGCAAGACGCGCCCCAACGGCGCGCCGCAGCCGCGGCCGCGTCCCGGCGCCCGGGCCCGCACCGGTGTGCCGGACGGCACCCGAGACCCTGGAGTCCCGCATGATCGGCCTCGTCCTGGCCGCCGGCGCAGGCCGCCGGCTCCGTCCCTACACCGACACCCTGCCCAAGGCGCTGGTGCCGGTCGACGGGGAGCGGACGGTGCTCGACCTGACCCTCGGGAACTTCGCCGAGGTCGGCCTGCGGGAGGCCGCGATCGTGGTCGGCTACCGCAAGGAGGCCGTGTACGACCGCAAGGACGCGCTGGAGCAGAAGTACGGCGTCAAGCTCACCCTGGTCGAGAACGACAAGGCCGAGGAGTGGAACAACGCCTACTCGCTGTGGTGCGCCCGCGACCTGTTCGGCGAGGGCCTGCTGCTGGCCAACGGCGACACCGTGCACCCGGCCTCGGTGCAGCGCACCATGCTGGACGGCAACGACCGCCGGATCAAGGAGGGCAACGCCCCCGGCATCCTGCTCGCCCTGGACACCGTGAAGAAGCTCGCCGACGAGGAGATGAAGGTCGTCGTCGACCCGGAGCTCGGGGTGCGCCGCATCACCAAGCTGATGGACCCGCTGGACGCCACCGGCGAGTACATCGGCGTCACCGTGATCAACCCCTCCGCGGGTCCGGCGCTCGCCGACGCCCTCAAGGCGGTCTTCGAGCGCGACCCGCAGCTCTACTACGAGGACGGCTACCAGGAGATGGTCGACCGCGGCCTGACCGTGGACGTCCAGCCGATCGGCGAGGTCTCCTGGGTCGAGGTCGACAACCACGACGACCTCGCCAAGGCCCGGGAGATCGCGTGCCGGTACTGACCCGCCTGGTGCCCTCGCCGGTGTTCGTCGAGGTGCGGGCCGGCGCACTGGACGCGCTCGGCGGCATCCTCGCCGACCAGCGGCTGTCCAGCGCCGGCCGGATCGCGGTGGCGATCAGCGGCGGCTCGGGCGCCGTGCTGCGCGAGCGCCTGGAGCCGGCGCTGCCCGGCGCCGACTGGTACCGGGTCGACGACGGCACCCTGGACAGCGCGGTCCGGCTGACCGACGAGATCCGCCGCGGCCACTACGACGCCCTGGTCGGCCTCGGCGGCGGCAAGATCATCGACGTGGCGAAGTACGCCGCGGCCCGGGTCGGGCTGCCGGTGGTGGCGGTCGCCACCAACCTCGCCCACGACGGGATCTGCTCGCCGGTCTCCACCCTCGACAACGACGCCGGCCGCGGCTCCTACGGGGTGCCCGGCCCGATCGGCATCATCGTGGACCTGGACGTCGTCGCCAAGGCCCCGAAGCGGTTCGTGGCGGCCGGGATCGGCGACGCCGTCTCCAACATCTCGGCCTGCGCGGACTGGGAGCTGTCGCACGCCGTCACCGGCGAACCGGTCGACGGCCTCGCGGTGGCGATGGCCCGGGCGGCCGGCGAGAACCTGCTGCGGCACCCGGGCACCCTGGAGGACCCGGACCTGCTGACCACGCTCGCGGAAGCCCTGGTACTGTCCGGCATCGCGATGAACATCGCCGGCAGCACCCGGCCCAGCTCGGGCGCCTGCCACGAGATCTCGCACGCCCTGGACGTGCTGTACCCCAAGCGGTCCGCCCAGCATGGCGAGCAGGTCGGCCTCGGCGCGGCCTTCGCCTGCTTCCTGCGGGGCGAGCGGGACCTCTCCGGACTCGTCGTGGAGCGCCTGCGCTTCCACGGCCTGCCGGTGACGGCCGATCAGATCGGCTTCACCGAGGCGGAGTTCACCGAAGCGGTGCACTACGCTCCGAACACCAGACCGGGGCGCTTCACCATCCTCGAACACCTCGACCTCTCCGCCACAGACATCAGGGACGCGTACGCCGACTATGTCCAAGCCGTCAACAGCTGAACGCCCGCCGGTTGACCTCACCCGCCGCCCGTCGATCGAGGAGCTCCGGGCGGTCATCCACCCCGAGGGCATGCTCCAGCGACGCAGCGCCGAGCACTGGGCCGGCCGCCTCTACATGCGGAAGATCTCGCTGCGGATCACCCGCATCCTGTCGACCGTCACCGTGATCACGCCCAACGGCCTGACCTACCTGATGATGCTGACCGGCATCCTGGCCGGCATCGCCCTGGTGGTCCCCGGCCTGGCCGGCGCGGTCCTCGGCGCCCTGCTGATCCAGGTCTACCTGCTGCTGGACTGCGTGGACGGCGAGGTCGCCCGCTGGCGCCGGCAGACCTCGCTCACCGGCGTCTACCTGGACCGGGTCGGCCACTACATGTCCGAGGCCGCGCTGCTCACCGGCCTCGGCCTGCGCGCCGCCGACCTGCTGCACCGCGAGGGCGACCACGCGGCCTGGCAGTGGGCGTTCCTCGGCACGCTGGCCGCGCTCGGCGCGATCCTGATCAAGTCCGAGACCGACCTGGTCGACGTCGCCCGGGCCCGCTCCGGGATGACCGCCGTCGAGGACGAGGCCTCGGTGCCGCGTTCGAACGCCGTCGCCAAGGCCCGCCGGGCCGCCTCGCTGCTGAAGTTCCACCGGCTGGTCGGCGCCGTCGAGGCCTCGCTGTTCATCCTGGCCGCCGGCATCGCCGACGCGGTCCGCGGCGACCTGTTCTTCACCCGCCTCGCCGTGGTCGTGCTGGCCGCGATCGCGATGCTGCAGACCGTCCTGCACCTGCTGTCCATCGTGCTGTCGAGCAGGCTGCGATGAGCGACGACTTCCGCCTCGGCGCGGTCATCATCACCATGGGCAACCGGCCCGCCGAGCTGAACGCGCTGATCGAGTCGGTCCGCGCCCAGCAGGGCCCGCCGGTCGAACTGGCCGTGGTCGGCAACGGCGCCCCGCTGCCCGCCCTGCCCGAGGGCGTGCGCACCGTCGAACTGCCCGAGAACCTGGGCATCCCCGGCGGCCGCAACGTCGGCATCGAGCTGTTCGGCCCGGACGGCCGGGACGTCGACGCGGTGCTGTTCCTCGACGACGACGGCCTGCTGCCGAACACCGACTCCGCCGAGCTGCTCCGGCAGGCGTTCACCGCCGACCCGGGCCTGGGCATCGTCTCGTTCCGGATCGCCGACCCGGAGACCGGCACCACCCAGCGGCGGCACGTGCCCCGGCTGCGGGCCAGCGACCCGATGCGCGGCTCCCGGGTCACCACCTTCCTGGGCGGCGCCAGCGCGGTGCGCAGCGCGGTCTTCCCGCAGGCCGGGCAGCTGCCCGCGGAGTTCTTCTACGCGCACGAGGAGACCGACCTGGCCTGGCGCGCGCTGGACGCCGGCTGGTCGATCGACTACCGCCCGGACGTGGTGCTGCACCACCCGGCGACCTCGCCGGCCCGGCACGCGGCGTACTTCCACAACGTGGCGCGCAACCGGGTGTGGCTGGCCCGACGGAACCTTCCGGCCCTGCTGGTGCCTCTCTACCTGGGGACCTGGTTCCTGCTGACGGTCGCCCGGCGGCCCTCCGGGGCGGCGCTGAAGGCGTGGCTCGGCGGGTTCCGGGCAGGCTGGAGCGAGCCCTGCGGCCCGCGCCGGCCGATGAAGTGGTCCACCGTCTGGCGCTTGACCAGGCTCGGCAGACCGCCAATCATCTGATCGCAACCGGTCGGCGCTTCCCCGCCCCGGCCGCTCGCAAACCAGAGCTCCTCGTGGTACGCCCCGGTCCCCTGCCCCGTCCCCCCGGGCAGCGGATTCCGACCCCCTGAAGGACGAATGTGTCGACACTGAGTGACCCGGTCAACCTCTCCGCACCAAGGGGTTCCGACGCGGGTCTGACCCCCAAGCAGCTCGCGGACAAGTACGGGTTGTCCGTCAGCGGCAAGCGGCCGAGCCTGCCCGAGTACGTCCGCCAGCTGTGGGCCCGCCGGGCCTTCATCAGCGCGTTCGCCACCGCTCGGCTGGTCGCGCAGTACACCACGGCGAAGCTCGGCCAGGTCTGGCAGGTGCTCACCCCGCTGCTGAACTGCGCGGTGTTCTACCTGGTCTTCGGCCTGATCATGAGCAACCGGGACACCGTCCCGAACTACATCGCCTGGCTGTGCATCGGCGTCTTCATCTTCCAGTTCTCGCAGAGCGCCATCCAGGCCGGCACCCGGTCGATCTCCGACAACCTGGGCCTGATCCGGGCGCTGCACTTCCCGCGCGCCAGCCTGCCGATCGCCTTCACCATCATCCAGCTCCAGCAGCTGCTGATCTCGATGGTGGTGCTGGTCGTCATCGTGCTGGTGAACGGCATCACCCCGGGCGCCACCTGGCTGCTGATCATCCCGGCGCTGGTGCTCCAGTCGATGTTCAACACCGGCCTGGCCCTGGTGATGGCCCGGATCGGCTCCAAGACCTCCGACATCTCGCAGCTGATGCCGTTCCTGCTGCGCACCTGGATGTACGTCTCGGGCGTGATGTACAGCGTGTCGAGCTTCATCGAGAAGTGGCCGCCCTTCTGGCAGACGCTCTACTCGTGGAACCCGGCCGTGGTCTACATGGACCTGATCCGCTACGCCTTCATGCCCGAGAGCTTCGACAAGAAGCTCTACCCGGGCGGCTGGGACGCCCACGGCAACGCGCTGCCGAAGGCGCTGATCCTGCCGGACCACATCTGGATCATGGCCACCAGCTGGGCGGTCGTCGCCTTCGCGATCGGCTTCGTGTTCTTCTGGAAGGCCGAGGAGGAGTACGGCCGTGGCTGACGCAGCACTCGACACCGTGAAGGGGGCCACTGCGGTGGACACCGGCAAGTCCCAGGTACCCACCGTGGTGGTGGACGACGTCCACATCGTCTACAAGGTGCACGGCGCCGGCGCCGGCAAGGGCAGCGCCACCTCGGCGCTGAGCCGGATCATCACCCGCAAGAAGTCGCCCGCGATCCGCGAGGTGCACGCGGTGCGCGGCATCAGCTTCACCGCGTACAAGGGCGAGGCGATCGGCCTGATCGGCTCGAACGGCTCCGGCAAGTCGACCATGCTGGCGGCCATCGCCGGCCTGCTGCCGACTGCCAAGGGCGGCATCTACACCCAGGGGCAGCCCTCGCTGCTGGGCGTGAACGCGGCGCTGATGAACGACCTGACCGGTGAGCGCAACGTGGTGCTGGGCTGCCTGGCGATGGGCATGTCCCCGGCCCAGGTGCGGGCCCGGTACCAGGACATCGTTGACTTCTCGGGCATCAACGAGAAGGGCGACTTCATCTCGCTGCCGATGCGCACCTACTCCTCCGGCATGGGCGCCCGCCTGCGGTTCTCCATCGCCGCGGCGAAGACGCACGACGTGCTGCTGATCGACGAGGCCCTCGCCACCGGCGACCAGGGCTTCCAGCAGCGCTCCAAGGCCCGGATCAACGAGCTGCGCAAGGAGGCCGGCACGGTCTTCCTGGTCAGCCACGACAACAACGCGATCCGCGAGACCTGCGAGCGCACCATCTGGATCGAGCACGGCGAGCTGATCATGGACGGGCACACCGACGAGGTGGTCCGGCGGTACGAGAAGGGCGAGCGCCCCTGACCGGGGCGCGGCCGACGGTCGCAGGGCCGGTGCGCGGGGAGCGGTCCCCGGCACCGGCCCTGTGCCGTGCGGCGGGTGAAGGCACGGCGACGGAAGCGTGTCCGAGGCCCGATGGTGGCCGGGACCGGTGTAGAACGGGGGAGTGACGGCAGTGTCGGCTTCAACCAAATCCGATAACCAGACAACGGCGGTGACGCTGGACAAGGCGGACCTGGAGAACTTCCCGGTCGCCCCCGGCTTCCTGCCCGCGGCCTGGCGGGACGACCTGATGACGGTCTACGGCTTCGCCCGGCTGATCGACGACGCGGGCGACGGCGACCTCGCCGACCCCGCCGCCGTCGCCCAGCTGCTGGACGTGCCCGGCGGGCCCGCCGACGACGGCTTCCGGCTCGCCTTGCTGGACGGCCTCGAACGCGACCTCGACCGGGCCTTCGCCACCGCCCTCGGCGACGACCGCGCCCAGGGCGGCACCGTCCTCGGCACCGCCGCCGGCGAGCCGCGCCACCCGCTGCTCCGCCGCCTGGTCCCGCTGATCGAACAGCACGCCGTCACCCCGGAGCCGTTCCGCCGGCTCATCGAGGCCAACCGGGTCGACCAGACCACCGCCCGCTACCCGACCTACGACGACCTGCTGCACTACTGCACGCTGTCCGCCGAGCCGGTCGGCCGCCTGGTGCTCGCCCTGGCCGGCCGCGCCACCCCCGAGCGGATCGAACTCTCCGACGCCATCTGCACGGCGCTGCAGATCGTCGAGCACCTGCAGGACGTCGCCGAGGACCTCGACCGCGGCCGGATCTACCTCCCGCAGGAGGACCTCGCCACCTTCGGCGTCACCGAACAGGACCTCGCCGCCCCCGCCGCCTCCCGCGAAGTCCGGCAGCTGATCGCCTGGGAGGCGAGCCGGGCCCGGACCCTGCTCGACCGCGGCGCGCCGCTGGTGGGTACGGTTCACGGGAGGCTCCGACTGCTGCTGGCGGGATTCACCGCCGGCGGGTACGCAGCCCTGGACGCCATCGCGGCGGCCGGGTTCGACGTGCTCGCGCACCGGGCGAAGCCGGACAAGCGCCGTCTGGCCGGCCGGGCGGCGGCACTTTTCGCGAAGGGAAGGTGAGCGCCCGCGTGGGGGCATCACCACTGGCGTCCGCGCCGGTCATGGCGGCCTACCGGTACTGCGAGGCGGTCACCGCCCTGCAGGCCCGCAACTTCAGCTACGGCATCCGGCTGCTGCCCGAGGCCAAGCGGCTGGCGATGTCCGCGCTGTACGCGCTGGCCCGCCGGGTCGACGACATCGGCGACGGAGAGCTGCCCGCCGAGCAGAAGACCGAGGCGCTGGCCCGCACCCGCGCCCTGCTGGACGAGATCCGGGCCGGCGCCGTCGGCGAGGACGACACCGACCCGATCAAGGTCGCGCTGGCCGACGCCGCCCGCCGCTTCCCGATCCCGCTCGGCGGCTTCGACGAGCTGATCGACGGCGTCGAGATGGACCTCAAGGGCGTCGAGTACCGGACGTTCGACGAGCTGAAGGTGTACTGCCGCTGCGTGGCCGGCTCGATCGGCCGGCTCTCGCTCGGCGTCTACGGCTGCGAGGACCGGGAGCGCGGCGCCGAGTACGCCGACACCCTGGGCCTGGCCCTGCAGCTCACCAACATCCTGCGCGACCTGCGCGAGGACGCCCTCAACGGCCGGACCTACCTGCCCGCCGAGGACCTCGCCCGGTTCGGCTGCCAGCAGGGCTTCGCCCTCCCGCAGCTCCCGGCCGGCGCCGACTTCGCCGGCCTGGTCGCCTTCGAGGCCGACCGCGCCCAGCAGGCCTTCGCCGAGGGCCTGCGGCTGCTGCCGATGCTCGACCGCCGCAGCCGCGCCGCCACCGCCGCGATGGCCGGCATCTACCACCGCCTGCTCGGCCGGATCTCCGCCGACCCGCACTCGGTGCTCCGCGGCCGGGTCTCGCTGCCCGGCTGGGAGAAGGCATACGTGGCACTGTCCGGGCTCGCCGGAGGGCGTTCTTGATTCTCACGCCAGTTATGTCACGCTGTGTCAACAGGGAATCACGACGCACGCGCACGTTGTTGTGCCCTCAGTCCACTGCTGTCCGGGAGGACCGATGAGCACGCCGACCCCGCAGCGGCAGCGCACCGCCGTGGTGGTCGGCGGCGGCCTGGCCGGCATCACCGCCGCCCTCCGGCTCGCCGAGGCGGGCGTGCGCACCACCCTGCTGGAGGCCCGCCCCCGGCTCGGTGGCCTGGCCTTCTCGTTCAAACGCGGCGACCTGACGGTCGACAACGGCCAGCACGTCTACCTGCGCTGCTGCACCGCCTACCGGGGCCTGATCGACCGCCTCGGCGCGCAGCACCTGGTCGACCTGCAGGACCGGCTGGACGTGCCGGTGCTGGGCCTCGCCGCCGACGGCACCCCCAGCCTCGGCCGGCTGCGCCGCGCCGCCCTGCCCGTCCCGCTGCACCTGGCCGGCAGCCTCGCCACGTACCGTCACCTCGGCCCGGTCGACCGGCTGCGGGTGGTGCGCGGCGCGCTCGCCCTCAAGGGCCTCGACCTGGACGACCCGGCGCTCGACGACCTCTCCTTCGGCGAGTGGCTGCGCCGCCACGGCCAGACCCCGGCCACCGTCGAGGCGGTCTGGGACCTGGTGGGCGTCGCCACCCTGAACGCCACCGCCGACCGGACCTCGATGGCGCTGGCGGCGAAGGTGTTCCAGACCGGCCTGCTGTCCGACCCGGGCGCCGCCGACATCGGCATCGCCCGCGCCCCGCTCGGCGAGATCCACCACGACCGGGCCCGCGCCGAACTCGAACGCGCGGGCGTCCGGGTGCTGCTGCGCACCAAGGCCGCCGAGCTGAAGGCCGCCGAACCGCACGCCGTCCGGCTGGAGAGCGGCGAACTGCTCACCGCCGACACCGTCGTGCTGGCCGGCGCCCAGGACACCGCGGCCGCGCTGCTGCCGCCCGGCGCGATCCCCGGACAGCAGCGGCTGGCCGACTTCGGCACCGCGCCGATCCTCAACGTGCACGTGATCTACGACCGGCCGATGATCCGCCGCCCGTTCTTCGCGGCGATCGGCTCCCCGGTGCAGTTCGTCTTCGACCGCACCCGGCACTCCGGCCTGGCCGTCCCCGGCGCCCAGTACCTGGCCGTGTCGCAGTCCGCCGCCGAGGACGAGATCGACCTGCCGGTCGCCGAACTCCGCGAGCGCTACCTGCCCGAGCTGGCCCGGCTGCTGCCCGCCGCCCGCGGCGCGCGGGTGCTGGACTTCTTCGTCACCCGGGAGCGCACCGCCACCTTCGACCCGGCGCCCGGCACCGCCCGGCTGCGCCCCGGCGCGCGCACCGACGTCCCGGGCATCCTGCTGGCCGGCTCCTGGACGGCCACCGGCTGGCCCGCGACCATGGAGGGCGCCGTGCGCAGCGGCCACGCCGCGGCCGACGCCGCGCTGGCCGGCACCGGTCGGCTCCCCGTCGACCGGGCGGACGGGCGGTGGCCCCGATGACGGCCACCCGCCGCTACCCGACCACCGACATCGCACCCGGCCGGCCGCCGTTCGCGGCCGGCCAGACGTACCGAGAGGGAACGCACGTGGAGGCACGCACCGGCTCGACGGTCAGGGACACCCCGACGGTCCTGGACCTGCTGGCGCGCGGGCGCACGCTCTGCACGCCGCCGATGCGCCGGGCCGTCGCCCGTCTGGCGGCGCCGATGGACACCGTCGCGGCGTACCACTTCGGCTGGATCGACCGCGACGGCAGGCCCGCCGCGGGCGACGGCGGCAAGGCGGTGCGGCCCGCACTGGCCCTGCTGTCGGCCGAGGCGGTCGGCGCGGACGCGCAGGTGGGCGTACCGGGCGGCGTGTCGGTCGAGCTGGTGCACAATTTCTCCCTCCTCCATGATGATCTGATGGACGGTGACGAGACGCGTCGGCACCGGGCCACCGCCTGGACGGTGTTCGGCCCGGCGCAGGCCGTCCTGGTCGGCGACGCGCTGGCCACCCTCGGCACCGAGGTCCTGCTGGACGCCGCGGTGACCGGCGGGGCCACCCCGACCGACGCCGCCCGCGCCGTCCGCCTGATCACCACCGCGACCCGGCGGCTGATCGACGGACAGGCCCTGGACGTCTCGTTCGAACAGCGTGACGTGGTGACGGTCGAGGAGTGCCTGACCATGGAGGGCGGCAAGACCGGCGCCCTGCTGGCGGCCTCCGCGGCGATCGGCGCGGTCCTGGCCGGCGCCGACGACAAGATCTCCGACGCGCTCCAGCGGTACGGCCACCACCTGGGCCTGGCGTTCCAGGCGGTGGACGACCTGCTGGGCATCTGGGGTGCCACCGAGGTGACCGGAAAGCCGCACTGGAGCGACCTCCAGTCGCGCAAGAAGTCGCTCCCGGTGTGCGCCGCGCTGGCCGAGGGGGGCGCCGCCTCCCGCGAGCTGGCCGCACAGCTGGCCGACCCGACCGGCCGCGGCGAGGAGAGCGAGCAGCAGCTCGCCGCCCGCGCCGCGCTGATCGAGCAGGCCGGCGGCCGGGCCTGGACACAGGAAGAGGCCCGCCGCCAGTACGACACCGCCCTCGCCGCGCTCGGCGAGGTGCCCATGACCGACGAGGTGCGCGAGCACTTCGTCGCTCTCGCCGAATTCGTGGTGGTCAGAGAGAGGTGACGTAAGAGTGACAGCAACCGCGGGTGGAAGGCTCGGACCCCAAACCTCAGTTGCAGTAACACGATCTGACGATTCCTCACCCGCGGCGGCGCTCAGCCGAGCCACCGCACACCTGCTGTCACTCCAGCACGCCGACGGCTGGTGGAAGGGCGACCTGGAGACCAACGTCACCATGGACGCCGAAGACCTGCTGCTCCGCCAGTTCCTGGGCATCCGCACCGAGGAGCAGACCCGGGCCACCGCGGCCTGGATCCGCTCCCGGCAGCGGGAGGACGGCACCTGGGCCACCTTCTACGGCGGCCCGCCCGAACTGTCCACCACCGTCGAGGCGTACGTCGCCCTCCGGCTCGCGGGGGACGCCCCCGACGCCCCGCACATGCGGGCCGCCGCCGCCCACGTCCGGGAGCACGGCGGCATCGCCGCCACCCGGGTCTTCACCCGGATCTGGCTCGCCCTGTTCGGCTGGTGGCCCTGGGCGAAACTCCCCGAACTCCCGCCCGAACTGCTGTTCCTGCCCAGCTGGGCGCCGCTGAACATCTACTCCTTCGGCCAGTGGGCCCGGCAGACCATCGTCCCGCTCACCGTGGTCTCCGCCCACCGCCCGGTCCGGCCCGCCCCGTTCGACCTCACCGAACTGCACACCGACCCGGCCCACCCGTACCCCGACCGGCCGCTCGCCCCCGCGCACACCTGGGACGGACTCTTCCAGCGGCTCGACCAGCTGATGCACCGCTACCACCGGCACGCCATCAAGCCGGTGCGCCGCCTCGCGCTGCGCCAGGCCGCCGCCTGGATCGTCGAGCGGCAGGAGGCCGACGGCTGCTGGGGCGGCATCCAGCCGCCCGCCGTGTACTCGCTGATCGCGCTGCGGCTGCTCGGCTACCGGCTCGACCACCCCGTCATGAAGGCCGGCCTGGCCGCGTTCGACTCCTTCACCGTGCACACCGAGGACGGCAAGCGCTGGATGGAGGCCTGCCAGTCCCCGGTCTGGGACACCTGCCTCGCCGCCATCGCCCTGCGCGACGCCGGACTGCCCGGCGACCACCCCGCCCTGGTCCGGGCCGGCGAGTGGATGCTCGGCGAGGAGGTCACCACCCGCGGCGACTGGTCGGTCAAGCGGCCCCGGCTCGACCCCGGCGGCTGGGCGTTCGAATTCCAGAACGACACCTACCCCGACGTCGACGACACCGCCGAAGTGGTGCTCGCCCTGCGCCGCATCGACCACCCCGACCGGCCCAGGCTGGCCGGAGCCGTCGAACGGGCCGTCAACTGGAGCCTCGGCATGCAGTCCAAGGACGGCGCCTGGGGCGCGTTCGACGCCGACAACACCAGCCGGCTCCCCAACAAGCTGCCGTTCTGCGACTTCGGCGAAGTCATCGACCCGCCCTCCGCCGACGTCACCGCGCACATGGTCGAGATGCTCGCCGAGACCGGCCGCACCCGCGACCCCCGCACCCGGCGCGGCGTCGCCTGGCTGCTCCGGCACCAGGAACCCGACGGCTCCTGGTTCGGCCGCTGGGGCACCAACTACATCTACGGCACCGGCTCCGTGGTGCCCGCCCTGATCGCCGCCGGGACCGCCCCCGGCCACCCCGCGATCCGCCGCGCCGTCCGCTGGCTGACCGCCCGGCAGAACACCGACGGCGGCTGGGGCGAGGACATGCGCTCCTACGAGGACCCGGCCACCTGGGCCGGCCGCGGCGAGTCCACCGCCTCGCAGACCGCGTGGGCCCTGATGGCGCTGCTCGCCGCCGGCGAACGCGACTCCGAGGCGGTCGAACGCGGCATCGCCTGGCTGGCCCGCACCCAGCGGCCCGACGGCACCTGGGACGAACCCCAGTACACCGGCACCGGCTTCCCCTGGGACTTCTCCATCAACTACCACCTGTACCGCCTGGTCTTCCCGGTCACCGCACTCGGCCGGTACCTGCACGACGCCCCGCTCGGCCGGGGCGGTGAACGGTGAACGCGCCCCTGCTGGTGCTGTGCGCGCTCGGCCCCGAGGCCTGGGCGCTGCGCGGCGGCGACTGGTCCGGCGCGGCCGGCGGACCCCCGGTGCTGGCCCGCACCGGAATGGGCCGCCGGGCCGCCGGGCCGCGGGCCGCCGCCCTGCTGGAGATCGGCGGCTACGGGGCGCTGCTGGTCGCCGGGTTCGGCGCCGCGGTCGGCCCCGGGGTGCGCCCCGGCGAGGTGATCGTCGCCGACCGGGTCACCGACCCCGAGGGCGCCGTCCACCCGCTCGGCACCGCGCCCGCGCTGGCCACCGCCCTGGAGGAGGCCGGGCTGCGCGTCCACCTGGGCACCCACCGCACCGCCGACCACGTGGTGCGCGGCGCCGAACGGGCCCGGCTGCACGCCGAGGGCGCGCTCGCCGTCGACATGGAGGCCGCCGCGGTGCTCGCCGCCCGCGCCGCCCACGCCCCCGAGCTGCCCGCCGCGGTGCTGCGGGTGGTGGTCGACACCCCCGAGCGGGAACTCGTCCGCCCCGGCACCCTGCCCGCCGGGTTCCGCGCCTGGCGGGTGCTGCGCGCCGCCGTCCCCGCCCTCACCGCGTGGCACCGGCAGCTGGCCGCCGCGCCCCGCCCGCTGACGTCCACACAGCCCTCGACGCTCCCCCAGGAGGCGAGCTAAGCCATGGCCATGCCGCTGCGTCAGACCATCCGCGTGTCCACCTACCTCATGCAGCAGAAGCTGAAGCGCCGGGACAAGTTCCCGCTGATCGTGGAGCTGGAGCCGCTGTTCGCGTGCAACCTGAAGTGCGAGGGGTGCGGCAAGATCCAGCACCCGGCGGGGGTGCTCAAGCAGCGGATGCCGGTCGCGCAGGCGGTGGGCGCGGTCCTGGAGTGCGGCGCCCCGATGGTCTCCATCGCCGGCGGTGAGCCGCTGATGCACCCGCAGATCGACGAGATCGTCCGGCAGCTGGTCGCCCGCCGCAAGTACGTCTTCCTGTGCACCAACGCGCTGCTGCTGCGCAAGAAGCTCGACCTGTTCACCCCGTCGCCGTACTTCACCTTCGCCGTGCACATCGACGGCCTGGAGGAGCGGCACGACGCGTCGGTGGCGAAGGAGGGCACCTTCGCGGAGGCCGTGGAGGCGATCAAGGAGGCCAAGCGGCGGGGCTTCCGGGTCACCACCAACTCGACGTTCTTCAACACCGACACCCCGCAGACCGTGGTCGAGGTGCTGGACTTCCTGAACGACGAACTCAAGGTCGACGAGATGATGATCTCTCCGGCCTACGCGTACGAGAAGGCCCCCGACCAGGACCACTTCCTCGGCGTCGAACAGACCCGCGAGCTGTTCCGCAAGGCCTTCGCCGGAGGCAACCGCCGCCGCTGGCGGCTCAACCACAGCCCGTTGTTCCTGGACTTCCTCGAAGGCAGGGTCGACTTCGAGTGCACCGCCTGGGGCATCCCCAACTACTCGCTGTTCGGCTGGCAGCGCCCCTGCTACCTGATGGCCGACGGCTACGTCCCCACCTACCGGGAACTCATCGAGAAGACCGACTGGGACAAGTACGGCCGCGGCCGCGACCCGCGCTGCGACAACTGCATGGCCCACTGCGGGTACGAGCCCACCGCCGTGCTCGCCACCATGGGCTCCCTCAAGGAATCGATCCGCGCCGCCCGGGAGACCCTCGCCGCCCCGAAGGCCTGACGGGCCGTCAGGAGCCGCCCGCGCCCCGCGCGGGCGGCCCACGCCGACAGGCGACCGCGACCCCGGGGCCGCAGGCTGGACACCTACCTCCACCCACCCGAACCAGCCGTGAGGGGCACGCCATGCCACTGCTGAGCCGGATCACCCAACCCGCCGACCTCCGCCGACTGCGCCCCGAGCAGCTCCCGCCGCTCGCCGACGAGATCCGCGACTTCCTGATCGACGCCGTCACCCGCACCGGCGGCCACCTCGGACCCAACCTCGGCGTGGTCGAACTCAGCATCGCCCTGCACCGCGTCTTCGACTCCCCGCACGACCGCATCCTCTGGGACACCGGCCACCAGGCCTACGTCCACAAACTGCTCACCGGCCGGCAGGACTTCAGCCGGCTGCGCGCCAAGGACGGCCTGTCCGGCTACCCCGCCCGCGCCGAATCCCCGCACGACCTGATCGAGAACTCGCACGCCTCCACCGCGCTCGGCTACGCCGACGGCATCGCCAAGGCCAACCAGCTGCTCGGCGTCGACCGCTGCACCGTCGCCGTGATCGGCGACGGCGCACTCACCGGCGGCATGGCCTGGGAAGCCCTCAACAACATCGCCGAGGCCGACGACCGCCCGCTGGTCATCGTCGTCAACGACAACGAGCGCTCCTACGCGCCGACCATCGGCGGCCTCGCCCACCACCTCGCCACCCTGCGCACCACCAAGGGCTACGAACGCTTCCTCGCCTGGGGCAAGGACGCCCTGCAGCGCACCCCCGTCGTCGGGCCGCCGCTGTTCGACGCCCTGCACGGCGCGAAGAAGGGCTTCAAGGACGCCTTCGCCCCGCAGGGCATGTTCGAGGACCTCGGCCTCAAGTACCTCGGCCCGATCGACGGCCACGACATCGCCGCCGTCGAACAGGCGCTGCGCCGGGCCCGCAACTTCGGCGGCCCCGTCATCGTGCACTGCCTCACCGTCAAGGGCCGCGGCTACCGGCCCGCCGAACAGGACGAGGCCGACCGCTTCCACGCCGTGGGCCCCATCGACCCGTACACCTGCCTTCCGGTCTCGCCGTCCGCCGGCGCCTCCTGGACGTCCGTGTTCGGGCAGGAGATGCTCGCCCTCGGCGCCGAACGCCCCGACCTGGTCGCCGTCACCGCCGCCATGCTGCACCCCGTCGGACTCGGCCCGTTCGCCAAGGCCCACCCCGGGCGCACCTTCGACGTCGGCATCGCCGAACAGCACGCCGTCGCCTCCGCCGCCGGCCTGGCCACCGGCGGCCTCCACCCGGTGGTCGCGGTCTACGCGACGTTCCTGAACCGGGCCTTCGACCAGGTCCTGATGGACGCCGCCCTGCACCGCCTCGGCGTCACCTTCGTGCTCGACCGGGCCGGCGTCACCGGCAACGACGGACCCTCCCACAACGGCATGTGGGACCTGTCGATCCTCCAGGTCGTCCCCGGCCTGCGGATCGCCGCCCCGCGCGACGCCCAACGGCTGCGCGAACAGCTGCGCGAAGCCGTCGACGTCGAGGACGCCCCCACCGTGGTGCGCTTCCCCAAGGGCGACCTCGGACCCGACGTGCCCGCCGTCGAACGGATCGGCGGCACCGACGTGCTCGCCCGCACCGGCCCCGCCCCCGACGTGCTGCTGGTCGCCGTCGGCCCGATGGTCCCCGCCTGCCTGGACGCCGCCGCGCTGCTCGCCGCCGAGGGCATCACCGCCACCGTCGTCGACCCGCGCTGGGTCAAGCCCGTCGACCCCGCCCTGGTCGCCCTGGCCGCCGCGCACCGGATGGTCGTCACCGTCGAGGACAACGGCCGGGCCGGCGGCGTCGGCTCCGCGATCGCCCAGGCACTGCGCGACGCCGACGTGGACGTGCCGCTGCGCGACCTCGGCATCCCGCAGGAGTTCCTCGACCACGCCTCGCGCGGTGAGATCCTCGAAGAGATCGGACTCACCGGCACCGGCGTCGCCGCCCAGACCGCCGCGCACGCGCGCCGCCTGCTGCCCGGAACCCCCACCGGCACCCAGGAGTACCGGCCCCGGATGCCGCTGACCGATTGGAGCGAACCAGCGTGACCCAGGCCGAACCGCTCGACCTCGCCGCCCTGCTCGACGCCCGCGGCGGCGACCGCTACGAGCTGCACGCCCGCTACCTCAACCCGCAGCTGCCCCGGATGCTGCACACCATCGGCTTCGACCGGTACTACGAACGCGCGAAGGGCCCCTACTTCTACGACGCCGAGGGCAACGAGTACCTCGACATGCTCGCCGGGTTCGGCATCTTCGCGCTCGGCCGCCACCACCCGGTGGTCCGCGCCGCCGTCCAGCAGGCGATGGACCTGGAGACCGCCGACCTCACCCGCTTCGACTGCTCCCCGCTGCCCGGCCTGCTCGCCGAACAGCTGATCGCCCACGCGCCCGGCCTCGACCGGGTGTTCTTCGGCAACAGCGGCACCGAGGCGGTCGAGACCGCCCTCAAGTTCGCCCGGTACGCCACCGGCCGGCGCCGCGTCCTGTACTGCGACCACGCCTTCCACGGCCTCACCGCCGGCTCCCTCTCCGTCAACGGCGAGAACGGCTTCCGCAAGGGCTTCGACCCGCTCCTGCCGGACACCGCGATCCCGCTGGGCGACCTGGCCGCGCTGAAACGCGAACTGAAGAAGGGCGACGTCGCCGCACTGATCGTGGAGCCGGTCCAGGGCAAGGGCGTGCTCGCCCCGCCGCCCGGCTGGCTGGCCGCCGCCCAGCAGCTGCTGCACGACCACAAGGCACTCCTGATCTGCGACGAGGTGCAGACCGGCGTCGGCCGCACCGGCACCTTCTTCGCCTTCCAGGCCGAGGAGGGCGTCCAGCCCGACCTGGTGTGCGCGGCCAAGGCCCTGTCCGGCGGCTACGTGCCGATCGGGGCCACCCTCGGCAAGGCGTGGATCTTCGAGAAGGTGTACTCCTCGATGGACCGCGTGCTCGTCCACTCCGCCAGCTTCGGCTCCAACGCCCAGGCGATGGCCGCCGGCCTGGCCACCCTGCACGTGATGCGGCAGGAGGGCGTGGTGGAGAACGCCGCCGCGGTCGGGGAGCTGCTGCGCACCCGGCTCGCCGCGCTGACCGACCGGTACGAGCTGCTCGCCGAGGTGCGCGGCCGCGGACTGATGATCGGCATCGAGTTCGGCCGGCCCCGGTCGCTCAAGCTGCGCACCGGCTGGACCGCCCTCCAGGCCGCCCGCAAGGGACTCTTCGCGCAGATGGTGGTCGTGCCGCTGCTGCAACGGCACCGGATCCTCACCCAGGTCTCCGGCGACCACCTGGAGGTGATCAAGCTGATCCCGCCGCTCATCGTCACCGAACGGGAGGTCGCCCGCTTCGTGGACGCCTTCACCGAGGTGATGGACGACGCCCACCGCGGCAGCGGCCTGATGTGGGACTTCGGCCGCACCCTGGTCAAGCAGGCCGTCGGCTCGCGCTAGGAGTACACCCAGTACCAGGCCTTCCGTCCGGCACGCCGAGAGCACACACCGGACGCCGCGGGATTGCGGCGTGGGTTCGACGACAGACCCTAGAGCTCCGTACGGCGGCGGCGCACCACCACCCACAGGTCCGCCGCCGCCACCAGGGTCAGCACCCCGCAGCCCACCGCGAACACGATCAGCGTCCCGCTGCTGGGTGCGCCGTGCGGCGACGCGAAGCCCGCCCACACCGCGAACCCGGCGGTGCACAGCGCGAAGAACGGCAGGAAGACCACCGACAGCAGGAACCGCAGCTTCAGATCGCTGCGCGCGGTGGCCGGCTCCGTCCCGCTCCGCCAGACCTTCGGCGTCCTCACCCGCCGCATACGCAACCGCCTCCCTCTACCCTTCCAGCGTAGGACTGTCGGGCACGGGAGGCGGAGCGGTGGAGGACAGGCTTGACGACTACCTCGGGCTGCCGGTGGAGCCCGCCCGGGCGCTGGCCGCGGAGCGCGGCTGGCGCACGGTGCGGGTGCTGGAGCCGGAGGCGCTGCTCACCATGGAGTACCGGTCCGACCGGCTCAACCTGACGGTGCGGGACGGCGTGGTGGAGCGCGCCTGGGCGGCCTGAGGAGGCAGCGGGAGCGGGCCGGCCGTCCAGCGCGCCACCGCCGGCTTCGGCCGGGGCGCCGGCGCGGGCCGGGCGAACCGCCCCTCCCGGTGCCAGACGGCCAGCACCCGCTCGTCCAGCGCGGCGACGGCCGGCTCGGCCAGCGGGAGCGACAGCAGCACCAGCGCGCCGGCCGCCCAGCCGGCGAACACGTCCGAGATCCAGTGCGTGCCCAGGTAGACGGTGGTCAGCCCGATCGAGGCCGCGGTGAGCGCCGCCAGCACCGTCCCGGTCCGTCGCCAGCGCGCCGCCAGGTAGGCCAGCACGCCCCAGGTCACCACGGCGTTGGCGGTGTGCCCGGACGGGAAGATGGTGCCGCCGGAGAACAGCTCGGGCGAGCCCACGTAGTGCGCGTAGTGCGGACCCAGCCGGCCGGTCAGGATCTTCACCCCGCCGACGGTGACGTTCAACAGCAGCAGCGCCATGCCCATCACCAGCAGCGGCCGCGCCGAGTGGGTGCGGTAGCAGCGCCAGCCCAGCCACAGGCAGGCCGCGATGGCGGTCGGTCCGCGCTGCCCCGCGATCACCCAGATGTCCAGGTAGGGCAGGGCCTGCGGCCACACCTTGTACGGGCGCAGCTGCTGCAGCGCCCAGTCCAGGTCCACCAGCGGGGAGTCCCACATGATGGCCAGCACCACCGCGAGGTAGAGCACCGCCGTGATGCCGAAGAGCAGAGCGTGCCGCCGGCTGATCGAAGGGAGTGCGGATTCCGTCGCATCGGTGACGGAATCGCGCTCGGACTGGACCGGAACCGTGCGTGGTGTGGTCGATATCCGCTTCTCGGAGGATTCGGGCTTGGCTGGCACGCCTTCGACATTACCGGCTGGCCCTGAGCGGTCCGGGCTATTCGGGCCATCTGTCACCCGCCGGTGATCGGTTGTCCGCACTATCCCCATACGGGCAGTTCAGAGCCGTCGGAGTCGGTCGGGAAAGCCCGGGGGAGTGGGCCAAATCACGCTCCGGGGTGCTCCCGGGCGCCGTTTTCCCGCCGATTCTCCAATTGGCGGGCGGGTGGTGCGAGAACGAAAGGGGCGGCCGATTTCCCGTGACGCGCGTCACTTCCGGGAAATCGGCCGCCTGGTCGGGCGGGCCGGGCGGCTCAGGGCAGCACGCGTTCGACGGCCGCCGCGCCCTGCTCCTCCAGGTCCTTCTTCGCCTTCGCGACCAGCTCCGGCGTGGGGGTGCGCCCCGAGGCCATCACCAGGTCCTCGGGGTCGACCGGGTGCTCCGCCCCGGTGTGCAGCAGGTGGTCCGGGGTGGGCGTCGAGTCGCTGTCCGTGGGTTCGGTCATCAAGATCCTCCGTGGGTGGAGCGCCGAAGGGCCGGGCCCTCGGGCGGGGCGCCTGCCGCCGGGGATTGGCAGGCCTGCACGTCGAGTCTGGACCCGCGCCGGGAGCGGCGCACCACGAGCCCGCCGGCCACTAGTCGAGCGGGCCGCCCGCCACGTAGATGACCTGGCCGGAGACGAAGCCGGCGCCCTCGGAGGCGAGGAAGGAGATGGTGTGCGCGATGTCGTCCGGCACGCCGACCCGCTGCACCGGGATCGCGGAGGCGGCGGCCTGCTTGAAGGCCTCGAACTCCATGCCGACCCGGGCCGCGGTGGCCGCGGTCATGTCGGTGGCGATGAAGCCGGGGGCGACGGCGTTGGCGGTGATGCCGAACTTGCCGAGTTCGATGGCCAGGGTCTTGGTGAAGCCCTGCAGGCCGGCCTTGGCCGCCGAGTAGTTGGCCTGGCCGCGGTTGCCCTGCGCGGAGGAGGAGGACAGGTTGACGATGCGTCCGAAGCCGGCGTCCACCATGTGCTTCTGGATCGCCCGGGTCATCAGGAACGCGCCCTTGAGGTGCACGTTCATCACGGTGTCCCAGTCCGACTCGGACATCTTGAACAGCAGGTTGTCGCGGAGCACGCCCGCGTTGTTCACCAGCACCACGGGGGTGCCCAGCTCGGCGGCGATCCGGTCCACCGCGGCCTGCACCTGCTCGGCGTTCGAGACGTCGGCGCCGACGGCCAGCGCCCGGCCGCCCGCGGCGACGATCGCCTCGGCGGTGCCCTTCGCGTTGGACTCCTCCAGGTCGACCACCGCGACCGCGTAACCGTCCGCGGCCAGCCGGAGTGCGGTGGCGGCGCCGATCCCGCGGGCCGCGCCCGTCACCACGGCCACCCGCACCGGAGCGTCGGCGGTCACGGACGTGCTCTGCTCGGTCATCTTCGTACTCGTCTCTCTCGAAGTCGGACGACGGGACCGGCGCGGGCCGGCGACCCGTGGATGAGAAATAAATGAGGTGCGCAGCGCGCAGCGCGGCAACCTTACCGGCGGGTAGGAATTCCGGCCAGAGGCAGCGCCGCAGGTGACAGAGGGTGAGGGCGGGCGGCGGCCGAGCGGGTGAACCGGGTTGGACGTGGTCCCGACATACGGGGGAAATATGCCAACTTTGCCGAACCTGCGACTACTCTGCGCCCCTACCTGCCGGTCCAGGCCGACCGTTTGTATAGTGTGCGCCAGCAGCCACCGGCTGCACGGCCGGCGCGTCCTTACTCACAGCGGGATGCTCACTCGCCGTTACTGCCCCGCTCGGGTGTCCCACACACCCCCGAGCGTGACACCGGGACGGATTTCATGGTGCTGGGGGAGATCCCGACAACCCGCGTGCCCGGCCGACTGCAGCAGTCGCCCGGTCACCTCATTCGAGTGGCCCAGCAGGTGCACACCCGCTTGTGGTCCGAATACGTCGGTACCGAGCTGACGGCTCCGCAGTTCGCGGTGCTGCTGGTACTGGCGCTGGAACCCGGAGCCGACCAGCGCACGGTCGGCGAACGGGCCTCGCTCGACAAGGCCACGATGGCCGAAATGGTCGCCCGGCTGGTCCGACGGGGCCTGGTGCTCCGCCGCCGCGACCCCGCCGACGGCCGCCGCAAGCTGCTGGCCCTCTCGCAGAGCGGTGCTCAGGCGGTGCGCGAGGCGACCGGCGGCGTGGTCCGCGTCCAGCGGACCCTGTTCGAACCGCTCACCCCGGACGAGCAGCTGGAACTCGTCCGGACCATGGCGCGGATAGCCCGGCTCGAACCGGCCGCCGTCGCCGTGATGGCCGACGCCAGGCCCACGCTGGACGCCCAGCGGGCCATCGGCTACCTGATCCGGGTCGCCCAGCAGGTCCACACGAAGCTGTGGTCGGAGAAGGTCGGCACCGAGCTGACGGCCCCTCAGTACGCCGTGCTGGACGCGCTGGAGACCGAACCGGGCGCCGACCAGCGCACGGTCGGCGAGCTGGCGTCGCTGGACAAGGCGACGATGGCCGAGATGGTCAGCCGGCTGGTGCGGCGCGGCCTGGTGCTGCGTCGCCGCGACCCGTCGGACGGGCGCCGCAACCTGCTCTCGCTCTCCCCGACCGGCCAGGAGCTGCTGCACCGCTCCACCGCCGGGGTCCGCGAGGTCCAGGAGGCGCTGCTCGCTCCGCTGGAGCCGCACGAGCACGCGCCGGCGCTGGCGCTGCTCGCGAAGGCCGCCCGGCTGTAACGATTCTGCAAAGCACCGTCCAAGTTTCGGGCGGCGAACGCGCCCCGGCGGGCACGCGGCACCGCCCGGGACGCGCCGGAAAGGGGCCGACACCTCGTCAGGTGTCGGCCCCTTCCGGCTTCCCGGGGCGTCACTCTCCGTGCTGACGGGGGGTCAGCCTTTGCTGATGCGGCGTCAGTCGGGGCCTCGGGCGGGCCGGTTCGGGCCGTCAGTTCCAGTCGAAGCCGGCCGGGTCCGGGCCGATCCGCTTGCCGGTGGCGACGGCGGCGATCGCCGCGAGGTCCTCGGCGTCCAGCTCGAAGCCCGTCACGTCCAGGTTCTCCCGGATCCGGGCGGGGGTGACCGACTTCGGGATCGCGATCACGCCGCTCTGCAGGTGCCAGCGCAGCACCACCTGGGCCGCCGTGCGGCCGTGCTTCTCGGCGATCTTCAGCAGGGCGGGCTCGGCCAGCAGGTCGCCGCCCTGGCCCAGCGGGCTCCACGCCTCGGTGGCGATGCCGTGCTCGGCGTGGAAGGCGCGCAGCTCGGTCTGCGGGAAGTACGGGTGCAGCTCGACCTGGTTCAGCGCCGGGACCACCGAGGTCTCCTTGAGCAGCAGCTCCAAGTCCGGAACGCGGAAGTTGGAGACGCCGATCGCGCGGACCCGGCCGTCGGCGTGCAGCTGCTCGAAGGCGCGCCAGATGTTCAGGAAGACGGTGCCGTGCATCGGGCGCGGCCAGTGGATCAGGTACAGGTCCAGCTGGTCCAGGCCGAGCTTGGCGAGGGACTCGTCGAAGGCGCGCAGCACGCGGTCGCGGCCCTGCTCGCCGGACCAGTCGACGGTGCCGGAGTTCCACAGCTTGGTGGTCACGAACAGCTCGTCCCGGGCCACGCCGGCCTCGGCGATCGCCTGGCCGGTGCCCGCCTCGTTCTCGTAGATCGCGGCGGTGTCGATCGAGCGGTAGCCCGACTCGATCGCCGTCCGCACCGCCGGGACGGCCTCCGCGTCCGGCACCTGCCAGACGCCGAAGCCGAGCTGCGGGATCCGCACGCCGTTGTTCAGCGCGACGGAGGGGATCGGGGGTACTGCGGGAGTGCTGGTCACGAGAAGGAGTGCCCTTCGGTTGTGCGGAGCTCCAGTCGGTGCTCTGGGTGTGCGGGTGCTTCCAGAACGGCGGCAACCGGGTCGAACATCCGTCTATTCCCCCTGTCCGTGAGTTCCCCTCAACGAGTGAAACGCTTCGGGGGCGGCGGCCGAATCGGGCCGATCCGCAGAAAAACCTGTTGCGTGCGTCACATCGCGGCGGCCACGCTCCCCAGCATGTGACAACGCACCGCCCGTCCGCCGCCCCGCCGCTCCCGGCGGCCGCCGCGGCTCCCCGAGGCTCTCTGCGGCCCTGCGTGGCCCCTCCGCCGTGCCCTCCCCGGCGGTCCTCGCCCGACCCCGTCCCGTAACGGAGCGACCATGCCGCTCGTCCCCCTGCCGCTGCCCGACCCCGGCAGCCCCGACCTCGGCTCACCCCTCGGCTTCCTGCGCTGGCTCCAGCGGTCCCAGCGCAGGGGCCAACTGCTCGCCACGCTCTGGAGCGTCCTGGAGCTCGGCTGCACGGCGGCGCTGCCCGTCGCCGTCGGCCTCGGCGTCCAGGCCGTCGTCGACGGCGACCGCGCCGGGCTGCTGACGGCCGGCCTGCTCGCCCTGCTGCTCTCCGCCGGCCAGACCACCACCACGGTGCTGGTGCACCGGCAGGTGGTGTGGAACTGGATCCACGCCGCCTCCCAGGTGCGCCAGCTGCTGTCCCGTCAGGCGTCCAGCCTCGGCGCCGCGCTGAGCCGGCGGATCGCCACCGGCGAGATCGTCGCCGTCTCCAGCGGAGACGTCGAGAAGATCGGCTGGTACGTCGAGCTCGCCGCCCGGCTGTACGGCGCGGTCCTCGCCTGGCTCGGCGTCAGCATCGCCGTGCTCTGCCGGCAGCCCGGCCTCGGCATCGCCGTGCTGCTCGGCGTCCCCGTGCTGGCCGTGGCGGTCTGGCCGCTGCTCGGGCCGTTCGAGCGGCGCTACACCGAGCAGCGGGCACTCGGCGGCAAGGCCTCCGAGCTCGCCGCCGACACCGTGGCCGGCCTGCGGGTGCTGCGCGGCATCGGCGGCGAGGAGCTGTTCCTGCGGCGCTACCGGGCCGCCTCCCAGCGGGTGCGCGCCGCCGCCGTGCGCACCGCCCGCACCTGGTCCGTGATGCAGGCCCAGGAGGTGCTGCTGCCGGGCCTGTTCGTCATCGGCGTCACCTGGTACGGCGCGCACCTGGCGCTGAACGGCTCGATCGGCGTCGGCGAACTGATCGCCGTCTACGGCGCCACCGCCTTCCTCGCCGCCCCGCTGCGGGTCCTCGGCGAGGCCGCGCACGCCTGGAGCGTCGCCCGGGTCTCGGCCGGCCGCGTGGTGTCCGTACTCGCCCTCACCCGGGACGGCACGGCTGCCGACGGCCCGACGGCCGGCGCCCCCGCCGACCCCGCGGAGCTGGTGCGCCGCGCCGAGCGGTCCGACCTGCACGACCCGACCACCGGCGTCACCGCCCGGGCCGGGCGGCTGACCGCCGTGGTCTGCGGCGACCCCGACGCGGCCGGCGAGCTCGCCGCCCGGCTCGGCGGCCGTCCCGCCCTGGCCGACGGCGAGACACCGCTGCCCTCCGCCCGGCTCGGCGGCACCGAACTCGACGCGGTGCCGCTGGCCGCCGCCCGGGCCGCCGTGCTGGTGCACGACAAGGAGCCGATGCTGCTCTCCGGCACCCTCGCCGACCTGCTCGACGTCCCGCGCTCCGGCCGGATCGACCCCGCCGCCGCCCTCGCCGCCGCCCGCGCGGACGACGCCCTGGAAGCCCTGGTCGACGGCACGCCCGAGTGCGGCGGCGACCCGATGGCGGCCAGGATCACCGAACGCGGCCGCTCGCTCTCCGGCGGCCAGCGCCAACGCCTCGCGCTCGCCCGCTCGCTGATCGCCGACCCGCCCGTCCTGGTGCTGGACGAACCGACCAGCGCGGTGGACGCGCACACCGAGTCCCGGATCGCGGCCGGGCTGCGCGCCCTGCGCGAGGGCCGCACCACCGTGGTCCTGGCGACCAGCCCGCTGCTCCTCGACCAGGCCGACACCGTCCTGCTGGTGCACCACGGCCGGGTCTGCGCCGGCGGCACCCACCGCGAACTGATGGCCGCCGAACCGCGCTACCGGGCGGTGGTCACCCGCGACGAGACCGACCTCGCGGCCGCCGGCACCGGCGTGCCCGCCCCGGGAGGCACGCAGTGAGCGCCGACGCACGGCACCGAACGGCCGCACCGCAGCGCCCCGCTGACGGGCCGTCGGCGCCCCGCCTCCGCCCGGCCTCCGCCGGACGCCGAGGCCGCAACCGAGACCGAGCAGGAGAACGAAGGCGAGGGAGCACCCGGTGAAGCCGCCGACGATCAAGGAACAGGGGCCGGCCACCACGCTGCCGGTCGGGTCCGCCGCCGCGGTGCGGGCCTACGGGCGGATGCTGGCCCGCCGCCACCGGCGCGGGCTGGCCGGCGTGGCCGCCCTGCACGGGACGGCGACGGTGGCGGGCCTGGTCGGCCCGGCCGTGCTCGGGTCGCTGGTGGAGACGCTCTCCACCGGCGGCGGCGCCGACGGAATCGCCGCCGCGGTCGGGTGGTACCTGGCGGCGCTGGTGGCGCAGTCCGTGTTCACCGGGCTGTCGCTGCTGCGCGGCAGCACCCTCGGCGAACGGGTGCTGGCCGACCTCCGGGAGGACTTCCTGGTCCGCTCGGTCGCCCTGCCGCTCGGCGTACTGGAACGCGCCGGCACCGGAGACCTGGTCTCCCGGGGCACCACCGACATCGACCGGCTGGCCCGCTCCATCCGGGACGCGGTGCCCGAACTGGTGGTCGCGGTCGTCTCGGTGCTGCTGGTGCTCGGCGCACTCGTGGTCACCTCGCCGCTGCTCGCCGCCACCGCCGTGCTCGGCCTGCCGCTGCTCGTCCTCACCTCCCGCTGGTACTTCCGGCGCGCCCCGCAGTCCTACCGGAACGAGTCCGCCGGCTACGCCGCCGTCAACACCGCGCTGGCCGAGACGGTCGACGCGGGGCGGACGGTCGAGGCACTGCGACTCGGCCCCCGCCGGGTCGAACTGACGGACCGGAAGATCCACGAGTGGATCTCCTGGGAGCGGTACACGCTGTGGCTGCGCACCGTCTGGTTCCCCACCGTCGACGCCACCTACGCGCTCGCCGTGCTGGGCACGCTGGTGCTCGGCGGGCTGTTCGCGCTGCACGGCTGGATCGGCCCGGGCCGCCTCACCACCGGCGTGCTGTACGCCCAGGCGCTGGTGCACCCGGTCTCGCGGATCCTGCGCTGGTACGACGAACTGCAGATCGGGCAGACCTCGCTGGCCCGGCTGGTCGGCGTCCACGAGGTCGCCGAGCCGGAGACCGACGCGGAGCTGCGCCCCGACGGCCGGCGGGTCGAGGCGCACCGGGTCAGCTTCGGCTACCGGGAAGGGGCGGACGTCCTGCGCGAGATCACGCTGGACGTGGAGCCCGGCAGCCGGGTCGCGCTGGTCGGGCCGTCCGGGGCGGGCAAGTCCACCCTGGGCCGGCTGCTGGCGGGCATCTACGCGCCCGGCCGCGGCCGGGTCACCCTCGGCGGGGCGCAGCTGTCCCGGATGCCCGCCGAGCGGGTGCGCACCGAGGTCGCGCTCGTCAACCAGGAGCACCACGTCTTCGTCGGCAGCCTGCGCGACAACCTCCGGCTGGCCCGGGCGGAGGCCGACGACACCGAGCTGCGGGCCGCGCTGGCCGCGGTGGACGCCGCGGACTGGGCCGACGCGCTGCCGGACGGCCTGGACACCGAAGTCGGCTCCGGCCGGACGGTCCTGACGCCCGCGCAGGCCCAGCAGCTGGCGCTGGCCCGGCTGGTGCTGGCCGATCCGCACACCCTGGTGCTGGACGAGGCGACCTCGCTGCTCGACCCGCGGGCCGCCAGGCACCTGGAGCGCTCGCTGTCGAGGGTGCTGGCGGGTCGCACGGTGGTGGCGATCGCGCACCGGCTGCACACCGCGCACGACGCGGACGTGATCGCGGTGGTCGAGCAGGGCCGGATCACCGAGTACGGGCCGCACCCGGAGCTGGTGGCCTCCGGCGGGCCGTACGCGGCGCTGTGGCGCTCCTGGCGCGACGAGCGGCCCGCGCACCGCCCGGGCGGCGCCACCGTCCGCGAGGCCGCCCCGGGCGGGGCGGCCGGTTCGGTGCCCGGTCCCGCCGGAGGCCCGCCGCCCGGGCCGGGCGGGAGCCCGGCGGGGAGCCCGGTCGGCGGTGCCGGATCGGCGGAGTGTGGTGCGGACGGGTGAATGCACGGCCCGGGCGGTGGTGGTGCGACGATCACCGCCCGGGGCGGGGGCACACTGCCGGGGTGACCAAGACTTCAGGTGGTTCTCCGACCGGTGCCCAGCGCGGTGAGATCGCCGGCATCCCCACCCGGTACATCGGCATCGGCGTCATCGTGGTGCTGGCGATCTGGTTCCTGTTCGCCAACCTGGACAAGGTGAAGATCCAGTTCTGGGTCTTCACCGTCACCTGTCCGCTCTGGATCGCCCTGCTGGCGACGCTGCTCGCGGGGACGGCGCTCGGCTGGCTGCTGAAGGGGCGGCGCACCAGGTGACGGGTCCGCAGGAGGCTGCGGACCGGCCGGTCGGCGAGCCGCTGATCGAACTGCGCCGGGTGAACAAGCACTACGGTGCCCTGCACGTGCTGCAGGACATCGACCTGACGGTGGGTCGGGGCGAGGTCGTGGTGGTGATCGGCCCGTCCGGGTCGGGCAAGTCCACGCTGTGCCGGGCGATCAACCGGCTGGAGGCGGTGGAGAGCGGCGACATCCTGATCGAGGGCCGGCCGCTGCCAGCCGAGGGCAAGTACCTGGCGAAACTGCGCGCCGAGGTCGGGATGGTGTTCCAGTCCTTCAACCTGTTCGCGCACCGCACGGTGCTGCAGAACGTGACGCTCGCCCAGGTCAAGGTGCGCAAGCGCGGCAAGGCGGAGGCGGAGGCGAAGGGGCGGGCGCTGCTGGAGCGGGTGGGGCTGGCCTCGCAGGCGGACAAGTACCCGGCGCAGCTGTCCGGCGGTCAGCAGCAGCGGGTGGCGATCGCCCGGGCGCTGGCGATGGACCCGAAGGCGCTGCTGTTCGACGAGCCGACCTCGGCGCTCGACCCCGAGATGATCAACGAGGTGCTGGAGGTGATGCGCTCGCTGGCCGCCGAGGGGATGACCATGGTGGTGGTCACCCACGAGATGGGCTTCGCGCGCTCCGCCGCCAACCGCGTGGTGTTCATGGCGGACGGGCGGATCGTCGAGGACCGGGTCCCCGAGGAGTTCTTCGCCGACCCGCGCAGCGACCGGGCCCGGGACTTCCTCTCCAAGATCCTGAAGCACTGAGGCGGCGCGGTGAGGAAACAGCTCTTGCCCGTGCTGGCGCTGCTCGCCGTGCTGACCGCGCCGGCCGGCCTGTCCGCGTGCGGCAAGGAGGGCACCCCGCCGCCGAAGGGCCCGCAGCCCGGCGCGCTGCCCAGCTACGAGGTGCGCAGCGGCGACCCGATCACCGGCTCGCCGACCCTGGACGCGGCCCGCTCGCGCGGCCACCTGGTGGTCGGCGCCAAGGAGGACCAGCCGTACCTGGGGCAGAAGAATCCGGCCACCGGCGAGTACTCGGGCTTCGACATCGAGATCGCCAGGATGGTCGGCGCCTACCTGGGCTTCGGCCCGGACCGGATCGAGTTCCGCACCATCGCCTCCGCGAACCGCGAGACGGCGCTGCAGAACGGCCAGGTCGACTACTACGTGGGCACCTACACCATCAACGAGAACCGCAAGAAGCTGGTCGGCTTCGCCGGCCCGTACTTCATCGCCGGGCAGGCGCTGATGGTCCGCAAGAACGAGACGAAGATCAACGGCCCGCAGGACCTGGCGGGGCGGAAGGTCTGCTCGGCCGCCGGCTCCACCCCGTACCAGCGGATCCAGACCAACTACCCGAAGGCCAAGCTGGTCGGCTACGACACCTACTCGGCGTGCGTGGACAACCTGATCAGCAATCAGGTCGACGCGGTGACCACGGACAACGCGATCCTGCAGGGCTTCGTGGCGAAGGTCCCGGACGAGCTGAAGATGGTCGGCGAGCCGTTCTCCACCGAGCCGTACGGCATCGGCGTCCCCAAGAACGACACCGTGCTGCGGATGGCGATCAACGACGCGCTGCAGCTGAACATGGACAACGGCAACTGGAAGAAGGCGTACGACGCGACGCTCGGCCTCTCCGGAGTGCCGGCGCCGCCGCCCCCGGCCATCGACCGGTACAAGTGAGCAGGGGGCGCGGATGAACGTCCTGATCGACAACTGGTCCACCTACTGGCACGGCTTCCTCGGCACGCTCTGGCTCACCCTGGTCGGCGGGGCGCTGGCGCTGGTGCTCGGGGTGCTGATGGCCGGCTTCCGGGTGTCGCCGGTGAAGCCGCTGCGGGCGTTCGGCACCGGCTGGGTGACGGTGCTCCGGAACACCCCGCTGACCCTGCTGTTCTTCATCGTGGTGCTGGGCCTGCCCCGCTTCCACATCACGCTGCCGTTCTTCACCTTCGCCGTGCTGGCGCTGGGCTGCTACACCTCCGCGTTCGTCTGCGAGGCGCTGCGCTCCGGCGTGAACACGGTGCCGGTCGGGCAGGGCGAGGCGGCCCGCTGCCTGGGCATGACGTTCGGTCAGACGCTGAGCCTGGTCGTCATGCCGCAGGCGTACCGCGCGGTGATCGCCCCCCTGGGCAGCGTGATGATCGCGCTGGCGAAGAACTCGGCGATCGCCGGCTCGTTCAGCGTGACCGAGCTGCTCGGCACCTACCGGACCATCAACGAGCTGGGCTACAGCATCATCTGGACCTTCGTCTGGATCGCTGTCGGCTACCTGATCCTCACGCTGGCGATCAGCGCCCTGTTCAACCTGCTGGAACGACGGGTGGCGGTGTCCCGATGACGGTGGAGTCCTCCGCGCTGTACGACATCCCCGGCCCGAAAGCGCAGGCCCGGCACCGGCTGTACGGCATCCTGGCGCTGGTGGTGATCGCCGCCGTCATCGGCTGGGTGATCTGGATGCTGTTCCACACCGACCAGTTCACCTACCAGAAGTGGATGGCCTTCCAGTACAAGGGCGTGCAGCGCCTGCTGCTGGACGGTCTCGGCAACACCCTGAAGGCGTTCGGCTGGACGGTGCTGTTCGCGCTGCCGTTCGGCGCGCTGTTCGCCGCGGGACGGCTCTCCGACCACCGGGCGGTGCGCTGGGTGTCCACCGTGGTGGTCGAGTTCTTCCGGGCGATGCCGCTGCTGGTGATGATCTTCTTCATCTTCGTCGCCCTCAAGGTCGAACCGCTGTGGGCCCTGGTCGCCGGCCTCACCCTGTACAACGGCTCGGTGCTGGCCGAGGTGTTCCGGGCCGGCGTACTGGCCGTCCCCAAGGGCCAGAAGGAGGCGGCGTTCGCGCTCGGCCTGCGCAAGACGCAGGTGATGACGTACGTGCTGGTGCCGCAGGCCGTCCGGGCGATGCTGCCGACCATCGTCAGCCAGCTGGTGGTGGCGCTGAAGGACACCTCGCTGGGCTTCCTGATCACCTTCGAGGAGTTCCTGCACGCCGGGAAGCTGATCGCCACCAACCTGGACTACGACCTGCCGTTCATCCCCGTCGTGATGGTGATCTCCCCGATCTACATCGGCATGTGTCTGCTGCTGTCCTGGCTGGCCAAGTGGCTGGAGGCGCGCGGCCGCCGCAGCCCCAAGGAGGCGGTGCCGGTCGCCGAGGCCGGGCCGGTGCTGGACGCCCAGGGGTGACCTGCCGGGCCGAAATGCCCGGCCCCGGGGCGGGGAGATCGGTTAGGGTCGATTGGTTCGTGACCGCGTGCCGACCAGGAGTTACCGGATGTCCGTGCTGCCCAGCCGCCAGGGCCTGCCCGAGGCCGAAGTGATCGACCGGCGGGAGGGCCCGTACGGAGAGGTGGCGCTGCGGCGGCGCGGCGGGCACTACGAGATCATCGCGAACGGCTGCTTCCTGATGGACACCGCCGACGGCCGCTCCGAACGACTGCTGGTGCAGGCCGCGTTGGACGGACTGGCCGAGCCCCGCCCGAGCGTGCTGATCGGCGGCCTCGGCGTCGGCTTCTCGCTGGCGTACGCCGCCGCCGAGCCCCGCTGGGGGCGGATCGCCGTGGCCGAGCGCGAGGCGGCGATCATCGACTGGCACCGCACCGGCCCGCTCGGCGCGTTCTCCGCCGGCGCGCTGGACGACCCCCGGGTCGAGGTGCTGCACACCGACCTGGTCCGGTACCTGGCCGAGTCCGCCGACCGCTACGACGCGCTCTGCCTCGACATCGACAACGGCCCCGGCTGGACGGTCGGCGAGGAGAACGACAGCCTGTACGGCCCCGCCGGCCTGGCCGACGCCGCCGCCCGGCTCCGGCCCGGCGGCATCCTCGCGGTGTGGAGCGCCCAGCCGTCCTCCGCCTTCGAACAGGCGCTGCGGGACGCCGGGTTCACCGACGTCCGCACCGAGGAGATCGCCGTCGAGCGCGGCGTCCCGGACGTCGTCCACCTGGCCCGCCGGGCGGCCTGACCCGATCGCGGACGGAGCGGCCGGATCCGGCGGGGAAGTCGTGCACGTGACGCGTTCCCACCGGCCGCCGCGTGCGGCATGATCATCGTCATGTCGGACGAGAAGACCGACCTCCTGGCGTGCCTCTGGGACGAGTTCAGCGCCATGAGGTTCCCCACGGGCTGGTACGACCGGGAGCCCGAAGGCACCTGCCTGGTCACCCTGGACACCGTCCTGACCGGCTTCGCCGCCAACGTCCTCGACGGCCCCGCCCTCAGCGCCCGCCACCGCGACCACCTGCGCCGCCGCATCGAGCTCCTCGGCCAGCTGCTGCCCGCCTTCGCGGTCGACGGCTACGCCTCCCGGTACTTCGTCGCGCTCTACCGGATGGCCGTGCTGGCCGAGGAGATCGACGGGGAACGCGCCGCCGACTGAACCCCCGTCAGGCTGCCGAGGCCGCGTGCAGCACGGCCCGGAGCCGCTCCACCTCGCGCCGCCGGTCCGCGCCCCGGTCCGCGTCGTCCCAGAGCTCGGCGAGTTCGGAGTCCTCGCCGAGCACGGTGCCCGGCGCGTCCAGGGCGAGCCGCCGGAGGTCGGCGTCGAACACCGGCAGCGGCTGGTCCGGCCCGTACGCGGTGCTCACCGGCCCGCCGCCCGGGCACTGCGAGGCCACCAGCGCGGCGGCGGCGACGATCCGGTCCCCGTCCCACGCGTCGAGGTGGCCCAACTCGGCGGCGCCGCCGCCGAGCACCGCACGGACCAGGCCCTCGCGCAGCTCCGGGGCGGCCGCGTCGAGGTCGCCCGCGAAGTCCGCGGCGGTGTCGTTGTCGAACGGGCCGGTGGCCCAGGCGCCCATGGCGGTCTTCCTCCGAGTCGGGCCCGGAGATCCTCGCAGGGGGTGCTGACGGACCGGGCGCGAGCGGCCCGGTCAGGCCGCGGGCAGGGTCTCGGCGAGGAGCGGGAGCAGGCGGTCCCAGTGCAGGCGCAGGCCGGTGGCGCTGAACGCGGACGTGTCGGACATGGTGAAGCCGTGGACGGTGCCGGGGTAGATCTCGGAGGTGTGGTCGAGGCCCGCCGCGTCCAGCGCGCGGTTGAGGTCGGCGAGCGTGTCCGGCGTCAGGTCGGTTGCGGCATGGCCCAGATGGAGCCGCGCGGCGACCTCGGCGAACAGCTCCGGCCCGTCCGCGGCCACCGGGGCGTGGAACGCGGCGACCGCCGCCACCTGGTGCGGGCGGGCCGCGGCGGTGCGCATCGCCAGGAGGCCGCCGAAGCAGTAGCCGGTCACCGCGACCGGGCCGGGGCCGACCTCGGGCCGCGCGGTGAGGAAGTCGAGGTAGTCGGCGGCGTCGCTGCGCGAGAGCTCCGCGGTGTGCGCCCGGATCAGCGGCATCAGCCGGGCGAACAGGTCGGCCCGGGACTCGTCGATGAACGCGGGCAGTTCGACCACCGGCGTCGGGCCGTGCCGGTGGAACGGGTTCGGGACGAGCACGTAGTACCCGTGCTCCGCCAGCTCCCGGGCCATCTCCCGCACCACGGGCCGGATCCCGAAGGCGTCCGGGTACATCAGCACCCCCGGGTACTGCCCGTCGCCGTCCGGGTGGACGGCGAACGCGTCGGCGGAGCCGCCGTCCGTCGTGGGGATCCGCAGCTCGGTGCTCAGCGTCTTGCCGGTCATCAATTCTCCTGTCGTGGTGGACATTCGAGCCTGGGGTCGACACACGAGGGAGGGGGAGCCCGCGCCGCAGCGCGGGACCGTCGATCCGGCGGAGGGCCGGCAACGGCCCGGACGGCGCTCAGCGGAGCGCCGGGTCACCGATTCGTGCGTGGCGCGAGGCCGTCCCGGTCGTCATGGTCGAACAACGTAGCCGACCGCGCGAGGCCGGGGCCAGTGGTGCAGGTCAACGGCGGGGGTCAACGGTTCCGGGACGCACGAACGTTGGGGGACGGGCGGTCCGGCGTCCCGGAGCAGCGGGCGCGACGGACCGTCAGTACGCCGCGTTCGCGCGGTCGTTGAACCAGTCCGGCAGGTTCGGCCACCACTCGCCCGCGCCCGCGGTGAACGTCAGGCCGTCGCCAGTCAGGTTCACCTTCTGGCCGGAGTAGCTGCCCCAGCTGCGGAGCGAGGAGACCTTGTGGTTCACCAGGACCGGGAAGACCGTCCAGGTCCCGAGCTGGAACTCCCAGCAGTCGCCCGCGTAGTTGTAGTCGGTGAACACCTGGCCGTACCCCGCCTGCCCGTAGTGGGTGCAGTTGCCCGTCGCATGGGCGGCGGGGGCGACGGCGCCCAGCGCGGCCGCGGTCGCGAAGGCGACGATCGAGGCCTTGACGGCCTTGACGGCCTTCGCGGCAGTGGGACGGGGCTTCCCGGCGGAGCTCAGGGACATCGCGACCTTCTCTCGTGACGTGGTGCCTGCCACGAGTGATGATGATCGTTCGGCGGGCGCCGGACCAGTAGGGCGTCGGCCAACGAGGGGCGCGGAACTCGCCGCTGACGGAACCCTCGGGATGTGCGCGGGAGACGCGAACGGCGAGCCCGGTGGGGGCTCGCCGTTCGGGCGGGATCAGCCGAAGGGGCTGGTGGCCGGCGGGGGCGGCGGCGCCTGGGGGGCCGCGGCGGGCGCCGGCGGCGCGGACAGGCCGCCGAAGGGGTTGAAGTCGGCCGGGGGCACCTTGACCAGGCGTCCCTTGGGCTCCTCCTGCTCGCCGTCGGCGGCGGCCGTGTTCTGGGCGGGCGGGGCCGGAGGGGCGAACGGGTTGAAGTCCGCCGGGGGGACCTTGACGAGCCGTCCCTTCTTCGGGTCCGCCGCCTCAGGTTCGGGTGCGGGCGCGGGGGCGGGTGCAGCGGCGGGTGCGCCGAACGGGTCGGGTGCGGCGGCGGGTGTGGCGAAGGGGTCCGGGGTGGCGAAGGGGTCGGGTGCGCCGAAGGGGTCTGCGGCGGCCGGGGTGGCGGGCGTGGGTGCGGCTGCGGCGGGGGTGGGTGCCGGGGCGAGTCCGGCGAACGGGTTGAAGTCCGCCGGGGGGACCTTGACGAGCCGTCCCTTCTTCGGGTCCGCCGCCTCCGGCTCCGGCTCCGGCACGGGGGCGGGTGCGGCGGCGGGTGCGCCGAACGGGTCGGCGGCCGGGGCAGGTTGGGCCTGGGCGGTCGGGGCGGGAGCCGGGGTGCCGAAGGGGTTGAACTCGGCGGGCGGCACCCGGACCGTGGTGCCCTTGGCCGGCTCCTCGGGGACCGCCGGGGCCTGGGCGGGCGCGCCGAACGGATCGGCGGAGGCCAGCACCGGGGACGGCTGCTGGGCCGGCAGGTCGGCGGGGGCCGGAGCCGCGAAGGGGTTGAAGTCGGACGGCGGCACCCGCACCGACGTCCCGGACGGCGCCTCCGGCTGCTCCGGCACGGCCACCGGCACCGGCGGTGCGGCCGGGGCGGACGGCGCGGACTGCGCCGTCGCGGCCGGGGCCTGCGCCGGCATGGCCCGGCCGACCGGCACCGGGGCGGGGGCCACCGACACACCGTCCCAGGCGAGCTGGACCGAGCAGAGGAGGTCCGCGAAGACCGAGGTGTAGACGTCCCAGTCCGCGGTGTCCGACGTGGTCAGCTGGATCGTCAGGACCGTGGCCCCGTCCGGCATCGGCACGAAGGCCTCGACCACCGAGCTGTACACCGTGCCGCCCGTGCTCTCGCCGCGCAGCTCGGTCAGCGCGGGCATCGCCCGGTTCTCCACCAGCACCGCCGCCGGACCGGCCGGCAGCAGCACCGTCCACACCTCGGAGTTCGGGCGCTCGGTGGACAGGTCCACCGCCAACTCCTGGATCGGCTGCGCGCACGGAACCGTCGACACCACCAGCGAGACCCGCGACCGGCGGCCGTTCACCAGCAGCGCGGCGACGCCCGCGTAGGAGACGTTCGCGGTGGCGAACTGCTCCGCCAGCAGTGCGGCCACCACGGCGAAGTCGTTGCGTTCCGCCGGGGTGCAGCCGGAGAACAACTCCTCCGCGGTCTCGGCGAGATGGGCCGAGAGGGCATTGCCCGAACCGCGAACCGTCAGCGTGTGGAAGGCCGGCGGGACCACCAGCCGCGCCTCGACGCCGGAACCGGTCGACAACTCGTCGGGGGCGACGGTGACACGGGGCTCGGCCAGCGCAGCGAGGGACTGCGTGAACCCGGCGAGGGGTCCGCTGTCCACCGGCGTCGGCTCGGCGTGCAGGCGCAGCGCGGAAGCTGACGGAACGTCGGACAGGCCGAGGGCGGACGCCGCGAAACGCTGCGTCAGCACCGGGACGGCCTCGCGGCCGGCGTTGGCGTTCGGGCGGCGGATGCCGGAGACCTCGATCACCGTGCCGAGCTTCGGCACGGACAGCAGGCCCGGGCCGATCTGGCTGATCCGCAGACCGAACAGGGCCTTGGCGGCCGGGTGCTGGGGCCGGCGGAACGCGGTGAGCGCGTCGACGGGGTAGTGGGTGGCGCGGCTGCCGAGAAGTGCGGCGCACGCCGCGTCCAGCGTGGCCGTGATCCGGTCTGCGGCGGCGAAGCCGTCCTGCGTCATTCGCCGAGCCCCCTCGTTCTCGGGTGTGGACAGTTCAGCCACTTTTTATCAGACGTGGACGACGCAAGAAGGAGGGTTGTGCGGGGGTGGGTGATTGGTGGGGTGGGTGGTGCGGGCGGGGTGGGGGGTGCCTGCGGCGCGGGGGTGCGGGGGGTCGGTGGGGGCGACGCGAGAAGGACGGGTGGCCGGGGTGGGGGATCTCGGTGGGCGGCGCGGGGGCTCAGGGGGTGGGTGGGGTGGCGAGGCGGAGGAGGGAGTCGGTGAGGGCGGGGGTGGCGAGGGTGGCGGTGAGGTCGCGGACCAGCTGGGCGGTGGGGCCGTCGGGGCGTTCGGCGGCGAAGAACTCGGCGAGCAGCGCGGCGAGTTCGGGGTCGCGGGTGGCGGCGACGGCGAGCGCGGCGACGAGTTCCTGGACCAGGTGGAGTTGCAGGGTCTCGGCGGGGACGGGCTTGTCGGCGAGCCAGTCGAGGGAGCTGATCTCGGCGTTGGCGATCCAGGCGCGGACGGTGCGGCGCAGGGTGGGGCTGGGGTCGGGGAGGCCGAGGTGGCGGAGGATCTGCTCCTGGGCGGCGCGCCGGACCTGGTCGATGACGGCGTCGGCGTCCGGGCTGGCGGCGACCGAGCCGCCGCGCAGCAGGGCGGTGAAGCCGGCCGCGTGGGACTGGACGAAGTCCAGGTAGCGGCCCATGACGCGGTGGAGGCGTTCGGAGAGCGGCCCTTCGGCGGTCTCCTCGAAGCGTCCGGCGAGTTCCCGGCCGGCCCGGCGGAGGGCCTCCTCGTAGAGGGCCTGCTTGCCGGGGAAGTAGTGGTAGACGAGCGGGCGGGAGGCGCCGGCGGCGGCCGCGATGTCGTCGATGGAGACGTCCTCGGGGGCCCGGTCCGAGAACAGTTCGAGGGCCACCGCGATGAGCTGTTCGCGGCGTTCGTCGACGGTGAGCCGCCGCCGGGGGGTGCGGGCGGGCTGCTGTTCCCCCGCGCGGGGCGCCACGGACGGCGTACGGGAAGCCATGCGGCCCACCCTAGTTCGTCGGGGGCGGCGCGGGACAGCACGGACGGCGGCGGTCAGCCGGTGGCGCGCAGTTCCAGGTAGCGGCGCCAGGCCTCCCGGCCGTCCGGGACGAACTCCCAGGTGGCGAGGCGCTCGGCGAGTTCGTCCTCGGTGAGCCAGTCGTACCAGGCGATCTCCTCGGCCTGCGGGGAGACCGGGCCGTCCCAGTCGGCCTCGTGGACGTCGGACCACCAGCTGAACCGGTCGCCGTCGGTGTAGCGGAAGCGGAACAGCGGGCGGGTGCGGATGCCGGTGACGCCGAGCTCCTCCTCGGCCTCGCGGACGGCGGCGTCCCGGTAGCTCTCGCCGGCACCGACCACGCCGCCGACGAAGCAGTCGTGGGCGCCGGGGGCGAACGCCTTGGTGTCGGTGCGGCGGTGGGTGAAGATCCGGCCCTGCGGGTCGCGGACCAGGACGAAGACGCAGCGGTGCAGCAGGCCGTCGCGGTAGACCTCGGAGCGGGGCGCGGTGCGCAGCACGCGGTCCTGTTCGTCGACCACGTCGACGAGTTCGTCCAGCGGGGCGGCGGACGGGGCGGGCGGAGGAGTGTCCATGCCGCCATTCTGGCCCTGGACGGCGGCCGGCATCACCCGAAAGAGTTGGTATACGGACCGGTGTGGCCGGGAAGGCCATGGACGGACCGTCAGTCACCGTCCCCGGGAGGACCGTTGAAGTACCGCGCCACCGCTCTGTCCCTCGCCGCCGCCCTGTTCGCGCTGGGCGCCGCGCTGCCCGCTGCGGCCGCGCCGGCGCCGGCCTCGGTCCGCTCGGGGCTGGACTGCACCACCTGGATCCACAACAACGACCCGCTGACCGGCGGGGTCGACTGCACCAACAACACCGACGCCCCGGTCACCTTCCACGCCGACATCGTCTGCGGCCTCGCGCCGGACGTCACGGGCAGCTCGGTGACGGCCCAGCCCGGCGAGACGCAGGAGTCGTCCGGCCACTGCGCCATCTACTCCTCCGGCATCGGCCACATCGGGTGGACGGTGGAGTAGCCCGCGGAGCGGCCGCGAGCCCGCCGGGCCCGGGCCCCGCCGCAGGTCGCGGCGGGCGGTGTCTATGGTGGACGGGTGGAGATCCAGGGATTCACGGCGGACGGGTTCGAGCCGGTCAGGGCGGCTTTCGCGGGCAACTTCCGGGAGTACGGGGAGCTGGGCGCGGCGTTCGCGCTGTACCTGGACGGCCGGAAGGTGGTCGACCTGTGGGGCGGTGACGCCCGGCCGGAGGTCGGCGCGCGGCCCGCGCCGGCGGTGGCCTGGGAGGCAGGAACCGCGCAGGTGCTGCGCTCGGTCACCAAGGGGCTGACGGCGTCCGCCGCGCTGCTGCTCGCGCAGCGCGGGCTGCTCGACCTGGACGCCCCGGTGGCCGCGTACTGGCCGGAGTTCAAGCAGGCCGGCAAGGAGCGGATCCCGGTCCGCTGGCTGCTGTCGCACCAGGCGGGCCTGCCCGCGCTGGACGTGCCGCTGCGGATCGAGGACGTGCTGGCGTGGGACCCGGCCGCGGCGGCCGTCGCCGCGCAGGCTCCGGCCTGGGAGCCGGGCACCGCGCACGGGTACCACCCGCTGACCTTCGGCTGGTTGGTCGGCGAGGTGGTGCGCCGGGCCGGCGGCCGCAGCGTCGGGCAGTACTTCGCGGACGAGATCGCCGCCCCGCTCGGCCTGGACCTGTGGATCGGGCTGCCCGCCGCCGAGTCCGGCCGGGTCGGCCGGCTGGTCGACCTGCCCGCGCCGGAGGCGGCCAAGGCCGGCCCGGGCGGGATGCGGATGCGCCCCAAGCAGTCGGTGCTGGACGCCTACCGGGACCCGCTGTCGCTGACGGCCCGTTCGTTCGGCTCGGTGCGCAGCAGCGTGGACCTGAACGACCCCGCGGTGCAGGCCGTCGAGGTGCCGGGTGCGGGCGGCATCGGCACCGCCCGTTCGCTGGCCCGGTTCTACGCCGCGCTGATCGGCGCCGCCGACCGGGCGGACGCGCCCGGGCAGCGGCTGCCCGCGCTGTTCGAGCCGGCCACCCTGGCCGAGGCGGCGGGCCCGTCGGTGCACGGGCCGGACCGGGTGCTGATCGTCAACACCACGTTCGGCCAGGGGTTCTTCCGGCACGGCGGCACCTCGCCGATGGCGTCCCCGGCGAGCTTCGGGCACCCCGGCCGGGGCGGCTCGCTGGGCTTCGCCGACCCGGAGTTGGGCATCGGCTTCGGCTACGTCACCAACGGCATGCAGCCGGGCGTCACCGGGGACATCCGCTCGCGGGCGCTGATCACGGCCGTCCGGGAGTGCCTGGCCGGCTGCGGCTGACCGGCCGTTGACGGTTGCTCAGGCCTGGCCGGTCTCGAAGCGGCTGACCCGGCCGTCCGGGGCGACGGTGAAGCGCCAGGCGGTGCGCATCTCGCCCCAGGTGTCGTTGCGGTAGTCGGCGACCAGGGCGCGCCCGCCGGCCTTCTCGGTCTGCACCTCGATGTGTCCGTGCGAGGAGAAGATCTCCCGGTCCACCCAGTCCGCCAGGTCGCGCTCCGAGCCGTCGTCGGCCATCGTGGCGTCCTCGGTGAGGGCGGCGAAGAAGGCGTCCCGGTCGCCGGAGTTGACGGCGCCGAGCAGGCGGCGCACGGCCGGGTCGGAGAGTCTGTCGACGGCGATGGTCATGCTGGTTCGCTCCTTGACGGTGGGTCGGCGGCGGCCGGGCGGCCGCTCTCGGACACTGCTCCGACGTGACCACGCCGGACTGTCGGGCGCCAGCGCTCCTGGGCCGGTCGGAGCCGGTGCGCCACCGGCCCGGGCATGCTTCGGCCCCGGGCGCGTGGCGCGGACCGGGGCCGGAGGGGCGGTGTGGTGTGATGGCCGGATGGGCGGTCGCGCCGCAGCTCGGGGGCGCGGGGCGGCCCGTCGGGCCGTCAGGGGTTCGTCACCACAGCTGCTCCCACCACCAGGCGATCTCCGGGTAGGGCGGCGGGGTGAGCCGGCCGTCGGCGGGGCGCTCGGCGCGCTCGGCGGTCGGAATCACGCCGGGGGTGCGCTCGGTGTAGCGGGCGGAGGTGAATCCCCACTCCAGGTTCCCGCTCACCAGGTTGGACAACTGCTGGATGTAGCGCCGCAGTTCGGGCCCGGACCGGCGTGACGTGCGGTCCGCGAGGCGGAGGAAGAGGCACATCGTGCGGTCGTGCAGGGCGGCGGTCTCCAGCAGGGCCTGTTCTCGTTCGCAGCCCAGATGTCGCTGCAGGGTGTCGACGATGTTGCTCTCCAGGGCCCCGTGGCTGTCCTCGCGTTTGTACGAGTAGACGTCGGCGGCGACCAGGACCAGGAACTTGGCGGCCTCGGTGAGCGCGTGCACCCGCGGCGAGTCCAGCTGGGACTGCGGGACGGAGGTGCGCTCGCAGACCTCGATGATCTCGATGCAGGACCGGCTGCCGCGGTCCAGCGGCCCTATCGTCAGGTACTCGGACAGCGTCATCGCGCGGCCCTCCGCGCGGAACGCGGTGATCGTGGCGGCGCCCATGAAGGACTCCAACTGGCTGTCCGCCCACCGCTTCACGGCGACCGCGGGGGCCCAGTCACGGGCCCGGCGGAACACGTCGCGCACCGATGCGACGTAGATGTCCGACTCTTCCGGATGGGAATCCGCCGAATTGATAACGGCGAGTAGCGTGGCTGCTATCGTGAGTACACGGGAGGGGTCCCGGCTGAGCCGGCCGGTGTCCCACTCGTCGTCCAGCGTGAGCATGCTGCACAGCCACTGCGAGACCAGCTCCAACCCCGTGATGCCTTCGGCGTCCTTGGCGATCCGGCAGACGAACTCGTGTGCACCGATGGCCAGGAGGCGGCGGCGGCGTTCCGCGTCCCCCATGAATCCCATCGAATCGAGCCAGAGTTCGGTGCTCTTGCCGACTGCCTCGTGACCGGGGTGCAGGGTCGACGGAATGGGGCAGAAGAGCGGGGGTATGGCGGCCAACGTGTCTCCAGAGCGGCCTGGCGGCCTGTGTGCTGGTGTGTCGAGTCTGTCGGGCTCGGGCCCGGCGTCGGTCTTCCCCCACAAAGATCGAATACACCCGTGGACCCGTAAGAATTACCCTAACGGGTCGTCAGATGACGTCGCCTTGAAGAGTTTTGCCCTTGACCAGGCGATCTAATCCCGCTGCGGGGCCGCAGCCTGCGTGAACGCCGCCCGCGCGGCCCGCGACGGCGCTATGGTCGGGAACTGAGTGCGGGAAGGCGAGTCGGAGGGACGGACGTGGCCGAAAAGCAGAGCGGGCCGCAGGACGAGGCGGCGGCCGGCGGAAGTGCTTCCGCCCAGCGGCTGTGGGAGCGGGACAGCGAACTCCACTCCGCCGAACAGGCCGTGGACAAGCTGTGCCGGGAGTTCGCCGCAGGCGGCACCAAGATCGGCGAACTGCTGCTGTTCGCCGGCCCGGCCGGCATGGGCAAGACCACCATGCTCGAACAGGTCCGCCGGATCGCCGGCGCCCGCAAGGACTCCACCGTGCTGTTCGCGCGGGGCAGCGAGCGGCAGAAGCGGGAACCGTTCCGCGTGCTGCGCCAGTTGCTGCTGCCGGTGCTCGGCGGCCTCGGCCAGGAGGAGCGCAACGAGGTCTTCGGCAACTGGTACAACATCGTCGCGCCGGCCGTCGGCCTGGCCCCGCCGTCCGACGAGGTCGAGCGGCTCGACCCGCAGGGCGTGCACGACGGCCTGGACTTCGTCATCACCCAACTCGCGCCCCGACGCGCCCCGCTGGTCGTGGTCATCGACGACCTGCACGTGGCCGACCAGGAGTCGCTGGCCTGGCTGTCCTCCTTCGCGGTACGCGCCCGCGAACTGCCGGTGCTGCTGGTCTTCGCCTACCGCCACGAATTCGACGAGGAGGCCCGCCCGTTCGTCCAGCAGATCGAGGAACGCGCCGAGCGCCGCCACGAGTTGATGCCGCTCAATCCGCTGTCGATCGCCGAGATCGTGCACAGCGAGTTCGCCGACGCCGACGACGCGTTCTGCCGCCAGGTCTGGGCCGTCACCGCCGGAGCGCCGTTCGACACCGTCGCGCTGCTGCGGGAGGTGCGCGACCAGAAGCTCGAACCCATCGAGGAGAACTCGCCCCGGCTGCGCGACCTGGCCGCGGCCGCCCGCGGCCAGGGCCGCGACTACTGGCTCGACAAGCTCGGCCCGACGGTCATCCAGTTCGCCTGGGCCGCCGCCCTGCTGGGCACCGAGATCAGCGAGGAACTGGCCGCCGCGATCTGCACCCAGGGCCCGGCGCAGGCCGCCCAGTCGGTCCGCGAACTGCGCCGCCTGCGCGTCCTCACCAGCCAGCCCAACGGCAAGCTGGAGTTCGTCCACCCGCTGATCGCCACCTCCATCTACCAGTCGATCCCGGCCGCCACCCGCACCGGCATGCACGGCATCGCCGCCAGCGCGATCGAGGACCGCGGCGGCTCGCTGCTCAGCGCCTTCCGCCACCTGCTGGAGACCCACCCCGGCGAGGGCGACGACAACATGGTCCGCAAGCTGCGCCGGGCCGCCGCCGAGAACCTCGCCATCGGCGCCCCGACGCCGCCCGCCGCTGTCTGGAGCGCGCCCTGGCCGAGCCGCCGGACATCGACGACCGCGCCGAGGTGCTGTACGAACTCGGCTGCGCCGCCCTGCTCACCGACCCCGAGGCGACCGCCAACCAGCTGCGCCGCGCGCTCGACATCGAGGACGGCCTCAGCCCGGACCTGCGGGTCGAGGCGGTGTTCCGGCTCTCCGAGGTGATCGCCCACGGCGGCGACCTGAACGGGGCCGCCGCGCTGTGCCTGGCCGAGTCCGAGCGCACCCCCGAGGGGCTCGGCAAGGTCCGGCTGCTGACCGCCCACCTGCTGTACACCGCCCTCCAGCGCGACGAGGACAACGGCCCCGAGCGGGCCCGCCGGGTCGCCGAACTCGCCGCCCAGGTCGACGAGGAGAGCGAGGCCTCCCGCCCGGTGCGCGCCCTGCACGCCTGGGACCTCACCCTGAAGGGCGGCTCCAGCAGCGAGGCGCTGCGCGCCGCCGAGGACGCCCTGGTCAACGGCCGGCTGGCGCGCAGCCTCGGCTGGACCAACACCACCTGGAACTTCGAACTGCCCGCCCTGCTCGGCCTGTGCTTCGCCTACAACGACGAACTCGCCCGCGCCGAGAAGCTGTTCAGCTCCGCCATCCTGGAGTTCGAGATCGCCGGGTGGAGCGGTGCGCACCGCGGCTTCGCCTACTTCCTGATGGGCTTCGCCCGGCTGCGGCGCGGATTCCTGCCGGAGGCCGAGGACTTCCTGCGCCGCGGCCTGCGGATCGCGGACCGGATGGGCAGCGGACTGCCGTTGCAGTGGAACCTGGTCGGCTCGCTGATCGACACCCTGCTGGCCCGCGGCCGCGACCGGGAGGCCTGGGAGATCGCGCAGAAGTACCGGTTCTCGCCGCCGTACCACCAGACCGCGCTGGTGCTGCCCGACGTCGCCACCATCTACGGCAAGCTGCTGATCTCGCGCGGCGACTACGACATGGCGGTCGAGGTGCTGGCGGAGACCGGCATGCGGCTGGACAAGCGCGGCTGGCGCTCCACCGTGTACGCCCCGTGGGCCGGCTACCTGGCCGTCGCGATGGCGCACCGGGACCTGCCGTCCGCCCGGAAGAACGGCGACGACGCGGTCGCCCGGGCCCGGGAGTCCGGCTCGCCGTCCGCGATCGGCAGCGCACTGCGGCTGGCCGCCAGCGTGTGGGAGGGCACGCACGCCGTCGAACTGCTCCAGGAGGCCGTCAGCTGGCTGGGCCGTTCCCCGGCCAGCTACGAGCACGCGCACGCGCTGGTCGACCTCGGCGCGGCGCTGGTCCAGGTCGGCCGCAGCCTGGAGGCCGCGGAACACCTCTACCAGGGCATGGAGTTGGCGAAGCACTGCGGCGCCGACGGGCTGGAGATCCGGGCCCGCAACGTGCTCGCCTCGTCCGGTCTGCAGCCCAGCCGGGCGCTGGTGCCCGCGAAGGTGACGCTCAATCAGCAGGAGCTGGAGGTCGCCGAGCTGGCCGTGCAGGCGCTGCCGCCGCAGCGGATCGCCGAGCAGCTGCAGCTGCCGGTCTCGGTGGTGAAGCAGCGGTTGGCCGCCGTCCACCGCAAGCTCGGCACCGGTCCGGAGGGCCTGGCCGACGCCCTCGGGATGCCCACCGACGGCCCGGGGCAGTCCGACTGACGGCCCGCCGGACGCCCCGGCGCGCGGGAGCGGGTCACCGCCCCGCCCGCCGGGGCGGGCTACGCTGGCCGAACAGGGTGATCACGAACCGAGGAGCAGCCCATGACCGCGCCGGCCCAGCCCACCGAGGTGGAGCGCGCACCGTACGACCTCTCCGGGGCCGGCATGGGACTGGAGCGCTGGACGCTGCGCTCCGACCGGATCGAGGCCACCGTCATCACGCTGGGCGCGGCGCTGCACACCCTGACCGCGCCCGACCGGGACGGCCGGCCCGCGCAGGTGCTGCTGACCAGTGAGGACGTCGGGACCCTGCTGGGCCCGGCCAAGCACTACGGCGTGACCGTCGGCCGGTACGCGAACCGGATCGCCGGCAGCCGGATCACCCTGGACGGCGAGGAGTTCCCGCTGCTGCCCACCGGCAACGGCGTCACCCTGCACGGCGGCCCCGACTCGTTCTCGCACCGGGTCTGGCACGCCGAGGAGATCCCCGGCGGGGTGCGGATGCACCTGCACTCGCCCGACGGCGACCAGGGCTTTCCCGGCGCGCTGGACGTCTGGACGGACTTCACGCTGAGCGGTGCCGACCTGACCATCGCCTACCGGGCCGTCACCACCCGGCCCACCGTGGTCAACCTCACCAACCACGCCTACTTCAACCTGGCCGGCGAGGGCCGCGGCGACGTCCTCGGCCACCTGCTGACCCTCGACGCGGACGCCTTCACGCCGGTCGACGAGCAGCAGGTCCCGTACGGACCGTACGAGCCGGTGGCGGGCACCGCGTTCGACTTCACCAGGGCCCGCCCGATCGGCGAGGGGCTGGCCGAGGGGCACCCGCAGTTGAAGCTCTCCCGCGGTTACGACCACAACTGGGTGCTGCGCGAGCGTCCGGCGGACGGCCCGCCGGTGCGGGCGGCACTGCTCGCCGACCCGGGGAGCGGGCGCACCCTGGAGGTGCTGACCACCGAGCCGGGCCTGCAGGTGTACACCGCGAACGGCTTCGACGGCAGTGTCACCGGCCCGTCCGGGACGGCGTACGGCCCGTTCGCGGGCGTCGCGCTGGAGACCCAGCACCACCCGGATTCGCCGCACCGGCCGGAGTACCCGTCGACCGAGCTGCGGCCCGGGGATGAGTTCCGGTCCAGCACGGTGCTGCGGCTGGGCGTCGCCGGCTGACCGGACGCGTGCGAAGGGCCCCGGGAGCGACCGCTCCCGGGGCCCTTTCTGCCTGGTCGGAGGGGATGGGGCTGCAAGGAGTTTCCGCAAGGCCACGGATGGTCAAGACGCGCGGTGGCAACTCTAAGGACACGTCGACGTAACGATCGGCTGCAAGTTGCAGAAACTTGCTGCAAGGACTTTCAGTCGTGCTCGCCCCGCTGTTACGTTCCTGGTCAAGCCCGACGGCCTGCAACGGCGCAGTCGGCTGGGACAGCCATTATGCGCCGTCCTCCACCATCTCGGGCACCCCCACCTTTCTAGGAGTTTCCATGCGGCGTGGCATCGCGGCCTCCGCTCTCGTTGCGGCTCTTGCGGTCACTCTTGCGGCCTGCGGCAGCAGCGGCTCCGGCTCGGACGCCAAGGGCGACGGCGGACCGGTCACCATCACCTACTGGGACACGTCGAACGCCACCAACGAGGCGCCGAACTACCAGGAGCTGGTCAAGAAGTTCGAGGCCGCGAACCCGAACATCAAGGTCAAGTTCGAGAACGTGCCGTTCGACCAGGCGCAGAACAAGCTCCAGACCGCGATGGGCGCCAAGGGTGCGCCGGACGTCTTCCGCTCCGAGGTGGGCTGGACCTCCGCCTTCGCCAAGGCCGGCTACCTGGAGCCGCTGGACGGCACCCCGGCGCTGACCGACGCCTCCGTCTTCCAGCCGTCGCTGATCCAGCAGGCCAAGTACTCGGGCAAGACCTACGGCGTCCCGCTGGTCACCGACACCCTCGCCCTGATGTACAACAAGGAGCTCTTCGCCAAGGCCGGCATCACCGCCGCGCCGACCACCTGGGACGAGCTGAAGGCCGACGCCGCCCTGCTGAAGGACAAGGCGGGCGTGGACGGCTTCTGGCTGAAGGCCGCCGACGGCTACTACGCCATGCCGTTCCTGTACGGCGAGGGCACCAACATGGTGGACGCCGCCGGCAAGAAGATCACCGTCAACTCGGCGGACGCGGTCAAGGCCGTCGAGACCTACAAGTCGATGTTCACCGCCCCCGGCACCGTGAAGGCCGACGTCACCACCGACGCCTACGCGCACATGATGGACGCCTTCAACAGCGGCAAGGTCGCGGCGATCATCCAGGGCCCGTGGGAGGTCACCAACATCTACAAGGGCGCCGCCTTCGCCGACAAGAAGAACCTCGGCATCGCGGCCGTCCCGAAGGGCGCCTCCGGCAAGGGCGGCGCCCCGACCGGCGGCCACAACGTCTCGGTCTACGCCGGCTCCGACGCCGCCCACAAGGCCGCCGCCGAGAAGCTCGCCGCGTTCCTGACCTCCGCCGAGAGCCAGACCTTCCTCGCGCTGAAGAACGGCACCCTGCCCACCCGCAGCGACGCCTACACCGCCGAGGTCAAGGCCAACCCGGGCATCGCCGACTTCCAGGCGATCCTGACCTCCGCCCAGCCGCGCCCCGAACTGCCCGAGTACGCCTCGCTGTTCGGCTCCTTCGGCACCAACCTGGGCAAGATCGTCCAGGGTCAGTCCGAGACCAAGGCCGGCCTGGACGCCACCGCCACCGACTACGCGAAGCTCCTGCCGGACTTCAGCAAGTAAGTCGGAAACAGTTCGCCCGGCCCACACCTGACGGTGGGCCGGGCGCGCCCCGTCAGACCCACAGCAGAAGTCGCCGAGGCAGGCGGCGGACCTCCCGGAGAAGGTGTCAACCCATGGCAGTTGCGGTCGTTCAGCGCATCAAGCTGTCGTACTCGAAGTACTGGTACGCGTACGCGATGATCGCGCCGGTCGTGGTCGTCCTCGGCGTCCTGGTCGGCTACCCGCTGGTCCGCGGCTTCTACCTGACCCTGACCAACGCCACCAGCCTCAACGTCGGCCGGCAGATCGGCGTCAACCACATACCCGACAGCTTCGACTTCGTCGGGCTGGACAACTACGCGGACGTGCTGTGGGGGCCGACCGCGTACGACCGCTTCTGGTCGCACTTCATCTGGACCGTCATCTGGACCGCGATCTGCGTGTTCCTGCACTACAGCATCGGCCTGGGCCTGGCGATGCTGCTCAACCGCAAGATGCGCGGCCGCAGCCTGTACCGGCTGGTGCTGATCCTGCCGTGGGCGGTGCCGACCTTCGTCACCGTGTTCTCCTGGCGGCTGATGCTCGCCGACGGCGGCGCCGTCAACGGCCTGCTGTCGATGCTGCACCTGCCCGAACCCGGCTGGCTGTCCGACCCGCTGGCGCAGAAGTGCGCCGCGATCCTGGTCAACACCTGGGTCGGCGTGCCGTTCATGATGATCTCGCTGCTCGGCGGCCTCCAGTCCATCCCGGCCGAGCTGTACGAGGCCGCCGAGATGGACGGCGCCAGCGCCTGGCAGCGGTTCCGCTACGTCACCCTGCCGGGCCTGCGGACCGTCTCCTCCACCGTCGTCCTGCTCGGCGTGATCTGGACCTTCAACCAGTTCGCCGTCATCTTCCTGCTGTTCGGCTCCGGCGCTCCCGACGCGCAGATCCTGGTCACCTGGGCCTACCGCCTCGGCTTCGGCCAGCAGCCCGCGGACTACGCGCAGTCCGCGACCTACGGAATCCTGCTGCTCTCCATCCTGATCGTCTTCACCACCTTCTACCGCCGCTGGCTGGCCCGGAACGAGAAGGCCAACGGATGAGCACGGCGGCCGAGTTGAACCCCAAGGACCACGACCAGGCAGGTAGCCCCATGACTCTCACCGCCGACCGCCCCGCCACCGACGCAGCGAAGCCCGCCGGACGACCCGTCAAGGTACGGGCGCGCGGCGAGTCCTCGACGCTCGCCACCGTGCTCTCGCACGGCACGCTGATCCTCGCCAGCCTGGTCGCCCTGTTCCCGGTGCTGTACATCGCGTACATCTCGCTCGGGCCGGACGACATGGACTACCTGCACCCGGCGAAGATCATGGACAAGGCCACCCTCGCCAACTACGGCCGGGTGCTGGGCGACACCGACTTCCTCAGCTGGTTCGGCAGCTCGGCGATCGTGGCCGGCGGCACCACCCTGATCGGCGTGCTGATCGCCGCCTCCACCGGCTACGCGGTCTCCCGGATGCGCTTCCCCGGCCACCGCCAGCTGATGTGGACGCTGCTGGTCACCCAGATGTTCCCGATCGCGGTGCTGATCGTGCCGATGTACTACATCCTGTCCAACCTGCAGATGCTGGACAGCTACACCGGCCTGATCCTGGTCTACTCCGCCACCACCGTGCCCTACTGCGCCTGGCTGCTGAAGGGCTACTTCGACACCATTCCGGTCGAGATCGACGAGGCCGGCCGGGTCGACGGGCTCTCCCCGTTCGGCACCTTCTGGCGGCTGATCCTGCCGCTGGCCCGCCCGGGCCTGGCGGTCGCCGCCTTCTACTCCTTCCTCACCGCGTGGGGCGAGGTCGCCTACGCCTCCACCTTCATGCTCTCGTCCAGCAAGTACACGCTGGCGGTCGGCCTGGCCTCGTTCGTCAGCGAGCACGACCACCAGTGGCAGCTGATGGCCGCCACCTCGGTGCTCATCGCCATCCCCGCCGCGGTCGTCTTCTACCTGGTGCAGCGCCACCTGGTGACCGGCCTGACGGCCGGCGCCGCGAAGTCCTGAACCTCCGTCACCTTCCACAGCACCCAAGGGATGACTGTCCAATGACCCAGAACCTGGCCGACGCCTCCCGGCCCGCCGCCGTTCCCGCCGCTCGGACGACTGCTGCGACCACCGGGGCCTCCAGAGGCGGCTGGTGGCGGGACGCGGTCATCTACCAGGTGTACCCGCGCAGCTTCGCCGACGGCAACGGGGACGGCATGGGCGACCTGCCCGGCATCCGCAGCCGCCTGCCCTACCTGCGCGACCTGGGCGTGGACGCGGTCTGGCTGTCGCCGTTCTACGCCTCCCCGCAGGCCGACGCCGGCTACGACGTCGCCGACTACCGCGCCGTCGACCCGATGTTCGGCACCCTGCTGGACGCCGACGGGCTGATCCGCGACGCCCACGACCTGGGCCTGCGGATCATCGTCGACCTGGTCCCCAACCACTCCTCCGACCAGCACGAGTGGTTCCAGCGCGCGCTGCGCGAGGGCCCCGGCTCCCCGCTGCGCGAGCGCTACCACTTCCGCCCCGGCAAGGGCGAGAACGGCGAACTCCCGCCCAACGACTGGGAGTCCATCTTCGGCGGCCCGGCCTGGACCCGCAGCACCAACCCCGACGGCACCCCCGGCGAGTGGTACCTGCACCTGTTCGCCCCGGAGCAGCCCGACTTCAACTGGGACAGCCCCGCGGTCGCCGACGAGTTCCGCTCCATCCTGCGGTTCTGGCTCGACATGGGCGTCGACGGCTTCCGGATCGACGTCGCCCACGGCCTGGTCAAGGCTCCCGGCCTGCCCGACCTCGGCAGCCACGACCAGCTGAAGCTGCTCGGCAACGACGTCATGCCGTTCTTCGACCAGGACGGCGTGCACGCCATCTACCGCAGCTGGCGCAAGATCCTCGACGAGTACCCCGGCGACCGGATCGGCGTCGCCGAGGCCTGGACCCCGACCGTCCAGCGCACCGCCAACTACGTCCGCCCCGACGAGCTGCACCAGGCGTTCAACTTCCAGTACCTGGGCACCGACTGGGACGCCGGCAAGCTCCGCGAGGTGATCGACCTGTCGCTCGACTCGATGCGCCCGGTCGACGCCCCCACCACCTGGGTGCTGTCCAACCACGACGTCACCCGGCACGCCACCCGGTTCGCCAACCCGCCCGGCCTCGGCACCCAGATCCGCACCGCCGGCGACCGCGAACTCGGCCTGCGCCGGGCCCGCGCCGCCACCCTGCTGATGCTCGCACTGCCCGGCTCGGCGTACATCTACCAGGGCGAGGAGCTCGGCCTGCCGGACGTCACCGACCTGCCCGACGAGGTCCGCCAGGACCCGTCGTTCTTCCGGCAGGCCGGCCAGGACGGCTACCGCGACGGCTGCCGGGTGCCGATCCCGTGGTCCGGCACCGAGGCCCCGTACGGCTTCGGCCCGGTGGCCGGCGGCCCCAGCTGGCTGCCGCAGCCCGCCGGTTGGGCCGACCTGTCGGTGGAGGTCCAGACCGGCGACCCGACGTCCACGCTGGAGCTGTACCGCTCCGCGCTGGCCGTCCGCCGCGCGCAGCCCGCGCTCGGTGCCGGCACCGACGTCGAGTGGCTGGCCGCCCCCGAGGGCGTGCTGATGTTCCGCCGGGACGCGGCCGAGGGCTCGTTCGTGTGCACCGTGAACACCACCGGCGAGACCGTCGGCGTTCCCGCCCCCGGACGGCTGCTGCTGTCCTCCGCGCCCGTGGCGGAGTCCGGGACCGTCGAACTCCCCGCGGACAGCACCGCGTGGTGGGCGGTCTGAGGTGGTTGCAATAGGCTCTGGGATCGTGACTACGGCGCGACTATCCGACATCGCGGCGCAGGCGGGGGTCAGTGAAGCCACCGTCAGCCGCGTACTCAACGGCAAGGCGGGCGTCTCCGCGACGACCCGCCAGACGGTGCTGGCCGCGCTGGACGTGCTCGGCTACGAGCGGCCCACCCGGCTGCGCCAGCGCAGCGCCGGGCTGATCGGCCTGATCACCCCGGAGCTCAGCAACCCGATCTTCCCCGCGCTCGCCCAGGTGATCGAGCAGGTGCTCAGCCGGCACGGCTTCACGCCGGTGCTGTGCACCCAGACCCCCGGCGGCTCCACCGAGGACGAACTCGTGGAGATGCTGGTGGAGCGCGGCGTGGCCGGCATCGTGTTCGTCTCCGGACTGCACGCCGACACCACGGCCGACCACGACCGGTACGCCAAACTGGCGGGCCGCCAGGTCCCGTTCGTGCTGATCAACGGCTACAGCGAGAAGATCGCCGCACCGTTCATCTCCCCGGACGACCGGGCCGCGATGTGGATGGCCGTCCAGCACCTGGTCGAACTCGGCCACGACAAGATCGGGCTGGCGGTCGGTCAGAAGCGGTTCGTCCCCGTGCTGCGCAAGATCGAGGGCTTCACCGCCGCGCTCCAGCAGCTCACCGGGCGCACCGCGGAGGAGGCCGCCGACCTGATCCACCACACCCTGTTCAGCGTGGAGGGCGGTCACGCCGCCGCCCAGGCGCTGCTCGACAAGGGCTGCACGGCGATCGTCTGCGGCTCGGACATGATGGCGCTCGGCGCGATCCGCGCGGTGCGCCGCCGGGGCCTGTCGGTGCCGCAGGACGTCTCGGTGGTCGGGTTCGACGACTCGCCGCTGATAGCGTTCACCGAACCGCCGCTGACCACGGTCCGGCAGCCGGTCGAGGCGATGGCCACGGCCGCCGTCGACGCCCTGCTGGAGGAGGTCGGCGGAAACCCGGCGCAGCGCTCCGAGTTCATGTTCCAGCCGGAACTGGTGATGCGCGGTTCCACCGGCTCCGGTCCGCGCACCTGACCCGACCGGTGCCCGACCCGCGGCCCCCGTTCCGCCCGGAGCGGGGGCCGCGGGCGCGTTCAGCCGTAGAGCTGTTCGATGTCCCGCCGGTAGGCGGTGCCGACGGCCTGCCGGCGGACCTTCAGCGACGGGGTGAGCAGGCCCCGTTCCTCCGTGAAGTCGCCGGACACCACCCGCACCCGGCGGATCGACTCGGCCCGCGAGACGGTCGAGTTGACGGCCCGCACGGCCTCGGCGAGCGCGGCCAGCACGGTGCGGTGCAGCGGGACGGCGGTGCTCACCTCCGGCGCCGCCCCGGTCTCCGCCCCGCCGCCGGGGGCCGGCGGGCGCTCCTGCAGGAAGCGCTCCACCGCCTCCGGGTCGAGGGTGAGCAGCGCGCCCACGTACGGCCGGCCGTTGCCGACCACCAGGCACTGGCTGATCAGCGGGTGGGCGCGCAGCCGGTCCTCCAGCGGGCCGGGGGAGACGTTCTTGCCGCCGGAGGTCACCAGGATCTCCTTCTTGCGGCCGGTGACGGTCAGGTAGCCGTCCTCGTCCAGCCGGCCCAGGTCGCCGGTGGCGAACCACTGCTGCCGGACCGGCCGCCCGGCCCCCGACTCGTAGTAGCCGTCGAAGAGCTGACTGCCGCTCAGGAACACCTCGCCGTCCTCGGCGACCCGCACCGCGCTGCCCGGCACCGGGGGCCCGACGGTGCCCGGGCGGGGCCGCAGCGGCGGGTTCACGGTGGACGGGCCGGTGGTCTCGGTCAGCCCGTAGCCCTCGTACACCAGCACGCCCGCGCCGGCGTAGAACAGCAGCAGCTCCGGGTCGATCGAGGAGCCGCCGCTGATCGCGTAGCGGATCCGGCCGCCCATCGCCTGCCGCACCCGGCGGTACACCAGGGCGTCGTACAGGCCGTGCGCCAGCCGCAGCGACAGCGGCGCGTGCGGGCCCTCCCCGGCCAGCGCGGCGAGTTCGGCGCGGGCGTAGCGCACCGCGACCGCGGCGGCCCGGTCGAAGACCCGCGCCGCGCCCTTGGCCTGCGCCTCGGCCCGGCCCAACTGGTGGATCTTCTCGAACAGGTAGGGCACGCCGACCAGGAAGGTGGCGCCGAACGCGGCCAGGTCGGGCCGTAGTTCGTCGGGCTTCAGGGACGGGCTGTGGCCGATCCGGATCCGGCCGTACACGCAGGTCACCTGGATCATCCGGCCGAGCACGTGGGCCAGCGGCAGGAACAGCAGGGTGGACGGCTCCTCGCCGGTCGCCGCGCTGAACACCGGCTCCAGCATCGCGTGGCAGTTCGCCGCCTCGGTGAGGAAGTTGGCGTGGGTCAGCAGGCAGCCCTTGGGCCGGCCGGTGGTGCCGGAGGTGTAGATCAGGGTGGCCTCGCTGTCCGGGCCGAGCGCCTCCCTGCGCCGCGTCAACTCGGCGTCCGGGACGGCCCGTCCGAGCTCACCGAGGGCGCCGACGGCGTCCTCGTCCAGCCGCCACAGCGGCACCGTGCCGCCGGTGCGGGCGATCGCCACGGTCAGCACCTCGGCGGTGGCGGCGTCCTCCGCGACGGCCAGCACCGCGCCGGAGTCCCGGACGATCCACTCGGCCTGCTCGATCGAGGAGGTCGGGTACACCGGGACCAGGGACGCGCCGGCCGCCCAGGCCGCGAAGTCCAGCAGCGTCCACTCGTAGCGGGTGCGCGACATCAGCAGGATCCGCCCGCCGGGCCGCACCCCGGCCGCGACCAGGCCGCGGGCCGCGGAGGCGACCTCGTCGGCGAACCGGCGGGCCGTCACGTGCTGCCAGCCGCCGTCCGGCCGGCGTCGGGTCAGCACCTCGGCGTCCGGGGCTTCCCGGGCGTTGCGGAACGGCAGGTCGGCGAGGCTGCCGGCGTCCGGCGGCGGGACGAGGTGGGGGGTGCGGGCCTCGACGACCCGGCCGCCGGAGCGCAGGACTTCGACGGGGGCGCGGTCGCGCAGGTGTTCGGCGCGGGCGGCACGGGCGAGGGGGTGTGCCATGGCGAACTCCCTTGGAGGGGGGTGGGGTCCGCCCAGGGTAGGGACTCGGCCGCGAACTTACTAGACGGTAAGTTCCTTGCAAGTAACAGAGGTTGGTCGAGCCTCCGGACTCAGCCCTGCTCGGCGTCCGGCGCCGGACCGGCGAACCGCTCGCCCTCCCGGCTCCCGCCGGTCCGCGCCTCGGTGCGCCGGCCGGTGGCCAGGAAGTCCCGCACCAGCAGCTCCACCGCGTCCTGCGGGCTGCTCACTCCCAGACGCATCATCACCTCCAGCGCGAGGTCCGCCTCCAGAGTGATCGTCAGCTTCGCCATCGCCACGCTCCCCGGTCCCGATGAAGTGCTTCCGGCCGAGGATAGGCCGCTGCCCCGGAGCCGACCAGGGTCTCCGGGGCAGCGGCGCTCACGGACCGGCGTCCGTCACCTCGCGAGGGGCGGGATCAGACGCGACCGGCGAAGTCCGGCGCCCAGTTGGCGATGGTCATGGTGCGCACGCCCGCGCTCGGGTTGGCGGCCTCGACGTACTTGCCGTCGCCGACGTACAGCGCGACGTGGTAGACGCCCGAGTTGGCGCCGTTGTTCGACCAGAACAGCAGGTCGCCCGGCTGCAGGCTGTCCAGCGAGACGCGGGTCGCGTAGTCGGCCTGGTCGGCCGCGACGCGCGGCAGGCTGATGCCGGCCTGGCGGAACGCCGCCTGGGTGAGACCCGAGCAGTCCCAGCCGCCGTTGCCGGTGCCGCCGTAGATGTACGCCTGGCCGACCTTCGACAGCGCGAAGTCGATCGCGGCGGCCTTCGAACCGGTCGCCTTGGTGGCGGTGGCGGTGGTCGCGGTGCTCTTGGCGGTGGTGCTCGGCTGGGCCGCGGCGGTGCTCTTGGCGGTGCTCTTGGCGGTGCCGGAGGACTGGCCGCCGGAGCGGTCGCCCTTCCAGTTCGAGCCGTTGGACGAGGACTTGGCGGCCGGGGCGGACTGCCGGGCCGGGGCCTCGGCGACCGAGACGTTGCCGAGCGCGAGCTGCTGACCCGGGTAGATCACGTCCGGGCCCTCGGTCAGCACGTCGCGGTTCAGCTCGTACAGCTTCTGCCAGCCGCCCTCGACGTGCTGGCGCTGCGCGATGGTGGACAGCCAGTCGCCCGCCACCACGGTGTAGCTGCCGGCGGCCCGGTCGGCCGCGGGGGCGCCCTGCTCGGCCTGGCGGCGGGTCTGGCCCTGGTCCTGCCGGCGCGGCTTCGGGGCCGGCGCCTGGGTCTGCTGCTGGGCGGTGTCCTGGGCCGGCTTGGCGGCGGGGGCGGCCGGCGCGGCGGTGTTCGCGGAGGTGTCGACCTGCGGGGCGGCGCCGCCCTTGGTCAGACCGGCCTGGATCGAGCACACCGGCCAGGCGCCGGGGCCCTGCGAGGCCAGCACCTTCTCGGCGACGGCGATCTGCTGGTCCTTGGTGGCCAGGTCGGCGCGCGCGGCGTACGCGGTGCCGCCGAACTCGGCCCAGGTGGAGGCGGTGAACTGCAGACCGCCGTAGAAGCCGTTGCCGGTGTTGATCGACCAGTTGCCGCTGGACTCGCACTGGGCGACCTTGTCCCAGGTGGCCACCGAGGCGGCGGAGGCGGTGCCGGCCGTCAGGCAGGGGATCGAGAGGCCGATGCCCACGACACCGGTGGTCGCGATCAGACGGCGGGCGCGCTTGGCGCTGATGGGCAGCATGAAGATGCGTTCCTCTCCCACGCCTGCGAGGTGAGCTGTCGGATTCGGGCCGGAGTCGCCCGGCCGCGCACACCTGTCGGCGCGCACGGCTTCACCCCAAGCCCCGGACCGGTCCGTGGACCCGCCCAGGGCGACTTACCTGGTTCCCCCGCCCCTGCCGCGGTGCGTCTCGCATCAGCCGGCCCACCCGGCGGCAGGACTCGGCGTTCCGGGTGAGCTGGGTCCGTGTGTCCACGAACGTGGGCAGGAGATTAAGCGGATTTAAGGATGATTCGCAAATGCCTGTGACGGGCATCACCGGGCCCGAAAAACGCGATCAAGGAATTCCGGACGAACTCCGCTGTGAATGGCGAGAACTGGGCGCACGTCAGGAATTCGACGATCTTGAGTCCGATTTGGGGTGTTATGCAGCGGCGTGCGGGAGTATTCACCCCGCTGGGCGTTTTGATCACGGGCAGCGGGGACGTTTTGCGGGTGAATGTCCCGCTCCGTTCCGGCGGTTGCCCGGCCCGCCCGCACGGCCGCGGAATTCCGGCACCGGCCTGACGGTACGTCATAATGCTTAACCCGCGCGGAAGTCGCGCATTTCCGTCCGGCCCGCCGCCTATGCTGCCCCCGACGATTCGGAGTCCCTGCACGCGTTCGGGAGGCGGCCATCGTGGAGCACTGGGAGAACGGGCGCCACCGGCGGCCGCCGATCGGACGGCGGCGGATGCTGACCTGGCTGGCGGTCGGCACCGTGACGGCGGTCGGCGGGGGAATGGTGCTGCGCCAGTCGCTGGCCGGGGCGGCGGAGGAGGCCGCCCCGCCGCCGCCCGGCGCAGGGGCGACGGGCCATCAGCACCCCCGCGCCGTTCCCGCCGCCTCCGGCCCGCAGCCGACCCCGCCCCCGCCGCCGGTCGACGAGAGCGGGCGCACGTGGTCGGACGCCAAGGGCTGGGGCGGCAAGGTCCCCGGTCCGGGCAGCGCCGTGCGGATCACCGACCGGGTGGTGCTCGACACCGACGCCCGGGTCGGCTCGCTGCTGATCGACACCGGCGGCTCGCTGGTCTTCGCCAAGGACAGCTCGCTGACCCTGGAGAGCGGCGGCAACGTCGAAGTCCGCGGCACCCTCGCACTCGCGCCCGACCAGGCGCACACCCACACCCTGCGCTTCCCCGACATCGACGAACGCCGCTTCCGGGGCGGCGGCACGACCGTCGTCGACACCGACACCGGCCTGTGGGTCACCGGACACGGCTACCTCCGGCTGGACGGCGCGCCCCGCACCGCCTGGGTGCGCGCCGCCGCCGACCTGAAGCCCGGCGACACCGTGCTGCGACTCGCCGCCGCCCCCGAAGGCTGGCAGCCGGGCGACGAACTCGCCGTCACCCCGACCGCCCCGCCCGACGCCGAGTCCTTCTCCACCTCCTACGACCTGGTGACGGTCCAACGGATCGACGGCCGCGACGTCGCGCTGACCGCACCGCTCCAGCACGCCCACCCGCGGGTCGGCGTCGGCGGCGGCGCGACCTTCGGCGCCGAAGTGCTCAACCTGACCCGCAACGTCCGGGTCGAAGGCACCGAACAGGGCCGCGCCCACGTCCACCTGACGTCCAGCCGCCCCGCCGACGTCCGGCACGCGGCGCTGCGCCGGCTCGGCCCGCGCACCACCGGCAAGGACACCTGGAACGGGCAGCCCGTCACCGAACCGGTGCTCGGCCGGTACGGGCTGCACTTCCACATGCTGCTCGACACCTCGCGCGGCACCGTGGTCGAGGGCGTGGTGGTCCGCGACAGCGGCAGCCACGCGTTCGTGCCGCACCACAGCCACGGCATCACCTTCCGCGGCTGCATCTCCCACAACACCTGGGAGGACGCGTACTGGTGGGACGGCCCTCTCGACACCCGCACCCCGCAGGGCCCCTCCGACGACATCGGCTACCTGGGCTGCGTCGCCTCCCGCACCGTCTTCGAACCCAACCCGCGCGGCTACCGGCTCACCGGCTTCAGCCTGGGCGCCGGCACCGGATCGACCGCGCGGGACTGCGTGGCCGTCGGCGTGCAGGGCGCCACCGGCGCGTCCGGGTACGAGTGGCCGGAGACCGCCGAAGGGGTGTGGACGTTCGAGAACTGCCTGGCGCACAACAACCTGGAGAACGGCGTCTTCGTCTGGCTGAACGCCGAACACCACCACACCGTCACCGGCTTCGTCGCCTACCACAACGGCGGCTGGGGCATCGAGCACGGCGCCTACCTCAACGACTTCGACTACACCGCCTCGGTGCTGTACGGCAACGCGGCCGGCGGCATCGCCGTGCACGCGCTCGGCCGCGACAAGGGCACCGTCTTCGACGGGCTGCTGATCGACGCCGCCGGGCACTCCGACTACGCGGTGGCCACCCTCAAGCACCAACTCGACGGCGAGCAGGTCACCCTGAGCCGCAGTCGGCTCACCGGCTACCGCAAGGCCGGGGTGGCGTTCCGGGCCACCTCCGACGGCAGGCCCGACGACATCGCCGTGCTGGACTGCGAGTTCGGCGACGGCCCGGAACTCTGGCTCGACCCGGAGGCGCCCGCGCCCAAGCAGATCCTGTTCCGCAAGGCCGGCCAGTCGGGGACGGTCGCGCTCGGCAAGCCCGGCCCCGGACTCGCCCCCGGGCCGTGGAACGCCGCCACCGCCCCCGCGACCGCAGCCGTCCCGCCCCGTCAGGTCGCGCTGCCCGCACCGAAGCTCACCGACAGCGCGCCCCGCACCGGGCGGGTCACCGGCTGACGCGCCGCGCGGAGCGCTCCGCTGAGGCGCGTCAGCCGAGCGGAAAGCGCGGCGGGCGGGAGCGCGTCGATGCGCTGCTCCCGCCC